>NZ_JAJJZF010000002.1:0-369030 GCF_020966275.1 Pseudoalteromonas sp. MB41 | reverse complement strand
AAAACAAACAATATCAAAATCATCTCAAGGAAAAAGGGTTGCAACAAAGTATGTCTAGAAAAGGAAATTGTTTAGATAATGCGGTTGCTGAGAACTTCTTCGGCATATTGAAGAGTGAGATGTACCACAACGAAACGTTTAAAGACGTGAATGAGCTTATTGAAAACATCAAAGAATATATCCACTATTACAACAACGAGCGTATTAAGCTGAAACTAAAAGGCCTGAGTCCGATACAGTATCGAAATCAGGCCTTGGCAGCCGCTTAAAAATGAGTCCAACTTTATGGGGTCACTTCAGTTTGCACACAACGGTTTTTTTACAATAAGGTTTTACCTTACATGACACGCATGCCTGGCTCTGAACCCTCATCAGGGTTAAGAATATAGATTTCTTTGCCGCCAGGGCCTGCTGCTAACACCATGCCTTCAGACATACCAAAACGCATCTTACGTGGTTTAAGGTTCGCTACCATAACGGTCAGCTTGCCTTCGATGTCTTCAGGCGCATACGCAGATTTAATACCGGCGAATACCTGGCGAGTTTCGCCACCTAAATCTAACGTCAATTTTAATAATTTATCAGCACCTTCAACGTGTTCTGCTTTTGCAATTTTCGCTACACGTAAATCAACTTTAGCAAAATCATCAAATTCGATTTCAGGGCTGATTGGCTCTTTCGCTAATGGGCTATTAGGATCAATCTTGTCTTTTTCAGCGACGAGGCTTTCTTTTGATTCTTCAATCATTTTATTTACTTTATCCATTTCAACGCGTTGCATTAACGGTTTAAATTTATTAATAGCATGACCCACAAGTGCTGTTTGCACACCTTGCCATGTTAATGCGTCATTTAAAAAGGCTTCAACATTGGCAGCCATTCCTGGTAAAACAGGCTTTAAGTAGGTGATAAGCACACGGAACATATTGAGACCAAGTGAGCACACGTCATGCGCTTCTTGTTGTTTTGCTTCGTCTTTAATTAACACCCAAGGAGCTTTAGCATCAATAAATTGGTTGGCTTTGTCTGCAAGCGCCATAATTTCACGAATAGCACGGCTATAGTCACGATTCTCGTAATGATTAGCAATGCTGTCTGATGCCGCTTGGAATTCACTTAGTAACGCTTCATCCATCACTGTGTCGCTTAGTTTCCCGTCAAATTTCTTGGTGATGAAACTAGCACAACGGCTTGCAATATTGACCACTTTACCAACCAGATCTGAATTTACACGCAGGGCAAAATCTTCAAGGTTTAAATCTAAATCAGTAATACCGTTGTTAAGTTTTGCCGCGTAATAGTAGCGTAGATATTCAGGGTCTAAATTATCTAGATAAGTACGTGCCTTTACAAAAGTGCCTTTAGATTTAGACATTTTTGCGCCATTTACGGTGACAAAGCCGTGAGCGAATACATTCGTTGGTTTTCTGAAGTTTGCCCCTTCTAACATGGCAGGCCAGAATAAACTGTGGAAGTAAATGATGTCTTTACCGATAAAGTGGTAAAGTTCGGCTTCTGAGTCTTCACGCCAGAACGCATCAAAGTCGATGCCTTTCTTGTCACATAGGTTCTTAAAGCTGGCCATGTAACCGATGGGTGCATCTAGCCATACGTAGAAGTATTTACCTGGAGCACCTGGGATTTCAAAGCCAAAGTAAGGTGCATCACGACTGATATCCCACTGCTGCAGGCCATCTGCAAACCATTCGTCTAACTTGTTAGCCATTTCTTGTTGGATAGTGCCAGAGTGTAACCACTCTTTTAGCATGTCTTCAAAGGCTGGCAAGTCAAAGAAGTAGTGCTCAGAGTCTTTTAACACAGGCTCCGCACCCGACATGACAGAACGTGGATTGATAAGTTCAGTTGGGCTGTATGTTGCACCGCATGCGTCACAGCTATCACCGTTTTGATCTTCAGACTTACACATTGGGCAAGTACCTGTTACAAAACGGTCAGGTAAGAAAATGCCTTTTTCTGGATCAAAAAGCTGAGAAATAGTGTGCTTCTTAATGTGGCCCGCATCATTTAAGCGGTTATAAATAAGCTCGCTTAACTGCTTGTTTTCTTCGCTGTGAGTGCTGTGATAGTTATCAAATTCTATGTTGAAATCAGCAAAGTCGCGTTGGCGTTCTACACTGACATTTTTAACCATTTCCTCTGGCGTGATCCCTTGTTTCTGCGCATTAAGCATAATGGGGGTGCCGTGAGCATCATCTGCGCACACGTAATAGGTCTCATGACCTTGTTGCTTTTGAAAACGCGCCCAAATATCAGTTTGGATGTATTCTAATAAATGACCTAAGTGAGTCGGGCCATTGGCATAAGGTAATGCGCTAGTAATCAGGATCTTTCGCTGTGCCATAATCATTCCGAATTGAGGATAGTTCGTTGCAAAAATGCATGAATATCATTATTTAATTCATTGCGAGTTGCCTATATACAAAACAACGCAATGATATTATCTAATTGTCTGGTTTTAATGCCTTGAATGTTACATAATTCCGAAGCACTTTTCATCAAAGAAACGCTATTTTATTGCTATGTTTGGACTGTCAAAATTATTCTCTGGTAAATCGGCTGAAAAAGAACCGCTACTTGATGCGTTAGCTGCTTATAGAAGCAGCGCATTTGCGATTGGGATTGAAGCCCAATGGGTAAAAGAAATAACAATAAATACCGACAAAAGCTTTAAGGTTAAGCTGGAATTACCCTTTGCTGGCAAGGGAGAATTAGCACAAATCGAAGAGTTTGTTAGCAATAAGCTCTCAACATCAGTGAGCATCGACGCCGAGGTGTCATTACCCAACCAATGCTGCTTTAAGCAGATTAAGCAGATTGTACTTGTTGCATCTGGCAAAGGGGGAGTGGGTAAGTCGACAACGGCTGTGAATCTTGCTTCAGCACTTGAGCAAGAGGGAGCTAAAGTGGGGATTTTAGATGCTGACATTTATGGCCCATCGATCCCTTTACTTTTAGGTCTGCAGGGTGCTGAGCCTAAAACACTGGATAATAAAAACTTATTACCATTTGAAGCACATAATTTGAAAGCGCAATCAATTGGTTTCTTAGTGCCGAGTGATGATGCAACAGTGTGGCGAGGCCCCATGGCATCGGGGGCGCTTAATCAACTTATGAATGAGACCGATTGGGGTGAACTTGATTACCTCATCGTTGATATGCCGCCCGGCACCGGTGATATTCAACTAACCATGAGTCAAAAAGTACCTGCTAGTGGCGCTGTAATTATTACAACACCGCAAGATTTAGCCCTAGCTGATGCACAAAAGGGGATTGCTATGTTTAATAAGGTCAATATTCCAGTATTGGGTCTTATTGAGAACATGAGTTACTTTTTATGTGGTCATTGCGGCGAACCCAATCATGTATTTGGCAAAGATGGCGCTGTAAAATTAGCTCACCGCCATGGTGTGCCTGTATTAGCCAACATCCCTCTTGCGATTGAAATACGTGAAAGCTCGGAGCAAGGGCGGGTAATTTCTCGAGATAATGCAGCATCAATCAGCGCTACCTACAAGAATGCTGCACGTGTCCTAGCCAGCAGCTTGCATTACCAGCAAACACAAAATAGTTCGGTAGAAATACTGATAACAGAAGATTAAACACAGAAAAAAATGTTAATTTCTTGTTGTTTATTAATCATTATGACAATGAGGTATTTGTGATTTTGTGCTTAATTAGTGCATTTACTGCCCTTCAGAGTGTTTTCTGTCTACTTAAAAGACACATAAAACAACTTGCGATGGCGCTTTCTGTAGCGACATTAGCTGGCTGCGGTGGCTCTGCCACAGAAACAAAAATTGACACAATCGACCCAAGTGAACCCACTTCTGATTGGGGGATGGTATGGGAGGATGACTTTAATGGCGATTCAATTGACAAAAACTAACATCGCGAGAGTACGAACTCGTTAACGTATTTGAAGGTTCATATTTTCTCAGCTTATGTCGCGTCTTGTTATACATTCATTGTATTAAAAAAATCATTTCACCCCATACTAAACGTAAAAGTTATTCTTAACGGTTTAAATGAGTATAAAAAATTAATTCATGAAGAAATGTCTGTAAGACTAACTTGATAAGTGAGTTTTGTGTCACAATAATCCCAGCATACTGTGAGCTTTAACGCTTATTGATTGCATTAAATGCATGAACTAACGTGAAGCAAGATAATTTTTACAGCGCAACATGTTGATAATAACTGTTTGGCTGTTTTAGGTAGAATAATAAATGAGATTATCAGATACCCATATTCAGCAATATATTAACGAGGGTCGTATCGTTATAGAGCCTTCACCGAGTAAAGACATGATTTCTGGGGTGACGGTAGACTTACGTTTAGGCAATAAGTTTCGAGTGTTTCAAGATCATACCGCAGCTTACGTTGATTTAAGCGGTCCGAAAGATCAACTTAATAAAGCGATGGAATCAATTATGAGCGACGAAATCGTGTTAGCGGAAGAAGAAGCCTTTTTTCTTCACCCAGGCGAATTAGCCTTGGCGATTACGCATGAAAAAGTTACGTTACCCGCTGATATTGTGGGTTGGTTAGATGGCCGCTCCTCACTCGCTCGCCTTGGTTTAATGGTGCACGTAACGGCACACCGAATTGACCCAGGTTGGTCAGGTAATATTGTGCTTGAGTTTTATAACTCGGGTAAATTGCCTTTGGCATTAAGACCCATGATGAAAATAGGGGCGATGAGTTTTGAGACCATGACCAGCCCAGCCGAAAATCCTTACAACACCCGTAAAGATGCGAAATATAAAGATCAAAACTCGGCGGTAGCGAGTCGTATTAGCGACGATAATAAGTAAGCTTTTCTTATGTGGCCTACGGGCCACAGTACTTTAATTGCAAATCGTTCCCAAAAGTTGGCAATTTACGCTGTTCCCCCCCATACTTTTAGCTGGTGTTTAATGGCACGGAGCTAAAATGCTTTCAATCAGCAGGTGCATCCTTACGTTTTATAAACAGCTGGTAACTGCTACTTGTTGTCTTTTTTTGTATACCTTTACAGCGACTTTAAATGCGGCTGAACTCCCTGTTTGGCTGATAAACACTGATGACCCAGTTTTTATTGTTAGCCAATCACTGCAGCAGAAATTAGACGATAAGCATAAAGTAAATATGCTTGAACCCAAAACACTTCGCTTAAAAGCACACAGTTCGTATTGGCTTGTCATCGACTTAAATAAGTTACCAAGTAATCAAGACTACGTTGTGTATATTGCTGAACCCAACTTAACGTGGAAAAAGTTTTATCTTCTTGATGATTTATTACAAATTCAAAATAAAGATAGATTGGCATCATTAGTCAGCTTATCGAGTGTGCGACCACACTGGTTAGTCGATCACAATCGTCAAAATCGCTGGGCACTTCTTAATTTCCAACATGAGCATGCGATATCAATTGAAGTCGGGGTTGTTTCAGCTAAAACGTTTGAAGTTAATTTACACCAAACAATTTTGGGGTATGGCGCTATCCTGGGTGTCTTGGTTTTATGCATGTTTGTATGTGGGGTGTATTACTTCATATCGAAACGCTTTAAGTATCTGACATTAAATGCTTACTTCGTTTTAGTGACCATTGGATTTATGATAGATAATGGTTTAACGAGCTTTTTTGTTAGCGGGTTAGAGTGGAGCGCTAAGTGGCTTATAAACCAGTATGCATTGTGTTTTGGTGCTTATTTTTTGTATCACTTTGCTGCAATAAACAGACTTAAAAGTCACTATAAATCGGTGTGGATCGCTTTATTAGGTGTGTCAATAATTACTGCAATAATGGCTTCGTTATTGCCGCAACTCAATCTGCAATCGTCGTACATTTTTAGTTGTATTGTCTTTTTAATGCTCGCAGGTATTGCGATTACTATTTTGTACAAAGGAAAAGGTGAGCGTACGCGTTTAAGATTATTAATGGTGCTTACATTGTCTGTTCAAGCGTTTAGTTGGTTGGTGTGGAATGGCTTTGGTGTTGGTAATCACACCATTCAAAATGTCATTCTATTATTCACATCGTTAGCTATTAGTTCATTGTTGTTACTTAAAGATAGACACAGAATTTCATCATTTAATTATTCAATGACACATGATGCGGATACAAAATTACCCAATAAACAATTGCTACTGAGTGAAATAATGAAAAAAGTAGCGCACAAACAACATTTTTCTGTGATGTTGTTCAGGCCCCATGTCTTGGTAAATGCCAGAGCAACATTTGGCTATGAGCATGCTAATAACTGCATTGTGACTACGCTGGATTTACTTACCCAACAGCTTGAATCGATTAATGCTTTAAGGCTGGAAACCCATGTTGATCAAGGTGTCTGGATAGCACGCGTTGATGACAGTATTTTTGCTTGTGTTGTAATGGGGGAGTTGGAACTGAGTCATATAGAGCAATTTGCTTGTTTGATTCATGGAGTGTTTGAAGAGGGCATCACGCATAACAATGTAAAATTAGTTGATAGTGTTGATATTGGTGTTGCCCATTATCCTTTACATGGTAATACCGCCAGACAAATTCTACAGTGCGCGATTCAAGCTATGAGTGAAAAGCGCCTGCAAGGTGAGCGCTGGCGTATGTTTGATTTAGAAAGTGCGAGACTCTCAGAGCAAAGGCTGCTCATTGCCGCATCATTAAAATTAGCGATTGAAGAAGACCAATTAAACTTACATTTTCAGCCACAGATATGTTTAGAAACGGGTGATATTGTGGGTTGCGAAGCGCTACTTCGTTGGCATCACCCTGCACTTGGAGCAATCGGCCCTGATACCTTTATTCCGATTGCTGAGTCCTCAGGGGTCATTAATCAACTTACCGAGTGGGTCGTTGCGAAAGGCATAGAATGGCAAGCAAGGTTTTGTGAGTTAATACCTGAGCATGTCATTTCTATTAATATCTCGGCAAAAGATTTGCTCAATAAAGATTTACCTGTGCTGTTTATTACTAAGTTAAATGAGCTAGGTGTAAGTGCTGATTCTGTGATGCTTGAGTTAACAGAATCAGCGACCCTGGAAGAAAGTAAAAATATAAAAATAACACTGGACGATTATCGCTTAATTGGTGTGAAACTCGCCATTGATGATTTTGGTACAGGTTACTCTTCACTCGCTTATTTAAGTCAACTGGGCTTTGATGAGGTGAAAATTGATAAGCAGTTTGTTCTTAATCTCGCTTTTTCGTTAAATGATCAAAGTATCTGTAAAGCAACCTGTGATATTGCTAAAACGCTCGGTGCCAAAGTGGTGGCCGAGGGCATTGAAGACCCGCAGAGCTTGGCCATTTTACAACGTTATGGCTGCCAAATAGGGCAGGGATATTACTTTTCCAAACCGCTTGAGGCTGACGATTATTTACTGTGGATCAAGAACTTTAAGTCGGTTGATGTTAGCCACGATGTAAAAGCACACCTAGTTGATTAAAATACCGTAATAATGCGTCTGAGCAGCGTGATGTATGCTCTATGCTTGGGTAAATTAAACCACCGTCATTTAAGCCACTCACTAAAAAACTATTTTTAATCGCAGGATGGACAGCAATGCATTGCTCAAAACACCGTGCCGCAAGTTCTTCTGGCATGCTCATATAAATATGCTGTCGTTGTTTATCAAAGGCTATCGATTGTGTGACGAACTCGTTTGGGTTATTACCTTGAGTATCTAAAAAAACCTGATGAAAAAACTGATTGAGGAAATGATTTAACGGGTGTGTTAAATCAGGTGTTTGGGTTAACCACAATGATGAGCAAAACTGCATGGGTTGTCTGTGTGGGAACATATGCTGGCAAATATGGTGATCAAAGGCATGAAACCACTCATGTGCGAGGGCTCCTCCTCCGGCATTTTTTGCCAGAGCAAGTGTTTGGCTTTGCGCATTATAATGTGCTTGCACTCCTTTTTGACCGCCATGACCGAAAGCAAAATTCAGTTTGCCACGAAGGCCCATTGCCACAGGTGGTAATGACAGTATTTGTGCGAGATCTGCCAGCGCGTCATAAATTAAATTTGCAGCTAATAATCGTTCTTGCTTGGTAACCCAATGACCCACAACGAGGGTACGAAATCCGAACGTGTCGCGAATATCGTCAAAATCAACTTGGTCATCAAAACGGTAATCGGGACCTTGGCGGCTAAACCCCGCACTTAAACGTTTAGACACTCGCATTATAAGTAACGTGCCTTGACTGCTTGAGGCATGTGCTGAGTTTGTTTTTCAACAAGCGCCGTGAGTAAGTGATAAAGCGGGTCAACATTACACTGTTCGATTAAATTAAGGCTCTGTGCAACGGCTTCTAATGTCGACAAGCTATCGGCGCGAGGTGCTTTTCTGATCACGTATTTGTTTTTTGGTAAAGTGGCGAAGCTGACAGCCTTGAAGTGCTGCAAACTTGGGGTCAGCATCAGCATTTTGTAGGCTTTTTTCCATGTGCCATCAAGCACCACTAAATGAGTAAGCTGTTGTTTAAAGTCTAATGTTGCATCAGTGCACTTATCAAGCATGATTGCATTATCGGCGGGATACAACAGTGCCGTGCTCTGTGTTGGCAGTGAGGCAAGCTCAGGAAAGTCTTGTTCAGACTCGCCACTCAAAATAATACAGTTCGCTAAACCTAATTTAAGCAGGTGCGCTGTGTTTTTAGTTACTTTTTCTTCGCTAGGATGACGTAATATAATGATTTTTAGTTTATTATTAATTATGCTTATCGCATTACATAAGCAGGTTCTGACTGAAAAGCCACAACCCGAACACAGTTCTCTAGCCATATTAAACTTCTAGCATACAATTAAAGTATGGCTATTATACATGAGCTCTGGTCATAGGGTTGCTTTTTTACAATGAACAGCTAGAGTTGCGATTTAAATGATGACGTTTTTGATCAAGGGATAAACATGACGACGATCACAATAGATGAAGGTGCACTTGAAGGTATGGAATCGCTTTTGGGTGATCAATTTGCCGACACCTTAACCTTTTGCTGCAGTGAGTTTCAACGCTTGAGTGGTGAAGTTTTAGCGAATTTGGATTCAGAAAATGAAGTTGCTGCGCGTCATGCACATAGCTTAAAGTCAAATGCTGCGCAATTCGGTGCATCGAGCTTATCTGATGTTGCTCGCGAAATTGAACAGGCGTTAAACGAGGGGCATGTGGATACAGCAATAGAAAAGTCACAAAACCTTGACGCGCAAGTTGCAGGTTCAGTTGAAAAACTACAGGCCTGGTTTGCTGGTCGCTAATAACTTGAATTTATTTCAGTTATAACCTCAAAAATCCACTAGCGTGGTTAGCCTCTGCTAGGTTAGTCTTAGGGTCTAATAGTAGAGGTAACCATGTCACAAATAAAAAAGAGTCACAAACTTAACGGTGTCTGTTATGACATTCGTGGGCCTGTGCTTGCACAAGCTCGAAAAATGGAAGATGAAGGTCAAAAAGTTCTCAAGCTTAATATTGGCAACCCTGCGGCCTTTGGTTTTGATATGCCTGAAGATATGCACCGCGATATCATCCGTAACTTGTATTCAGCCCAAGGCTACTGTGACTCTAAAGGCCTTTACTCTGCCCGTGTGGCTGTTTATCAACACTATCAGCAACGTGGATTATTCAACCTAGATGTCGACCATATTTATATCGGTAATGGGGTGAGCGAGCTTATTCAAATGACGACTCAAGCATTGCTTGATAACGATGATGAAGTACTGATCCCAGCACCCGATTACCCACTATGGACCGCGTCTGTTAAATTAGCGGGTGGTAACCCTGTTCATTATTTATGTGATGAAGAACAAGATTGGTTTCCAGATATTGCTGATATAAAAAGTAAAATTACCTCAAAGACAAAAGCGCTGGTACTGATTAACCCGAACAATCCAACGGGGGCTGTCTACAGTGATGACTTATTAATGGAGCTTATTAATATTGCGCGAGAGCATAAGCTGCTGTTATTAAGTGATGAGATATACGAGAAAATTTTATATGACGGCGCCACACATACCTCAATAGGGGCGTTGTGTGATGATGTGCCTATTATTACCTTTAACGGCCTTGCAAAAACATACCGAGCAGCGGGCTTGCGTATGGGCTGGATGGTATTAAGTGGCCGTACAAGTGTAATGGAAGACTTAGTGCGTGGTTTAGATATGTTGGCATCTATGCGCCTGTGTGCCAATGTACCTGCACAATATGCGATTCAGCAAGCATTGGGTGGTGTACAGTCAATCGATAATCTAATTAACCCCGGTGGGCGCTTGTGTGTGCAACGTGATATTGCATGGCAAGGACTAAATGCGATAGACGGCATTAGTTGTAAAAAACCAAAAGGCGCACTGTATGCCTTTGCAAAAGTTGACACCGACAAGTTTAAGATTAAAAACGATGAACGCATGATCTTAGATTTGCTAAAAGCCGAAAAAATACTGCTCGTGCACGGCAGGGCATTCAACTGGCCTGAGCCTGACCACTTTAGATTGGTGTTTTTACCGAACAAAGATGATTTAACTGAAGCAATGGGTAAGATGCAACGATTCTTTGCAGATTACAAACAGAGCTAAAATCATCGCTCATAATAGCGAGATAAGGCTCTAATGCCGTTCACTTTAGGTGAGCGGCATTTCTTTTTATGAAGTAACGATTGCTCGCTGTTACTTTTACCAGTTTGTAATAATACATTATACCAATGTGCAATAATACTTAATCATTTTGAGGAATTGAACCTGTCGCTACCTGCGTTAAAAATCTCTGACTTACGACGGCATAGATGCAGAGCAATTGCCGATAACACCTAAATAACGACATTTTTACCTTATTATCAACGCGGTTTTATTGCCTCAAAATAGATTACTTAATTAAGCGAATTAGTATTACTATTAAAAAGCCTTATCTACGCGAACGGTGTTATCACTTAAATAAACAAGACGAACTTTGTCACCTTGATTAAATATCATCCGACTATCCTTGTCTTGAACGACCATGTATTGCTCGCCATTTTCTACTTGAATCATTAACTCAACAAGTTGATATTCAATATAACGGCTTGATTGCTGACGGTTGTGTGCAATCGACCCGCCAATCATTGAACCAAGAATAGTTGCCACAGTTCGACCACTTCCGCCGCCAAATTGATTCCCTACAACACCGCCTAATAGTGCGCCGCCAAAGGTTTTCCAGCCATTTGTTTGATCTTTAACCAGTTCTTGCTCGGTTATATTACGAACTGACTGCACTGAACCAAACAAAACTTGCTGCACGGGAACCGCTTTATTACGCTGATAATCAGCGTAACTCGGCGCACTGAGCAATAAACATAGGCTAAATAAACTAATAAGGTACTTCATATAACCTCCTGGCTACCAGCCAAAAGTAGATTTTTCGCGTGTTTTACGGATTTCAGTTTCATCAGCCCACTCAATCAGGCCACTTTTTAAATCCATTAAACGCATCGTGAATTTATAATAGACATCGGCTTTATCTGCATTAGATTTTACAATGCTCGACAGGTTGCCGTATAACATATACTGCGCTCCCACTTGCTGACCAAATGCGATTGCAGTATTGGGATTGACGAGCGGGTCGACATTTTGGAAATTAAGCTGTTCGCGCACCGCTTCGACACGCGTCATATCAACAAAACGGAATTTACCGCTGCGTAATAATTGTGTCGAAATAGAGTCAGTGATTGATTCTGTATCAATATGCTCGCTGGTTTTATTTTTTATCCGCTCAACAAACACGATAGGACGCGAATTTGCTGTTAATGTCCCCACAACAGGCGATGCCAATAACGAATCTGTCATTTGGCTGGCGACCTTTTGCAAATCAGTTGAACCAAAGTTGATATCGGTTGTTTCAACAGCCTGAGCATCACCATAACTGACAACTGCTTTGTTGGCACAGCCAGATAACAGTAACGACGTTGCAATTGCGATAGCGGTGGCTGATTTCACTGAATATAATTTCATTGTGGCTTCCTTAATCTTCGAATTCTTGTGCTTCTGTTGAGACTTCACGAACAGCAAGCGAAAAGGTGACTGCATCAGATGTTGGGGCTAAGCCCGGTAGTTGTGTTTTTGCAAAACCAAATAAGGTAATTGCTTGCCATGGTGAGTGATTGCCTTTTATGACAAACCCATCGGCGTCATACCAAGTAAATTGATATTGTAAATATTGAGACTTTTTATACTGACTTGCTAATGTCACAACCACATCGGTTAAGCCATTGGTTTGGCGAGTTTTTACATCAGAAATCGCAAGCTTGTTACCAAGTTCAGGGTTATTAACAATAAGTTGTTGATTATATTGTTGTGATGCTTGCTCGACACCGATACCAGAGGTGGTTGGGCGAGAGGAGCAAGCCGCAACGAGTAATAGGGTTAGTAATGGCACTAAATATTTCATTATTGCTCCTAGAGTTGGACTACATGTGAGTCAAAGTAGTTATTAATAAAGGTTAGGTAGACAAAGGTTAACCCCTGCTTACTAACCGCAAAGTCAATTTTTCCGTGCCCTGACACCCACAGAGAGTGATTACCAGGGGTCATTGCTGTTTGTGCGATACTTAACTGATTTGGTAAAGTTAACCAACTGCGAGTATCTGCTTGCTCAGAGGCAAGGTTATATATATTTGCTAAAATATTGCCGACATCACCACCACTTCTGGCAAGTTCTGCACGCATTTTTTCTTTTGCCACTAGCCTCAAAACTTGTCGTGAAACTCTGCCCGCACTTTGATCTTTCAATGTTTTCGCTGCAAGTGACTCAAGCCGAACTATCGGCGTGAGTGTTAAACTTTCACCCGAGACCGTGATATTTTTTTGTGAGCTCACATAAGGCACGTCGCTGTATACGGGCATGGCGATACTGTAAAAACGCGCATCGCCACGCGAAGTATAAATGGGTAACCGTAAATTATATTCTTGCTTAGCAGGGATCAGGCCTTGCTCGGCAATAATAATAACCTGACCTTGATTGGCGTTGACCTCATTGAGCTTACCAAAACGCTGACTAAAAATTTCAAAGTCTTGATCAAAACCTTGTTTTTTAGCGAGCCGTAATACATTTTGTTGTAAATATGTATTATCGGTGTTTATCTCTAGGGCTTTTTTATAATCGATATAGGCATCATCAAATTGTTTATTCGCCTCATAAAGCATACCCGATAAATAAAACGTAAAAGCATTTTGAAAACCGTTCTTCACATCACCAATTAGCGTGGTCATGTCGGGGTAGCCAGCGGCGGCTTCTTCAGTGCGTTTATCGAGCTCAGCTTGATTATCTTTCAGTGCATCTTCTTGTACTTTGTTTGCACGCCTTATTTCTACTAAAGCCGATTCTAATTGCTTTTCAAATACATAACTAAGCGCTTTATAGCTATGCAACATAGTCATTTCGTACGCGGGTGGTTCATAACTAATGACTGAGTCATTGGTTAATAATGCGTTACTTTGCTCAAGACCTGCGCTTATTTGTAGTTTTGCAGCTTGGCGCTTTTTTTCCATGTTCATATAAACAGCTTCAAATGTGCTGTTAGCCTCAGAGTGCTGATCTGATAAAAACGCTAACCGCGCAGTTTCCAGCTGATTTAACAAATAGTTACTGTGCATTGAACTGTTACTAGGTAATAGTTGGTTGGCTGTGTCGATATCATTTTGGCTGATAGCTTGGCGCACTGGCCTTAACTGTGTTGCATAATCTTGGAATAGATCAGTAATACCTATGGTACTGCAACCAGATAACAGTAAAACAGCTCCAATAAATAAATGTCGATGCACTGAATACTCCTATAAGACAATGTAATCAGAGTAGCATACGCGACTTAACCGTCTATGATAAATTATGTAAAAAATCGTAAGTGATTTACGTTTAGAACGGTCTTGTATTTTATTATCAAAAGGATATCTGTATTTTGCCAACCACTGTGTTCTATACCTTGATGGCTTTGTGCGCTTTTGCCGCCAATTCTTTATTGTGCAGAATGGCTTTACAAAGTGGTGATATTGACCCTTTGAGCTTCACTGCCATTCGTTTAGTAAGTGGTGCATTGACCTTATTTTTGTTAATGAAATGGCAGGTTAAATCAGTTAAGTCGATGACCGTTGTGGACAAAGGTAATAACCTAAGTGCATTGAGTTTGTTTGTGTATGCGCTGTGCTTTTCAATTGCTTACGTTAATTTAAACACGGGAACGGGGGCGCTGATATTATTCTCAGCAGTGCAATTGACGATGATAGGGCACAGTATTATTAGCAAAGAGCCATTGCGTAAATTGCAGTGGGGCGCACTCATTGTTGCTTTTGCCGGCTTTGTGTATCTAATGTTACCCTCTGCAACGGTTCCATCCTTATTACCCGCGGTGTTAATGGCTGTCAGTGGTGTTGCTTGGGGAATATACAGTATTCGAGGAAAAACATGCGAAGCGCCTCTTCAAGCAACCGCGTATAACTTTCTTAGGAGCTTAATGCTCGTACCCATACTCATTTTGTTAGTGGCGATGCAATGGCACGCTTTATCACCTACCGGCATTTGGCTTGCTATAGCCTCGGGTTCACTGGCATCAGGGGTTGGGTATAGTATTTGGTACTTAGTGTTACCTAAACTCAAAAGCAGTCAAGCAGGCGTTGTTCAACTTATTGTGCCTGTACTAGCAACGTTTGCTGGTGTGGTATTTTTAAATGAGCTATTAACCATGAGGTTAGTGATAGCCAGCGCCTTAATTCTTGGCGCTGTTATGGTGTTTCTATTAGCAAAAAGGCCAGTGAGAACGTAACTTATTGTGGGCTATTTACATTTAATACATAGCGTTCATATAAACTGTTTAACTCGGATAAAATGGCTTTTTTGCCACATAAGTCACTCTCAGTTATGCGCTGTTGTAATGTGTCGATAGAAAGGTACTTCATCATGTTTGCTGACTGCGCTATATGGCTGATATGCCATGGTTCAGGTGCAACGCCACCCATGTACTCTCGGTATGGACGAAAAAAGCCATATTTCTCGAGATTATCATCAAGCCACGCTGTTAATCTAGCAAATGGCCCAGAAGTTGAATACTCTTCGGGGCTTAATTGCAGTTGATAACTATCACTGATGGCTGCAGTGTCGTAAATATCTAAATCGGTACCAAAATGATGTCGACTCGCGCCGGGTAAGGCTGAATAAAGCATAATTGCGTGGCATTTTTCAGCATCGCTCAATGCCGATAGGTCAACGGTTTCTTGTTCAAGGGTATAAACAGGGCGAAGGCCTTTAAATTTAGCATTCCAAATTACACTTTGGCGCGTAAAATCACGAAAACTTGAGGCAATTCTAAGCTCAATTCCAGCCCTTTTAGCGCCTTGTTGTAATGCTAAAAAGTCGGTAACAATATCTGCATGTAAACGGTGGTTCTGCAGCTCAACTAAATGTGAGCTACTTGACCCTGTAACGCATTGCAGTAAATCGGGCTGACTCATGTTAACAATTGCTCGAGAATGGTTTCGTATATTTTTGCAAGTTGAATGAGGTCGTCACAGCTCACGCATTCATTTACTTTATGAATTGTGTCGTTGCGAGGACCAAGTTCAATGACTTTGGCACCTGTCTGTGCGATAAAACGTCCATCAGACGTACCGCCTGTGGTTTCAAGTGCAGTATCGCGACCCGTAACGTGTTTAATGGCGTTTACCGTTGCGTCGACGAGCGGACCGTGGTCGGTTAAGAAAGGTAAGCCATTAACAATCCAGCTTAATTCGTAGTTTAAGCCATGCTTTTCAACAATTTTAACAACGCGTTGTTGTAGTTCCTCATAGGTTACTTCGGTGCTAAATCTAAAATTAAATTGAATGTCTAACTCACCAGGGATGACATTGCCTGCACCGGTGCCACCATTAATGTTTGATACTTGGAAACTGGTCGCTGGAAAAAACGCATTGCCTTCATCCCATTGAGTTTGGCTCAGTTCTGCAAGAACTGGGGCAGCTAAATGGATGGGGTTTTCAGCAAGGTGAGGGTAGGCAACGTGTCCTTGCACTCCTTTGACAGTTAAAAACCCTGTGAGAGAGCCTCGGCGGCCATTTTTTACAACATCTGCGAGCACATCACGCGAAGACGGTTCGCCGACCAAGCACATATCAATCTTTTCACCACGTGCTTCGAGTGTATCAATCACTCGGGTTGTACCATTGATAAATGGGCCTTCCTCGTCAGACGTGATTAAAAATGATATGGAGCCTTTATGGTCAGGGTGTTTAGCAACAAAGCGCTCAGTTGCGATAACCATTGCTGCTAAAGAGCCTTTCATATCTGCAGCACCACGGCCATGAAGCATACCGTCTTTAATAAGGGCTGAAAAAGGTGGGAATTGCCAATTTTTTTCTGGGCCTGTCGGGACAACATCGGTATGTCCGGCAAAACAAAAGTGGGGAGATTCAGTCCCTTTTCTTGCCCACGTATTAAGCGTGTCGGTAAAAAATAGCGACTCAATATTAAACCCTAGCTTTTCTAAGCGTTCGTTCATAAGCGCTTGGCAGCCTGCATCGTCAGGGGTGACCGATTCTCGTTGGATGAGTGCTTGGGCTAATTCAATAACGGGATCAGTCATTAGGCAAAAATCTCGTCGTATTGAGCAGCTTTAAATCCTAAATGATACTGACCGTTATGAATCAGTACTGGACGTTTTATCATTGCTGGTTGCGCGACAAGGAGTGCTAAAGCGCTTTCTTTATCTAAATTTTGTTTTTGCTCATCAGTGAGTTGACGGTAGGTTGTTCCACGCTTATTGACGAGTTCTTGCCAGTCTATATGTTGTGCAAATTCGGTGATAAGGTCGATACTAATGCCGTCTTTTCGATAGTCATGAAAAGTAAAGTCATAATTTTTATCAGATAAATATTTCTTGGCTTTTTTAATTGTATCGCAATTGCTGATACCATACATGATCGTCATAAATTCTACTTTTTAGTTACTGTTAGTAATGTATCTACCCCAGCGGTGACCTGAGATAACGAAAAATAAAGCGGTCCAAGGTTTGCAGCATTCAACACACACAGTGTGCCTATCATTGGGCGCGTTAATTCACGTAAATCGAAATACGCTAAGCGTTCGCCTTGGGAAATTTTATTGCCGTTTAATTTAGCAATGTTGGTGTGATTAATGTGATCATCTTCAGATGAAAAATATAAATTTATTAAAATTTTCAGGCCATTGTTTGCTTGTAATAGGTATTCTTTACCCGCATTTTTAACTTGTAATAAGGTGCCATCGAACGGTGCAATAATGTTATGGCTTGTGAGCTCAACAGAAATCCCCGGACCCAATGTCGAAAACCGAAAAAAGGGCTCAGGGTGTTCTGTTATTGGTTTTACCCGACCGCTAAAAGGGCTTTTAATGGCCATTATTTGGCTTTTTCTTAGCGTACGCTCTGGCAAGTATTTTACGTCGTTACTCATGGGGTTACTTTTGCTCACCGAGTACATGGTAGCCGTCTTTTTTTAGCGCAGTTATGGCTTTTGGCATACTTTGTTTTTTTACCAATACATAATCAGTGTCATACGTTGATAACGCAAAAATTGAAATAGAGGCTTTTGCTAATACCCCAGAAATATTTGCCATTATCCCCGTTAGTGAAAAGCCCAATGGACCAATCACTTCAAGTGCTAGCCAATCAGTCTCTTGATCAAGGCTTTGAAGTTCAAAACTACTCGGACAAACAATCGATAATTCGTCAGCAGTTTTAGCAATAAAAAAAATGGCTTGTTGAAGTAAGGCAGGATCAATTGTGTCATTGACATCAAGGCTATGAATCGTAAGTTCTGTGCTATGAAGCTGTAGCGTTTGTTTTGACATCTGTAATCCTATCTAGGTCGCCTTTAAATTTATAGTATATATAAATACGAGTAAGTTAAAGCGCAATAAATTTAGTTGCCGTGTTTTTAGTCAAAGAGGGGCTGGAAGGTTGTCCACAGAATCTGTGGATAAATATGGGAATAGCTCAGTATAAAGAAGGTAACAGGCTAATTTATAAGTGAATTATAAACTAGCCTAATTTTTGAGGGGTTATTTTAGTAAGCTTTCTGCCTGTTTTGCTTGAATCGCCGTAAGGGCAATTGTGTAGACAATATCGTCAACTAATGCACCGCGACTTAAGTCATTCACAGGTTTACGCATACCTTGCAACATAGGCCCAATACTGATGAGTTCTGCACTTCGTTGTACGGCTTTGTAGGTTGTATTACCGGTATTAAGATCTGGGAACACAAAGACAGTTGCTTTACCCGCAACAGGGCTGTCAGGCGCTTTCTTAATTGCGACATTTTCCATAATTGCGGCATCGTATTGAAGAGGACCGTCAATGATGAGATCAGGGCGTTTTTGCTGCGCTAACTTGGTGGCTTCACGCACTTTTTCAACATCAGCTCCTGAACCTGATGTGCCAGTACTGTAACTGATCATCGCAACACGGGGTTCAATGCCAAATGCAGCGGCAGAGTCAGCTGATTGAATCGCAATATCGGCGAGTTGTTCAGCCGTTGGGTCAGGGTTAATAGCACAGTCACCATAGACTAGCACTTGATCAGGTAACAACATGAAAAACACCGATGATACTAATGACGAGCCTGGTGCTGTTTTAATAAGTTGTAATGGCGGGCGAATCGTATTAGCAGTGGTATTAACGGCCCCTGATACTAATCCATCTACTTTGCCTTGTTCGAGCATCATCGTACCAAGTACAACGTTATCAAGCAGTTGTTCTTGTGCAACGACTTCTGTTAGGCCCTTGCTTTTACGAATTTCTACCATTGGTGCAACATACTCGTTGATCACATCTTTAGGTTCAACAATGGTTACATGGTCGTTAAGCTCAACACCTTGCTGTTGTGCAATACGTAAAATCTCTTCTTTATCACCAAGGAGAATGGTTTTGGCAATCCCGCGTTGGCCACAAATTGCGGCAGCTTTAATTGTACGTGGCTCATTACCTTCGGGTAACACAACCGTTTTGTTCGCTTGGCGTGCTTTGTCTGTTAATAAGAAACGGAACGCTGGCGGTGACATTTTTCGGGTGCGACCGACGCTTTTCGCAAGACTGTCTAGCCAGTCAGAGTCGATGTGGCTGGCGTTATGGTGCTTCACTTTATCGATACGTTGGTCATCATCACACGGCACTTCCATATTAAAGTTGTGCAGCAGCAATGAAGTGCGCCAAGTGTCTTCTTTTGTGGCAATAATAGGCAAACCAGTGTCCATTGCTTGCTCACATAACTGCATAATACGGTCTTCAGGTTTAAAACCACCGGTGAGTAATATAGCGCCAATTTTTGTACCATTCATTGCTGATAAGCACGCAGCAACGAGTACGTCGGAGCGGTCACCGGGCGTAACCAAAAGGACGCCTGGGGTAAAATGGTTTAAAATATTTGAGACCGTGCGAGCACAAAAAGTAACGTGACGTAAACGTCGGTGTGCCATATCACCTTCATTAATGACTTCCGCTTTTAAGTATTCACATAAATCTTTAACGCGAGGTGCAACAAGATCAAAATCCCACGGAATTGAACCAAGTAATTTAAATGGGTGTTTTCTAAAGATAGGCAATGAAGCTAAACGGTTTAATTCGTTTTCAAGTTGCTCAGGTTCATGCGCTTCAACAAGGTCAGCACGTGCGCGGCCTTCTTCATCAAGTGGGGCATTCACTTTATTAAAAATACAGCCTAATACGCGAGGGTGATTGACGCCGCCGTAGTTACCAGAAGCAATTTCTAAGCGGTCTTCAATTTGGTCATTACTGTCGTTGCTTGGGGTTAGCACAAAGACAATATCAGCCCCAAGAGTTTGCGCTATCTCACGGTTTACTCGCCCAGCATAAGGCTGGCGTCGCGTTGGCACCATGCCTTCGATGATGGCAATTTCGTCTTCTTTTATGGTGTTTTCAAAGCGTTCAACAATTTCTTCAAGTAGATCATCTCCCTTACCATCCCCAATCATTTGCTCAGCATAGGCTAAATCAAAAGGCTTAGGTGGAGTGATGGGGGAGCCATGAGTCACAATTTGTGTTGACTTCTCGGGGCCTGTATCACCTGAACGAGGCTGTGCAATCGGTTTAAAAAAGTTTACTTTTAACGCTTTTTGTTCAAGTGCGCGTACTAAACCAACCGAAACGGATGTTAAACCAACCCCTGTTGAAATAGGGATCAACATTATTCTGCGAGCCATAATTAACACTCCTTCGCAATGCGTGCTGCGTCGTTTGCTATTACCCATTCTTCATTGGTTGGAATAACAAAGGCTTTTGTAAAGGCATCACCTTGTGTGATTAAGCCTGCGTGACCAAAGCGTGCGGCTAAATTTGCTTGATCATCACAAACAAGGCCTAAAAAGCCTAATTGTGTGATCACTTTTTTGCGAATGATGTCTGAGTTTTCACCAATACCCCCGGTAAAAATCAGCGCGTCTAGGCGCTGCAAAGGCACCATAAATGCGGCTATTTGTTTTGCTAATCGGTAGCAGAAAATATCAAGCGCAAGATTAGCCTGCTGATGACCAGCAACAGCCGCTTCTTCAATTGTGCGACAATCGTTAGATAACTCACTGATACCTAATAGACCACTTTGTTTGTTTAGTAGATCATCAATTTCTTGTACAGAATAGTTAAGTTGCAGGGTTAAAAACGTAAATAAACCCGGGTCAATGCTACCGCTTCGCGTGCCCATCACAAGGCCTTCAAGAGGGGTTAGGCCCATACTGGTATCAACACTGTTGCCATCTTTAATGGCGCACACAGAACAGCCATTACCCAAATGAGCACTGATCACATTGGTTTGTTCGCGTTCTTTGCCGAGTAATTTTGCCGCTTCACCCGCTACATAGAAATGGCTGGTACCATGAAAGCCGTATCGTCTCACGCCATGCTCTTTGTATAACGAGTAAGGTAGGGCATACAAGTAAGCAATATTTGGCATTGTTTGATGGAAAGCGGTATCAAATACTGCAATTTGTGGCAGCGTTGAAAATGCCTGCTGCGCAGTGCGAATACCAAGTAAATTTGCAGGGTTATGCAAGGGGGCTAAGGCTGCCGTTTTTTCAATCGCAGATAATACATCGTTGTCGATTAGCACTGACTCGGTGAAATGTTCTCCACCGTGAACAACACGATGCCCGACAGCTATTAGGTTGTCTGCTAAACCTAAACTATTCACCAGATTAACTAACTCAGCGATTGCCGCGTCATGTGCTTGACCATTTGCTAGTTCAATAACTTGCTTGTTGCCCTTGTATTTGTACTTAATTGAAGGTGTTTCTGAGCCTAATCGTTCAGCAAGACCAGAAATTATTTCGTCGGAGGTGGTGGCGTCTAAAATGGCGAACTTTAGACTTGAACTACCACAGTTTAATACTAAAACATGGCGTGGTGAGCAAGGTTGCAAAGGCATAGCTGAGTCCTAAAAATACAATATCAGAGTGAGTACGGCTTGATAATTAGTGTTCTGTGCCAGTATAGTAAAAACATATTTTGTTGCTACACTTAACAGAGTTAGGTCGTAATTATACTAAAGTCTTGTTGACTTGTGCCGATAATATTTTATCTCATTTAGTTGTTAAACGTTAGCCTGATTAACAAAAAACTAGGACAGGTTTTGCAGGGATTGTGTCCGGGAGTGTGTTACACTCACATGTGAAACAGTATGAAAACCTAGGAGTGATGATGCAAAAAAGTGTCATGTCACAAGTGCAAACAGGTCGCCAATACGCCAAAAAGTGGCCTATGCGACAAGAGCTTGCTCCCTTGTTTGCTGAATTTAAAGTGATAAAAGCCACTGAGCTTGCCATTACAGTAATGCCTATACTGGCAATGCTGACTGTGTTTATGCAAGTAAACTACTTAGGCAGTGAATTTTCCCCACAAGCAATTACAATTGCATTATTTTTTCTGTCATTACCATTGCAAGGTTTGTTGTGGTTAGGTAAACGCGCAGAAACTCGGTTAGAGCCTGCAATGTTTAACTGGTACACAGAGCTTCATAGTAAAATGAAAGCGCATGGTTACCAGTCGCAATTAACGACTGAAAAACCACGCTATTCTGATTTGGCTCAACTGCTAAAAGATATGTTCGAAAAAATGGACAAAGCCTTCACAAAAGAACACTTTTAGTCACGAATAAACTGGCTCACATAAAATGATAATGTCACTGTTTGCGGGCCTTTTTGTTCTATTTCTTGCCAATGTTCAGGGCGAAATTTCCACGCAAATGGCGTCATCATTATCAAATGCTTAATGTCTTCAACACTTAATACGGTTTGTTGCTCAAGTAGCTCTGTCGATTTTGTGCTAAAACCATTGGGCGCTTCTATCTGGGTATGTGGTTTAACATCTGCGTAAATAAACGACTTTAACTCTTTAAGGTGCCATGGGCCGGGGCTTGCCACAATCAATGTGCTTTGGGGTTTTGCTAGGCGCGCGAGTTCGTCTGCAAAAAGCGGGGCAAAGACACTTACCAGTACATCAGCTTCACTATCTGCAAAGGGCGATTGGCTAATTGATGCGACACTAAAATGGGCATTTTCATAGCGTTTTGCGGCATATTTCACTGCCGGTTTCGAAATATCGACCCCATACACTGTTGCATTCGATGAGTTCGCTATCGCTTGGGTGTAAAACCCTTCGCCACAGCCAAGATCTATTACTGACACAGGTTTTAATTTAGAGACTAAGCGAGCAATAGCGTGCTGTAAAAAGCCATAATGGCCAGCAGATAAAAAGGCGCGGCGCGCTTGTACCATGTCGAGGTTATCACCCGGTTGCTTCGACTTTTTATTTTGTACGGGTAATAAATTTACGTAGCCTTCTTTGGCAATATCAAAGCTGTGATTATTCACGCAGCGATATGTTTTATCAGTTAAAGTCAGTGCGTGTTTGCAAAGCGGGCAGTGGTAGTGAAGACTCATGAGTCTAAGTAGTCCTTATCATAAAAGGTTTTAACCCAATGTGGGCGATAGGTGATCAATAAGGTAATAGCCATGCCATTGAGCATCGCTTCAGGAAACCAAATTATGGCACATAAAATTAGGTAGTTTTGCGAAATTTCAATCAAGCTATATTCACCCATAACGTAATAGAGCATGCCACTGGTGAGTATTTTAATACAGGCGATGAGTGCAGCAGTTAAAAAGGCACAGAAAAAGATATAGATAAAAAAGTGTTTTGGTAAGTAGGTATAGCAAAGCACAAAACACAGGTAGCTGAGCGAAATGGGTATAAAGGCAGTGAAAAGTAAGTGAATCGGCAGAAGGCTTATGGGCAACTGAGCCACTAAAATCAACAAGGCACTTGCCAGTACACTTGCAAAAATTGCCAACCGCCAGCCTAAAATAAGGGTAACGGCACTGACCCCTAGTATATGCAATTCGAGGCCAGGTAAAATACCGGCTTTTATACGCCACAGCACAGCAAGCACAAGTGCACAGGCAAGCACACCTACTTGTCTGATTGGCGTTGCCAATAGCTGTGCAAAGCTGTTTTTATCAAAGCTAAGCCAAAGTATGAAAGCCACACAGCTCCACAAAGGGAGCTGCCATTGCAATTGCTCTATCATGCGTCAAAAGAAGACCAGATTGGGGCGTGATCTGATGGCTTTTCGATTCCACGTAATTCGTAATCGATACCAGATTCGACACAACGCTCAGCAAGAGTTGGAGTTGCTAAAATAACGTCGATACGCAGTCCTCGGTTGTCATCAAACCCTTTCGAGCGGTAATCAAACCACGAATACTGCTCTGTTTTTTCAGGATATAGCTCGCGGAACGTGTCTTTAAAACCCCAATTTAATAATGTGGCTAGCCATTCACGCTCTTCAGGTTGAAATGAGCATTTACCCGTTTTTAACCAACGTTTACGATTTGGCTCACCGATACCAATATCGAGGTCAGTCGGTGAAATATTAATATCTCCCATCACGATTACATCTTGATCTGGCGTGTGGTTATCATTTAAATGCGTCATTAAATCTTTATAGAACTGACGTTTATAAGGAAATTTTGTTTCATGAGCAATGTTGTCTCCTTGCGGAAAGTAACCATTCATTACCGTTAAGTCACGGCCATTTTCTTGCGCCACAGTTACGCTGATCATACGGCGCTGTGATTCGTCTGTATCTGTTGCAAAACCTTTAACAATAGACTTTGGCTCTTGCTTACACAGCATAGCTACACCGTAATGCGCTTTTTGACCATGAAAATAAACGTGATAACCCATTTTTTGCACGTCTTCGAGAGGGAAGGCTTCATCGTGAACTTTAATTTCTTGTAAGCCAATGATATCAGGCTGATGTTTATCGATAACGGCTTGCAATTGATGTAGACGAGCACGCAGCCCGTTAATGTTGAATGAAATTACCTTCATCGTGCACCTATAAGTTATTTTTGTTTAGAACGAGTAGGTTAATTCTACCATCAAACTAACGGCTATTCATGAGCAAATTTTGAAAAACACTATGAATAAATGTTGCACAATTGATTGACTTCTTAAAGGTATTGTTAACTCATTATTAATTATTAAATTAAATAAATAATTCAGTTGATCCGCTTATCTTTGTTTATATAATGCGCGAACACACCCGTTCAAATTATGTACTACTTAAAGGTAAACCATGAAAAAACAATTAGTGATGCTTTCAATTGCGTCTATCTCATTTGGCACATTAGCAAGCAACCCGAGCTACTTTTCTGCAGACAACAGTATCGAATCTAAGTTATGTAGTTTAAGTGCAAATGAAGGGTTTACCGCTGCTCGTAAAGAAGCAGCAAAACATGGCATCGCAATGTCACGTTTTTCACCAAGTATTTTATGCAATGGAACTGACATTCGTGAGCTCGCTAAAAAAGCACCTTCACAGCATGTTCCAAAAAAAGCGCAGGTTGAAGTTTTTGCAAAAAACCAGCAAAAAGAAACTCAGCTGTGTATTACAGCACTTAAGCAAGGCTTGACTCCTGTGCGTGAGAAAATAGGTAACTTAAATTCATTAAAATGTAATGGCGAAGCGGTGACAGACTTTGTAAAACGCTACCAAAACGCAGCAATTTAATGAAAATAACTGTTTATAAAACAGGTGAGTGTTGCTGAATGACGCAATAACTTACTCTGAATGATAAAAGCGCTCTTTGTAGCGCTTTTTTAATGACTAAAACTGTCAAAAAGATCTCTGTTTTATCCACGCTGCAAAAGCATAGCGTAAATTACGCTGGTTTTTAGTAATAAATTTTCCAACCTTCAGTGACTTCTGTCATAATAGAGCGTTAGTGAAATAAAATGACCTTTAGGTGCAATGGCTACAAAACGTATCAGTGATGAACAGCTTGTCGAAATCATAGAAGCCGCGATTTTTGTTGCTGGAAAACCGCTGTCTAAACGTCATTTAAAAGAAACGGTCTTAGCTGAGTTAAGCGTATCAATGCCCAGAATTAATAATGCAATTGAACAGATTCAAACGCATTATCAAACTCGCGGCATAAAACTTGTTGCTGTTGGCAGTGGGTATCGCTTTCAGGCCTGTGCAAGCCTTGCGCCTTGGCTTGCGAATTTATGGCAAGAACGTGCGCCTAAATATTCAAGAGCGCTGTTAGAAACATTATCTCTGATTGCCTATCGACAACCAATCACCCGTGGCGAAATTGAACAAGTACGAGGTGTAACGGTGGGCTCAGGAATTATTAAAACGTTATTAGAAAGAGAGTGGATAAGAGTTGTTGGGCACAAAGAAGTGCCAGGGCGCCCGGCGCTTTATGCAACGACGGCCACTTTCTTAGACTATTTTTCATTAGCTGGTTTAGATGAGTTACCGCCTTTGCCTGACACTCAGGAAAGTAAAATCAACCAGCTATTGAGTGATCCTTCTGTGAGAGAACTATCTGAATGAGTACAGTAGAAACTGAAAAGTTACAAAAAGTGTTGGCGAGAGCGGGTGTGGGTTCGCGCCGCGAAATGGAAAAATACATTGATGCAAATCGCGTGAGTGTAAATGGTAAGGTTGCCCGTTTAGGTGATCGTGTTGAACCAACTGATGTAATTCGTGTCGACGGTCATGTAGTAAAAATTGAAGATAAGGCAGAGCGTATTTGTCGTGTATTAATGTATAACAAGCCAGAAGGTGAGTTATGTACACGTAAAGACCCAGAAGGCCGACGCACAGTATTCGATCGTCTCCCTCGTGTTGATGGTGATCGCTGGATTGCGGTCGGGCGCCTTGATATTAATACGGCTGGCTTAATGTTGTTTACCAATGACGGTGAACTGGCTAATCGCTTGATGCACCCAAGTTATGAAGTAGAGCGTGAGTACTCGGCGCGTGTATTTGGTGAAGTTACTAACGAAACGTTACGAAATTTGACCAAAGGGGTTGAGCTTGAAGATGGCCCTGCGAAATTTTTAAATATAAAGCCGATGGGTGGAGAAGGCATTAACCGTTGGTTTAATGTGACATTAACTGAAGGTCGTAACCGCGAAGTGCGTCGTTTGTGGCAGTCACAAGATGTTGAAGTGTCTCGTTTGATCCGTATTCGCTATGGTAAGTTAGAACTTGATAAACGTTTACCGCAAGGTGGATGGGCAGAGCTTGACCTAGACACAGTGAATTATTTACGTAAAACAGTACAGCTAGGTCGTGAGACACAAACTAAGCTATCTGCAATCCCAGATAAGCGCAAAGAGAAGCGCGCTAAGATTAATCAAATTCGTAAAGCGGTTAAAAAGCATAATCATCGCGTTAAACAAACTAAGCGCCGTTAATGAACAGTAAAGCGCGGGTTTAATACCCGCGTTTTTTATTTTTGCTGTGCATCAAGTGATTGACCATTCACTTCTTTAGAATCATCACTCATCAGATATAAATAGGTTGGCATTAAATCTTCTGCAGTAGCCAATTTATCTCTGTCTTCACCTGGGTAGGCAGACGCGCGCATGGCTGTCCGCGTTGCACCAGGGTTAATACAGTTAATACGGATATTAGTTTTACCCACTTCAGATGCCCATGTTTGCATCATCCCTTCAACTGCAAATTTTGAAATAGCGTATGCTCCCCAAAACTCACGCCCTTTACGGCCAACGCCTGACGATGTGAATATCACAGAAGCACTCGGCGATTTACGAAGTACTGGGAACATATATTTAGTGATCATAGCTTGCGCTGTCACATTAACTTTCATGATATTTTCGAAAGTTGAAACGCAAAAGTGCTCAAGCGGGCCGAGCGACCCTAAAATTCCAGCGTTATTGAGTAGTCCGTCTAATTTACCAAATTGTTGTTCTATAGTAGCAGCTAGATCACGGTAGTTTTGCTTAGTTGCGCCTTTTAAGTCCATTGGCACAATAGCAGGTTGTGGACCACCCGCATTGATAATTTCATCGTAAACAGCTTCAAGTTTACTGGTTGTTTTTCCAAGTAAAATAACAGTGGCACCCTGCTTTGCATAGGTTAATGCGGCAACGCGACCAATACCATCACCGGCACCTGTTATTAGAATTACTTTGTCTTTTAGCGCATTCTCAGCAGCTTTATATGTGTGCATAAAAGTACCATTGATTACATTTTTTTCTATTTTACCATAGCAAAAAGCCAAGTTATCGAATTTATTGCAAATTAAGGTGGCGAAAATTGAAACTTTACGTTAACTTTAACTGGTCTAATGTCTTATTAATAACCTAATTACATTAAATTAACTTAACTAAAGGCAGTCTAGCGACTACTTTTATACTTGAACACACAATAACAATAAGATTTGCGCGGAGCGAAATTATGAAAAAATTGCTACTTTCACTAGCCATTGCATCAGTCATTACCGGCTGTGGTGGAGGAGAAACATTAGAAGATGTAAAAAATGACAGCCCTCCTATCATCCCTAGCGCGACAGTTAAGTTTGACCCTGCCAACAGTGTTATCTCTGTGCCAAATGACTTATTAATGAGTGGCACACTAGACGGTACACTGAATATCCCTGGCGAATTAGATGACAACAATGTCAGTGTTCCTCGTGCCGCGTATGCTAATCCTCAACTTGCATTGGGTGCACTCGATGGTTGGTCAACACAGACTCCGTTTAAAATCGACCTCGCATTCCCTCCAGGTGTTTCGCTTGATGCCGCTTCGGCGGGCGGGCCTGGTGCTGTACGTATTTTTGAAGTTGTGATGGGTGCAAGTCAAACTGATGAGACCTGTTCACAAGTACCTGCAGGTATTGCATGTAAGCTGGTATCAGAACTCACTTTTGGTGTTGATTTTATTACGCAAGGTTCGAGTGATTCTGTCGCTGTTATTCCGCTAAAACCATTTAAAGCGGGTAGTACATATATAAATGTATTAACGACGTCGTTGTTGGACTCTGAAGGTCGTTCAATTGAGCCTTCGTCTACGTATGCGCTTGTTAGTGAAGAAGCACCGCTTATTACTGATTCTCAAAAGTCACTTCAAGCAGTTATTAACAGCTATGAAAATGCTGTCACTTCAGGTGGCCAAATCAGTAAAGATGACATTATTTACTCTGCGGCAATGACAATGCAATCAGCAGGTCAAGTATTAGGCACAGTTAAACAACTGCTAGCTGCCAGCCTAACCCAAGACGCTTTACCGCGTCCTACAGTGCAAATCCCAGAGCGACCTGTTATGACAGTTGAGCAAGTATTTGCATCACGGGGTATTACTGGTTTATCGCCAGCTTTTGCAGGGGTGCAATATCAAAAAGGCAGCGTGATGCTACCCATGTACCTAGGTACACCGACGGGGACTGATGTCAGTGATTTGTCGGCAACCTATTGGCAAGGGTTGTGTGACAGTGGTGTGGCAGTACTTGGTTATGCGTCTTCTGCGGGAGCATCATTTCCAACGGATCCAATTAGCGAGAATGATGGTCTTTGTATGGCGCTAAGTGGTGGTAAATTGCGTGATTTAGGGCTTGACCAAACGAAACATCTAACTAAGTACAATACCATCCCAAAAACACAGAGCATGGCTAATGTACCGGTGCAAATTACGAAGCCAATTTTGCCTGTAATTAATGCTGTCCGAGTGCAATTAGGAGAAGATGAGCTTGTAATGCCAGAGGGTGGTTGGCCAATTGTTATTTTACAACATGGTATTACGTCTAAAAAAGAAGACATGTTAGCCATTACGGCTCAGTTATCAGTTCAAGGTTTTGCGACTGTAGCAATTGATCACCCAAGACATGGAGAGCGCGGTGTTGATGTTAATGGCGATGGCACCGATGATTTTAATGCATCGACTGGGTCGGTGTTAAGCTACATGAACTTGCAGTCATTATTAGTTGCACGTGATAGCTTACGTCAATCGGTAGCTGATTTATTAGGTTTACGTATGGGCTTGAACTTCACAGGCCAAGCTGATCTTAATGCACAAGATGTCTCTTTCCTTGGCCATTCACTGGGCTCTGTAGTGGCGCCTGCATTTATCGCGGTTGCTAATTCACCGTTGGATGAACAAGTTGATCCACTGTTTAATGTAAAAAGCGTTGCACTGGCCAGTGGTGGCGGTGGTCTTGCTAGTTTCTTAATCGAATCAGCTAGGTTTGGCCCATTTGTACAAGGTTCTGTGTTACTTGCTGCTGGTATTGAAGAGTCGGCTGAGTTTAGTGCGTATTCACAAAATGAAGCACTTTCAAATTGTGGTTCTTTAGCCGCTGATCAAACGGCTTTTGTAGCATGTGCATATAAAGAGTATGTAGGTTCATTAACTATGGCTGGTGAAACCGAAAAACTTGCTAATATTCAAGGCGTAGTAACGCAATTTGCGTTTGCAGCACAAACCGCACTAGACAGTGGCGATCCCTCTAACTATGCATCTGCAGTTGCAGCGCTTGGTACACCAGTATACATGAGTGTTGTTGTGGGTGATGGTGCAGATAATAAAGCAGACCAAGTTATTCCACCGATGGTTGCAAGCAACCCAATTGCAGGGAGTCTGCCTCTTGCAAAGCTTATGGGGTTAACGACAGTGGCTGAAACACAAGCGCCTACCGCAGATCCTATGAGTTATGTTGTTAAGTTTACTAAAGGACATCACAGCTCTGTGCTAACACCTGTGCCTACTGAAGACTCAGGTGCAACAGCGCAAGAGAGTGCAGCAGCGACCACTGAAATGCAGCTGCAAATTGGGACTTTCTTAGCAGCTCGCGGTCAATTTCTACAGGTTACGAATACGGATGTTGTCACAGAATAAGTGAAATCCGCCAATTAAGTAAAAAGCCACATAATGTGGCTTTTTTTTGCCTTAAAGCATGATAAATTGTGGCGAATTAACAATTAATGGAGAGAGTGTTTGGAATTTTTATATGAATATGGCTTGTTTTTTGCCAAAACCCTTACTTTTGTGGTTGCTGTTGCTGCCATCGTTGCGATTATTGTGGGTGCTGCTGTTAAGCCAAAGGCTAAGAAAGGCGAGATAAGCATTGATGATTTAAGTGAGCAATTGGCTGATCTTAAGCAAAACTTTATTGAAAATACGCTCTCTAAAAAAGAGCTTAAGGCCTACTTTAAACAACAAAAAGCTGAGGCCAAAGAGCAGCAAGATAAAGACCCTAAGCCAAGATTATATGTGATTGATTTTAATGGAAGTATAGATGCCCATGAAGTTGAAAGTTTACGTGAAGAAATCACTGCAATTCTTACCATTGCTGACAAAGAAAAAGACAAAGTATTGGTACGCTTAGAAAGCGGTGGTGGAGTGGTTCATGGCTATGGGCTTGCTGCATCTCAACTGCAACGCTTACGCAATGCTGGTATTCATTTAACCGTTGCAATTGATAAGGTTGCAGCCAGTGGTGGCTATATGATGGCGTGCGTTGCCAACGAAATTGTTGCTGCGCCATTTGCAATTGTCGGTTCTATAGGGGTTATTGCACAAATACCCAACTTCAATAAAATTTTGAAGAAGAATGATGTGGATTTTGAGCAAATCACTGCTGGTGAATACAAACGCACCTTGACACTCTTTGGTGAAAATACAGAGAAGGGCCGTGAGAAGTTTAAAGAGGAAATAGAACAAACACATGGTTTATTTAAAACCTTCGTGAGTGAACAACGTCCTTCACTTGATATCGATTCGGTTGCCACAGGTGAACATTGGTTTGCAACTCAGGCCTTTGATAGAGGCTTAGTGGACAAAATTGAAACCAGTGATGATATCTTGCTAAACCAAGCGGATGAACGCCAAATCTATAAAGTAAAGTACAAAGTTAAAAAGAACTTAACGGATAAACTCGCGGTGGGTCTGAGTTCAAGTATCAGCCAAGCAGGGGTAAATTTAATGTCACGTTTTAAAGGAATGAATCCTTAAATTTATTCGCTTTCATGCAAATAAAAAACCCGCTTCAGGAGCGGGTTTTTTATTGACCAAATTTATTTAATTGATTTGTGATAATCTTCTAGGTCTTTGGCTGCGTCAGGGTCGTTAAAGACTTTCTCATCGAACTGTCCTTCCGATTTTGCTACCACACATGTCACCATACAGTCACCAGTTACATTGACAGCTGTTCGCGTCATGTCAAGTAAACGGTCAACACCGATAATGATAGCGATACCTTCTACAGGCAAGCCTACTTGATTTAACACCATCGCTAGCATAATCAGACCAACACCGGGTACACCTGCAGTACCAACTGAGGCTAAAGTCGCAGTTAAAATAACCATTAAGTAATCTGATATAGTTAAATCAACAGAAAATACTTGCGCAATAAATACGGTCGCAACACCTTGCATGATAGCGGTGCCATCCATATTAATAGTCGCGCCTAATGGGACCGTAAATGAAGCTACTGAGTTCTGAGCTCCTAATTTTTTAGTGGCAGTTTCCAGTGTGATTGGCATCGTTGCACTTGAACTTGATGTACTAAATGCAAACAGACACGCATTTTTCATTTTCTTTAGGAACGTTATTGGGTTTAGTCCTGTTAACACTTTTAAAAGAATACTGTAGTTCACTAAACCGTGGATAAATAATGCCAGCATCACAATACTAAAATACAGTGCCAAGCTTTTAATCAGTTTAAAGTCGATGGTTGTAAATAGTTTCGCCATTAAAAAGAACACGCCATAAGGTGCAATGTTCATTAGCAGTGTTACAAGCTTTAAAATAACAGTGTTAAGGTCTTCAAATACACTAGCAACTCGCTTACCTGCTTTACCACTTAAAGCCATTGCCACACCAAAAAGAAGGGCAAAAACAATAACTTGTAGCATATTTCCATTTGCCATTGCATCAATTGGATTGGTTGGGAACATCCCAATAATAACTTGCGCAAGAGTCGGGGCTTCTTTCGCACTGTAGGTTGCATCTGACGGTAAATTTATACCCTCGCCAGGATTAAATAACAGTGCAAGTGTGATCGCAACAGTAATCGCGATCGCTGTTGTAACCAAGTAAAGTAGAATTGATTTACCCCCTAAACGGCCCAGTGTTTTTGGATCGCTTAAACTACACGTACCGCACACCAAGGAAACGAATACGAGGGGCACGACGAGCATTTTTAAACTGGCAATGAATATTTGACCACCAATGTGGAAAATACCATCAACGAAAAATGCTTTAATTGGCAAAGAGAATAACCCTAATGGAATAAGGAAATCGTCTTCACCCGCTAAAATTGCTTGGAAGATAAAACCAACGATCACACCCAAGACCATACCAATCATGATACGAGATGTGAGACTCAATGAACGGACTTTTGACATACACCTAATCTATATTTTTATAAATTTTGCCATAGCCTACCAGCATGAAGATTTTTATACAGAAAAATTCGATAAATATTAGAATTAATTCGATGCAATTCAGATAAAATAATTATGATATTCGTCCAGATTTTAGGTTAATATCAGGTAAACAATAATGTAAATATGAAAATAGCTAACTAGGGAGAGGTCAATGCCTTTATTGCGATGGCTAAGTGTTATAGTTTTCAGCTCACTTTTAGTCGCCTGTGGCGGTGGTGGATCACTTGAGAAAGAAGGGGGTTCATTAGACGGTGGGAATACTTCTGATAACCCAACTTATACAATAACAGTGCAAGGGTATAGCGCTGATGGTACTGAATCGAATAATGTAACAGCCGATCAGCCCTTAATGATTCGCGCCTCTTTAACGAGTAGCAATTCAGATGTAACAGGTAAAAAAATAACATTTTCATTAGCGGATAACCTGGGGACTTTAGATCAACCCTCAGCGCTGACTAACAGTGAAGGTAATGCTGAAGTTAAATTAAACGCAGGCACCCAAGCTGGCGCAGATGAAATTATTGCCAGTTTTACCTCAAGCTCAGGTACTGTTTTCTCTGGTAGTTTTAGCTTTTCAACAGCGGGCGACAATACGCAAACAGGCGATCAAACTTTCACGGTTACATTAAATGGTTTTGTTAAAGGAACTCAAACAAGCAATAATGAAGTAACCGCTGGTGCACCATTAGACCTAGTTGCTACTTTAAAACGTGATGATGAGGTGATTTCGGGTCAAAGAGTTATATTCACACTTGCCGATGATATTGGATCGCTCACCCCTTCATCAGGTACAGTATTAACAAAAAACGATGGTAACGCACGCATAACGCTTACAGCGGGTGATGTTGCCGGTGCGGGTATTGTGACAGCCTCCTATACTGTCAGTGGCGAAACCTATTTTGATACATTTGCATTTACATCAGACGGTTCTGAGTCAGATGATTCAAGTGTGAGTGGCACAGTGACATTGGGCGTCTCTATTGTTGATGCCTCAGGCCTCCCATTCAGTGTAGAAAACCCAGTAAGTAAAGATAATAAAGGAACAGTAACAGCCACTCTATTAGACGATGAGACGCCTTTAGCAGGTCAACTGATTTCTTTCTCTACCAATTATACAGGTAAAATTACGCCTGTTTTAGGGACGGCACTTACAGACGCCAACGGCGAAGCATTTGTTACTTTAAGTAGCGGTAATTCAAAAGGCGCGGGTCAAGTTGTAGCTACATACACTGATGAAAGTGGTAACACAATTACTAAAGTCGCCGGTTTTATTTCGAGTGGTGATGATGCCCCAATCGAAAATGCAGAAGCCGCACTTGATATTAAGCTTTTAAAAGGTTGTGCGGCAGACTGGGATGCTAATCGCTATTCGACTTCATTAGAAACAACGTATTTATCATCGGGCTGTGTTGTTGTTAATCAGTTTTCATCTGATCAACTCATTGACGTTCTGGTTAAAGTTACCGATACCAGCTCAGGTGATGGAATTGAAGGAATTATCGCAGAGTTATCTACTGACCTAGGTCGTTTATTACCTGAGTCTGGCAAAGCATTAACGGATCCTTTTGGTTTCGCGGTTTTAAAACTACAACCAGGTGCAAACAGTGGTGCAGGTGAAGTGTCGGTGACAGCCAAGTCAGTGATTCTTTCAAAAGCATTTGAAATTGCCACCGCAGAGCTTAATGTTGAAATCACCAATGGCCTATACAACAAACTTGATGCATCAGGTAACCCAATCGACGGTGAATATGTTCCATTGGCTGCTGGTGCAACTACGGTGATCACCGTTTCGATTTTTGATAGCAACGGAAACCCAATTGTTACACCGCTCGATGTTGAGTTTACGTCTGGTTGCGTAGAGTCGGGATTGGCTGTAATGGACTCAAAAGCAACCAGTATTAGCGGGGTTGCAACGGCTACATACAGAACCAATGGATGTAATACTTCGCAAGGTGATACTGTGACAGCCACAGTGCTCACTGGTGGCACGCCCAAAGTAGTTAATGTAAACGTTCCTGTTTCTGCTGCAGAAGTCAGTTCAATAGAATTCATTGAAGCCACTGAAAATGTTTTAGCGTTAAAAGGAACTGGTGGCGTATCTCGTAAGGAAATCAGTCAATTAACATTTAAGCTAACGGATGAAATCGGTAATGCTGCAAAACAAAAACGAATGGATTTTCGTTTAAGCTCAACCAACGGTGGCATTTCACTATCTGAGGTAACAGATGCTGGTGGCTATTCACATGCAAGTGTCTCTACCGATTCTGAAGGGCTTGCTCGCATTCAAGTAAATGCTGGCTTTGTGCCACAAGCGGTACGTGTACAGGCGTGTTATATACCTGAAGAGCTCATACCTGCTGATCAGAATAATAATGTCACGTGTTGGCAGGAGTTGTATTTAGAATGCCAAAAAGCAGAAGCGGAACGTAATGGTAATGTATCGTGTCCTGTAGGTGAATTATCATTAGTGTCACTTGATGAGCAAGTGGTGAGTGTATCAGATTTAGTCTCTATTAGTTCAGGTTTACCCGATGGTAATAGTTTCACAGCTGGCCCTACTATAATTAACATAGAAGCACTTAATTATATTGGTGATACCACGGATATCTCTGTTTATTTAGCTGATCACTTTAATAACCCTGTACCAGATGGTACGGCTGTGTATTTAACAACAGAAGGTGGGGCGGTTGGCACTCTTGATGGTGCTGAATTTAACCCTCAACTTGAGTGTAATACAGTTGATGGTCAATGTGTTGCGCAGTGGCGTTCACAGAATCCAAAGCCATTTACCGAGGATAAGTGGGGCAATAAAATCAACAGTATCAACCCGAAAACAGGTGTTATCAATTGTGACCTTTATTTTGGTTCCGCAGCCCCTTGTATGGCTGGAATTAGAAACGCTGCGTTTTTTGACGATGGTGTACCATTAGGCGCACGTTCGACGGTGTTGGTGACAGCAAAGGGTCAAGAATCATATATTGATATTAATGGGAATGGCCGCTTTGATACTAATGAATATTACAGTGGCTATGACTTACCAGAAGCTTTTATCGACCATAATGAAAATGGTTTCTATGACGGTTTAGCAGCTATTTACGACCCAGTGAGTGGCACTGTGACGAAGTCAGCTGAATTTTGCCAAGAAGGTGATGCAACTGATCCCTGTAGCCCAACAAATACCAATGCAGGACAATTTGAGGAAAATTGGGATATTGACTTAAATGGAATGCATACACTTGCTGATGGTAAATACAATGGTTTAGTGTGTACTGAAAGCGCGACTACCCCAACCGTGGGAGCAACGTTTGAAAGTTTATGTACCAAAGAAGTCATTGATATTCGGGATACTTTTGAAATTGTTATGTCCGGCAGTGAAGCATACACTCGTTTTGTCGTTACGAAAGCTGAGTTACGTAATCGATTTGCTTCGGCTCTCAATGAAAGAACTGCAGCAGACCCAACAGTTTTTACTGACAATGCAATGCAATTAGGGGTTGATATAGCGCAGTGTAATACGATTTATCGTCAAGCTGGTGACTCATCAACTGCCGTTATCTTGGACTTAGAACCTACAGATAACACTGATTACTGTGATTTAGGTTCAATAAATATAACCACAGCGATGGTTGGCAACCAATTGGCTGCTTTAAGTTTCGCGCTTTATTTTTCAGATGTTTACAATAACCCATTACCAGCGAGTACGGCGGTTTCAGTGAGCACTGATAATGGTGATTACAGTGGAACATCTGGCTTTGAGCTGCCTAATACTAGTCAAACGTCAGCCATGTCTTTTGGTTTAACAATTAGTAGAGAGGCTGAAGCAAATAAAAAAGCAGAGGGGAACCTAGTTGTTCAATTTACCACAGGTAAAGGCTTAGTTACCTCAGCTCCAATCGCAATCAGTGATGATGGTTAACAAGTATTTAATTGTTTAAATTTAAAAAAATGCCAACCAGAAGGTTGGCATTTTTGTTGCTGTTCTATATATTCCCCATAAAAATACAGCAAATTATCATTTTGGCTAATTTAGCAGCAAAAATTGTTCAATTATTCAGTCAATGGTTAAAAGTTTCGATTAAAAGCTTGTAACAATTGGTGTTTGTAGATATACCTATAAATATTCGTGCTCCGATGTTAATAAATCATACTAATTTGTTTGATGTGATAGATATACATTTATAAGGGCAAAAAACTTTTAAAATTCTTGGTCAGAAATAGGCAGCTATGGGCAAATCACTTGTAATTGTAGAGTCTCCAGCAAAGGCTAAAACAATTAATAAATACTTAGGTAACGATTTTATCGTCAAGTCCAGTGTTGGGCATGTACGTGATCTACCGACTTCAGGTTCAGGCAAAACGAAAACAGCAGCAACGAAAACCCCTGCTGAGGTTCGAAAAATGTCACCAGAAGAAAAAGCTGCGTATAAAAAACAACGAGATTACAAAAATCTTGTTGCACGTATGGGAATTGACCCTGAGAAAGGCTGGGAACCCCATTATGAAGTTTTGCCTGGCAAAGAGAAAGTCGTTCAAGAATTAAAGAAGCTTGCAGAAAATGCCGATAAAATCTATCTCGCAACCGATTTGGATAGAGAAGGGGAAGCGATTGCATGGCACCTCGAACAGATTATCGGTGGTGAGCCAGAGAAATATAAGCGTGTTGTTTTTAACGAGATTACCAAAAATGCGATTCAGCAAGCTTTTGAAACACCCGGTGAATTAAACACCGATATGGTGTATGCGCAACAAGCACGCCGTTTCCTTGACCGAGTAGTGGGTTTTATGGTCTCGCCGTTGTTGTGGGCCAAAGTTGCACGCGGTCTTTCTGCAGGCCGTGTTCAGTCTGTTGCTGTTCGTTTGCTGGTAGAACGTGAACGTGAAATAAAAGCATTTATTCCTGAAGAGTTTTGGGATGTGCATGCCGATGTTAAAAATAGTGAGTCTGCCTTACGCCTTGAAGTTACAAAACACGCTGATAAGGCATTTAAGCCTGTTAACGAGCAGCAAGCAATGTCTGCGGTTCGTGACCTTGAGAAAGCTCAGTATGAAGTTGTAAGCGTTGAAGAAAAGCCAAGTAAAAGCAAACCGAGTGCTCCTTTTATTACATCGACTATGCAACAGGCCGCGAGCACTCGCTTAGGCTATGGTGTTAAAAAGACCATGATGCTTGCTCAGCGTTTGTATGAAGCAGGTCATATTACCTATATGCGTACTGATTCAACCAACTTGTCAAAAGATGCGGTTGAAATGTGCCGTGACTATGTTGCTGAGCAGTTTGGTGATAAGTACCTACCAAAAGCACCAATTAGCTACAGCTCTAAAGGCAATGCACAAGAAGCGCACGAAGCGATTCGTCCTTCAAGTGTTTCTGTATTGTCGGGTCATTTAGACGGTGTTGAAGCCGATGCGAAAAAATTATATGAGTTAATTTGGCGTCAATTCGTTGCGTGTCAAATGGTGCCAGCTGAATATGATTTAACAACCTTAACGGTTGGCGCGGGTGATTACCAATTAAAAGCAAAAGGCCGTGTTCTTCGTTTTGATGGTTGGACAAGAGTGCAGCCTGCTGTGCGTAAGAAAAATGAAGAAGATCAGTCACTCCCCGCTGTAAAGCAAGGTGAAATTCTGAGCTTAGTTGAGCTTGACCCGAAACAACATTTTACAAAACCACCTGCTCGTTTTAGTGAAGCAAGCTTGGTTAAAGAGCTTGAGAAACGCGGTATTGGGCGTCCATCAACGTATGCCTCAATTATTTCAACCATTCAGGATCGTGGTTATGTGCGAGTTGAAAACCGTCGTTTCTTTGCTGAGAAAATGGGAGAGATCGTTACTGACCGCTTAGTTGAAAACTTTGAAGATTTAATGAACTTCGATTTCACAGCAAAAATGGAAGGTCGCCTAGATGATATCGCTGAAGGCGAGCGCATCTGGACGCAAGTACTCGATAAGTTTTATGCAGACTTTTCAAAACAGCTTGAAATCGCTTCAGGAGATGAAGAACAAGGTGGTATGCGTCAGAACCAAATGGTTGAAACAGATATTGATTGTCCAACCTGTGGCCGTAAAATGGGGATTCGTACTGCATCGACTGGTGTTTTCTTAGGGTGTACAGGATACAACTTACCACCCAAAGAGCGCTGTACTACGACAATGAATCTTGTTTCTGGTGATGAAGCCATTGCTGCCGATGTTGAAGACGTCGAGACAGAAACGTTGATGCAAATGAAGCGTTGCCCTATCTGTGAAACAGCTATGGATTCATACCTAATTGATGAAACCCGTAAGCTGCATGTCTGCGGTAATAACCCAGCCTGTAAAGGTTATGTGGTTGAGCAAGGCACGTTTAAAATTAAAGGGTATGACGGCCCAATAATCGAATGCGATAAATGCGGTGCTGATATGCAACTAAAATCTGGCCGATTCGGTAAATATTTTGGTTGTAGTAACGATGATTGTAAAAATACCCGTAAACTACTTAAAAATGGTGAAGCTGCGCCACCAAAAGAAGATCCTGTCCATTTACCTGAATTAGAGTGTGAAAAGTCAGAAGCGTATTTTGTGCTGCGTGACGGCGCGTCGGGTATTTTCTTAGCGGCGAATACATTCCCGAAATCACGGGAAACGCGAGCTCCTAAAGTTGAAGAATTAAAACGTTTTAGAGACCGTATTTCTGAGAAGTTTTATTACCTAGCAGATGCTCCTACGCATGATCCAGATGGTAACCCATCAATTGTTCGTTATAGCCGTAAAAATAAAGAACAGTATGTGATGACAGAGGTAGACGGCAAAGCAACAGGCTGGACAGCTCATTATCAAGGTGGAAAATGGGTCGAAGAAAGTAAGAAGAAGGCCCCCGCTAAAAAGAAAGCTGCAACAAAGGCTAAAAAGTAGCCTGTCTGTTAAAGCAATAGAATAGCTGAACATAAAAAACCGGAGCGCACATCATTGTGTCAACTCCGGTTTTTTATTAGCTATCAACGATAAATTAGATTTGTACGTCTTTTACTTTCTTAAAGCCTTCAGCTTCAAGTTCATCGTTAACACATTTTAATACGTATGGTTTTAATTCTTCATTGCTGATATCGTCGTCCTTTGCCCAGTTTAAACACATTTCAGTGAATTCTTTGATCATTTCTGGTGACGCTTCAGGTGCTTCGTTAGCGATTGCGTATGACGCTGACACGCTTAATACAGGTGCCAAAATTAGTGCTAGCAATGCTTTGTTCATTTAATTATTCCTAATCAACATAATTAATAGTTACTGCCATCGAAAAGCGCAGTAATGGAACGCAAACTGTTATCCACTTTGCTTGAGTGAATTTATAAACTAAATATCTAAAAAAGATAACGAAATATTTTTATCGTTAAGATAAGCAAAAAATAATCATTTTTTTGTCTGTAGAAACTAGTCATTGGCATTGTAAACCACGTATTATCCACATAATTTTAAAAATAAAATGAGCGTGTAGTTATGTCAGAGTCAGTGTCGCAAACAAAACCTAAAAAAGTTCCATCAACACTAGAGCGAGTCGTAGAAACTTTTATTTTCCGCTCTCGTTGGTTGCTAGCCCCGTTTTTTATCGGTTTGTTAGTTGCGGTTGTGATTCTACTATTAAAGTTTTTTAAATACTTATACAGCATGGCCTTAAATACATTCACAGCGAGCAATCAGGAACTCTTGGTTGGTATTTTGACACTGGTTGATACCGCTTTATTAGCGGGATTATTATTAATCATTATTTTTAGTGGCTATGAAAATTTTGTTTCTAAACTCAATATAGATAACCATGAAGACAGACCCGTTTGGATGGGTAAAGTGGGCTTCTCTGGCCTAAAAATGAAATTAATAAGCGCTATTGTGGCTATATCGGCAGTAGAGCTTTTAAAGGTGTTTATAAGTTCGGCAAATCATTCAACGGATGAATTACTGTGGAAGGTTTTAATACATGTTACTTTTGTTGTTTCGGGCGTGCTATTCGCGCTGACAGATTATATTAATAGTAAAACAACAAATCATTAAGAAAAAAGGCCCTGCATAATGCAGGGCCTTCTCACAATACAACTGATGATTAACTCAGAGTTGCATAAAAACAACCAAACCCGGGCAGAGTAACTGTATTATCTGTTAATTCAGCAGTGTGATGTGATAGTTCATTGTGCTGCTGCGTTATTACATCAGTAGTTGTAAATTCAGCGCGTTGTGCACTTAGATTGAACACACATAGCATCTTAGTGCTGTTGAGGCTGCGATAAAATGCAAGTACTGGCTCATCAGTATTAATGAACTCGATGCTTCCTTCTAGCAGTACATCTTTCGCTTTACGCCAAGCCATAAACTCACGGTATGCATTTAGAATGGAGTTGTTGTCATCATCTTGTGCGCTTACAGCAACTGCTTTGTGCTGCTCACCCACAGGTAACCACGGCTTTGTTGTAGAAAACCCCGCTTGCTCTATATCACTTGCATCCCATGGCATAGGGGTGCGGCAACCATCTCGACCTTTAAAATTAGGCCAAAAAGTTATCCCGTATGGGTCTTGTAGGTCTTCAAATGCAACCTCTGCTTCGCCTAATCCAAGCTCTTCGCCTTGATACATGCATACACTACCGCGAAGTGATGCAAGAAGTGCTGTTAACATTTTGCATTGGTCAGGGTTGATGTTATCCCCTTTGCTCCAGCGACTCGCAACACGCTCAACATCGTGGTTGCTAAACGCCCAACATGGCCAGCCTTCTGTCATTCGTTCTTCAAGTGTACTTACTGTGTTACGAATATACTCAGCGCTGTAATCGTTTGTTAGTAATTCAAAGCTATATCCCATATGAAGCTTATCGCCACCCGATGTATATTCAGCCATTGTTGCTAGTGAGTCTTCAGATGAGATTTCACCAAGGGCTACTGTGCCAGGGTATTTATTTAATAACGCACGGATATCCTGCATAAAGCTTAAGTTTTCAGGTTGTGTATTATTGTAATAGTGGTACTGGAATGCATATGGATTGTCTTCGCTAAAGCCTCGACCTTGACGTTTCTCAGGTGGCTTAGCGGGGTTGTCGCGTAATAATGCATCATGGTAGCAGAAGTTAATGGCATCTAAACGAAAGCCATCTACGCCTTTTTTCAGCCAAAACTCAACGTTATCAAGGACGGCTTTACGCACTTCAGGGTTATGGAAGTTTAGATCTGGCTGTTCAGCAAAAAAGTTATGTAAATAATATTGCCCTCTACGTGGCTCCCATTGCCATGCAGGACCACCAAAAATAGACAGCCAGTTATTTGGTTGAGTACCGTCAGGTTTTGCGTCAGCCCACACGTACCAATCAGCTTTATCATTATTTTTATCTTCACGGCTATCGAGAAACCACTGGTGTTGATCTGAAGTGTGGCTCAATACCTGATCGATGATGATTTTAATATTGCGCTCATGCGCTTGGGCAATTAATTCATCAAAATCGTCGAGGTTACCGAAAATAGGATCGATATCGCGGTAATCACTAATGTCGTATCCGAAGTCCTTCATGGGTGATTTAAAAAAAGGTGAAACCCAAATAGCATCCACACCCAAGCTTTTAATGTAATCAATGCGATCAATGATACCTTTGATATCACCAATGCCGTCGCCATTGGTGTCTTGGAAACTGCGCGGATAAACCTGATAAATAACCGCACCTTTATACCACTGCTTTTGAGCCATGTTTTTCTCCATCGTGACACTCAGTGTATGTAAACCCTAGGGCAACGCTTATTAATATGTTGCCAGAATGTCAAAAGCATACGTGAAGGGTGGGATGCTGTAAAAACTCTGCATACGTATGCACGGTAATTTCATCTGCCAGCGTTGTAAAACTAAGGGATTGAGTCCACTTTTACAGCGATTATTTTTAAGAGTAAATTATTTACCAATTTTTGCCGTTTAGAGTGATACCAAACAACGCGCCTACGTGGTGCATAATTTAATTGGCTTTCACCATAAAGGTGCAAAATATTTTTGGTAAGACCAATTAACACTTTGCGTTCGTTTACCTTTTTTAAATGACATTCAACTTTTATATAAACTAGGTAGAGGCGTGCTCCATACGTATTTGTGCCCAATACAATACGACGTTGGATAAAAAATGTTTCATTCACATTTGACGTCTCTGTTTTATAAATAAACGATTAATAAACAATGCATTACAACATCTGCGTGTAAATTTGTTGTTAATTTTTGTTTGCATCGTCTAGTCTGAATACGTATGCATAAATTTGTTAAGAAAATAATCTGAGCGTTAATATTCGTGTTGACAACAAAATCAGTCAGCGATTAACAGCTATTGCTATCATGAATAACTGCAAGGCGTTGACATTACAATTTGGGTAATGGGAAAACATCATGTCTATGTTCAAACCAAGTATATTAACTCTGGCTTTAACAGCCGCAGGTTTAAATAGCTTTGTAGCGTATGCTGCAGAAGAAGACCAAAAAACAAAAAACGATAACGTTGAAGTTATCGAAGTAAAAGGTTTTCGTGGCAGTGTTGTAGAATCTATTAACACGAAACGCTTCACTCCTGAAGTTGTTGAGTCAATCTCAGCAGAAGATATCGGTAAATTACCTGATTCATCAATTGCAGAATCAATCGCACGCCTTCCTGGCCTTACAGCACAACGTCTAGATGGTCGTGCTAGTCGCGTAAGTGTGCGTGGTTTCAGTGAAAACGAAAGTGCAACAACATTTAACGGTCGTGAGCAAGTATCAATTGGCGATAACCGCGGTGTTGAGTTTGACCTTTACCCATCAGAAATAATGAGCGGCGTAACGGTATACAAAACACCAAGCGCAGGTATCGAAGCGGAAGGTATTGCTGGTGTAATCGACATGCAAACTGTTAAGCCTTTAAGTAAAGGCGAGCAAGTTATCATGTTTAATGGCCAATATGAGCAAACAGGTTTTGATAAATTAAACCCAGACGGTGACGATAAAGGTTTCCGTGGTACGGTTTCATACATTGATCAGTTTGCTGATGACACCATCGGTGTTGCATTTGCTTACAACACAATGAGCTCACCTAACCAAGAGAAACGCTGGAATTCATGGGGTTATCCAGAATTTACGGGTGAAGATGGTAACACTTATTCTATTTTAGGTGGGGCAAAGCCTTTCGTACGTTCATCAACGCTTGAGCGTGATTCAGCAATGCTCGTTATTGAAGCAGCACCGAATGACCGCCTTAATATGACATTTGATGCTCTTTACGTAGATTTTTCTGACGAGAAAATCCTTCGTGGTATTGAAGTACCATTCGCTTGGGGTCAAGGAACAATCGATCCTAGCTCTGCAGTTGTAGATGCAGATTCTGGTTTTATCACAAGTGCAGTAACAGAAGGCCAGCGTGTTGTTGTTCGTAACGACTATGAAGAGCGTAATGCAGAACTAACCCAGTTTGGTTTCAATACTAAATACGATATTAATGACGAATGGTCAGTTGAGTTTGATGCGAGTCGTTCAGAAGTTGAGCGTCAAATTTGGAGTATCGAGAGTTATTCAGGTACAGGCCGCGGTGATGCAAATGGTGTTGCTGATACGATTGGTTATGTTTTTGACGGTGGCAATACCGGAGCGCAGTTCTCACATAATCTTGATTACAGTGATTATGATCTAATTCAATTAGGTGGTCCTTTATCATGGGGTGCAAGCGCTGCATTGAATGACAAGTATGGTTTGACAGATACGCCATATCAGAATACAGCCCAAGATGGTTTTATCAATGCACCAGAAATCAACGATGAATTAAGCACACTAAAACTTGCTGCAAGCAAGGTGTTAGATAACGCGTATATCAGCCGTGTTTCATTTGGTATGTCTTACCGTGACCGTGAGAAGAGTAAAGTGTCTGAAGGTTACTTCATGACATTAAAAGACTTCTCTTTAGACAATCCAGGTATGTTATCAATTCCTGAACAGTATCGTTTAGGAAGTGCAAGCCTTGATTTTATCGGTATGGGTAACATGGTTGCTTACGATACGAACGGCTTAGTAAATGATGGTTATTATAACCTTTTACAAGAAAGTTTAACGGATCAAAAACACAAAACACAATCGTGGACAGTGCAAGAAGAAGTAACCGCCATTTTTGCGCAAGCTGACATTAATGCTGAACTTGGCTCTATTCCTGTAACAGGTAATATTGGTGCTCGTTATGTAAGAACCGAGCAATCTTCGCAAGGTTTTGCTGCAAACACGGTGGATGGACTCGTTGTTGTTACGCCAACAGACATCAGTCATGACTACAGTCATTTCTTACCAAGCTTAAACTTATCGTTTGCAATTGATGAAGAGCAAACAATACGCTTTGGTGCTGCGAAAACGATTTCTCGTGCGCGTTTAGATGAAATGAATGCATCAGTGAACGCATCTTACAGTCAACAGCCAGATGAAAATGGCAACTTTTGGAATGTGTCAGGTGGTAATCCTAAACTTGAGCCAAAAGAGGCAACAGGTTTTGATTTAAGTTACGAAAACTACTTCCATGAAGAAGGGTACTTTGCAGCAGCATTTTTCTACAAAGATATCACTCAGTGGATTTTTGATGGTACATATGAAATCGACATGAGTGGTGTGGCGGACCCATCTACAGGTGAAATCCCAGCTTCATCTACAGGTACAGGTTCTGGTAAAGTTAATGGTGGGTCAGGTGATCTTTGGGGTTATGAGCTTTCATTAACACTACCGTTCACTATGTTTAGTGATTCACTGGATGGTTTTGGTTTAATCGCAAGCCATACTGGTGTTGAGCAGGATATTACAGACCAAAATGGTAATGATTATGAGTTACCTGGATTATCGGACCAAATCGATAGCTTGACCGTGTACTTTGAACGTAATGGTTTCCAAGCGCGTACTAGCATGCGTAAACGTAGCGACTTTAAGGGCGATGTTTATGGTTTAGGCTTTGCAACAACGCAAGTTGATATCAAAGGCGAAACAATTTGGGATGCGCAAATCGGCTATGATTTTGCAGAAGCTGGTATCCAAGGTCTCGAAAACTTGAGTGTTACTTTCCAAGTGCAAAACATCACAGAAGAGCCGTTCACGTCTCTACAAGGTGATAACGCACTGCAAGTACGTGATTACCAAGACTACGGTCGTACATTCCTGTTAGGTTTCAGCTACAAGCTGTAATTAGCTTAAACAGCGATAGAAAATTGCCCTTGTGATTTGTTTTACAAGGGCTTTTTTATATCAGTGGGCTACACTCAATGAATTGAAATTGGTGTTAGGTGTACTATGGAAGCAAAAAAAATAACAAAAGTTGTGATTGCCGGTGGTGGAACTGCTGGGTGGATCACCGCCGCACTACTCAACAAAGTGCTTGGAAAATCACTTGATATTACTCTCGTTGAATCTGCCGAAATTGGCACTGTTGGCGTTGGTGAGGCAAGTATTCCCCCTATTTTGCATTTAAATGGGGCTCTTGGTATTTCAGAAAAAGAATTTATCAAGGCGACTGGTGCAACCATTAAACTGGGGATAGAGTTTGAAAACTGGCGTAGCCAAGGGCACAGTTATATGCACGCTTTTGGCGAAATAGGTAAGGACTTCCCGTTTTGCGCATTTTATCATTTTTGGTTGAAAGCAAACCAAACACAAAACGCCCCTGACTTTTGGGATTTCTCTCTCAACTACCAAGCTGCAAAAGCGCATAAATTTGCCCATCTCAAAAACATTCCTAATACCCAATTAGCGGGCTTACATTACGCGTATCATTTTGATGCGACACGCTATGGTGAATTTTTAAAAGAATTAGCCCAATCGCGGGGGGTTAATCGCATTGAAGGAAAAATAGAAACGATAAGTCAATGCGATCAAACAGGGTCTATCAATGCGTTAAAGCTAGAAGATGGTAGCCTGATTGAAGGGGACTTATTTATTGATTGCACCGGCCTGCGAGCATTACTTATAGAGCAAACGCTGAATACGGGGTTTGAAGATTGGTCGCACTGGATACCGTGTGATAGCGCTGTAGCTGTCCAAAGTGAGTCTGCAAGCAACGCCATTCCCTATACCCGCTCTATCGCTAGAGAGTCAGGTTGGCAATGGCAAATTCCACTCCAACATCGTGTTGGTAATGGCTTAGTGTATTCAAGTCGATATCTATCAGATGAAAATGCAAAACAGCAGCTGCTAAACAACTTGCCAGCTAAGCCCTTAACTGAGCCACGAATTATTAAATTTAAAACGGGTCGACGCTTAAAGCAGTGGCATAAAAATGTGGTATCGGTTGGCTTATCGAGTGGTTTTTTAGAGCCCTTAGAGTCAACCAGTATTCATTTAATTCAAAGTGCAGCTATCCGGTTGATCAAGTTTTTTCCACATCAAGGTATTAAGCAAAACTTAGTGGATGAATTTAACAAACAAAGTAAAACAGAATTTGAGCGAATTCGTGACTTTATTATTCTCCACTACAAACTTACAGAGCGAGACGACAGTCCATTTTGGCGTCTTTGTAAGGGCATGGATATTCCAAGCAGCCTTGCTAAGAAAATAGCACTATATAAAACCAGCGGTAAGCTAGTGCGTGAAGACGATGAGTTATTTGCCGAAGTCGCGTGGCAACAAGTGTTGATAGGGCAAGGCCTGATTGCTGAAGATTATCATCCTTTAACAAATGCCTTAACAGATAATCAGCTTAATGAGCTATTTAGCAATTTAAAAACCTTGATTAATAGCACGGTTGAGCAGCTGCCCAGCCACAGTGAATTTTTAGAAAAAATACAAAATTAATGATGAAAAAAACACATACAATTTTTGCAGTAAGCACCGTATTAACGCTTTTAAATTCGACAGCGAGTTATGCAATCACTGCCTCACCAGAAAGCTGGTGGGTGGGCATGCAGAACGAATCGTTACAAGTTATGCTTCACGAGGGCAACATTGCGAAACAAACTTGGCAGATGTTGCCTTACAAAGGCGTTGAGTTTAAAGGGGTTACAACAACGAATAATGCTAACTACGCATTTCTGAATTTAAACATCAGCGATAATGCAAAAGCAGGTGAACTTAGCTTTAAAGCGTCGGATGGAACTGTCTTTACATATCGGTTAAATACCCGCAATAAAAACAGTGCAAAGCGCCCAGGATTTACAAGTAAAGACATACTGTACTTAATAAATCCTGACCGATTTGTTAACGGTGACCCAACGAACGATAGTATTGCTTCAATGCAAGAGGCAGCAAACCCTGAGTTTAAAGGCGGGCGCCATGGCGGTGATATTCAAGGTGTGATTAATAGTCTTGAATACCTAGAAAATTTAGGCGTCACTCAACTTTGGCTAACACCTGTACTTGAAAATAATATGCCAAGTTACTCTTATCATGGGTATGCAATCACAGATTTTTACAAGGTCGACCCGCGTATGGGCAGTAATGAGCTATATAAAACGCTATCAGTGAAAGCAAAAGAGCATGGTATCGGTTTAGTGATGGACATGGTTCTTAATCACTTTGGTTCATCGCACCAGTGGATGTCTGATATGCCAACAGCTGATTGGGTTAACTTTGATGGTCAGTTTGAAAAAGGTAAAAATGCCACAACGCATGCCCGTCAAACAATTCAAGACCCACATGCGAGCCAATACGATAAGCGCCAATTTAATGATGGTTGGTTTGTTGAGTCGATGCCTGATTTAAATCAGCGTCAACCGTTATTGTCGACTTACCTTATTCAAAATGCCATTTGGTGGATTGAATACGCTAACTTGAGCGGCATTCGCGTCGACACGTATTCATACTCAGATAAAGCGTTCTTAGCAGATTGGACTAAAGCGATTATGACCGAATACCCCAATTTTAATATTGTGGGTGAAGAGTGGACAAGTAATCCTGCAATTGCATCGTACTGGCAACGCGGAAAGATAAATCAAGATGGTTATACCTCAGACTTACCCAGTGTCATGGATTTTTCATTGCAAGAGGCGCTTATTAAAGCACTGAATGAACAAGAAAGCTGGAACACGGGCTGGGTCAGGGTATACCAATCACTTGCGAATGATTTTTTATATGCAGATACCGATAATATTTTAGTGTTTGCCGACAATCACGATATGAGCCGTGTCTATACAGAGCTGGGTCAAAATCTAGCTAAAACAAAATTGGCAATGACATTACTGTTGACTACACGCGGAATTCCACAAATTTATTACGGCACAGAGGTGCTATTAGATAATACCCCAAGTAACGACCATGGCGATATTCGAATTGATTTCCCGGGTGGTTTTAGAGCACATACAGTCAATGCCTTTACCGGTGAAGGACTCTCTAAAGACCAAAAAGACATGTTAAGCACAATGCAAACATTGCTGAAGCTGCGCAAAGAAAAGCCCGCGCTTAGTGAAGGGAGTTTAATGCATTTTTCACCTAAGCAAGGTGTTTACAGCTATGTGCGCGAGCACAATGGTGAAAAAGTTGTGGTGTTATTGAATAAAAACCTACATGACCTTGAGTGGGATGTCAGTTATATGCAAGAAGTACTTAAAAACACTCAAACGGGGGTCGACTTAATGAGCAACGAATCTGTTACTTTAACTGTGCCTATTCGCTTAAAAGCCATGCAAGCACGCTTAATTGAACTTGAATAATTGTGAGTTTTAGGGTGAATACGTATGCATTTACTGTCCGTGAGTAGCCCTTAACATTAGTATTAACTGATATTTACAGAATAATGAAGTAGTGATGACAACATATAAATTAACTGCATTAGTCGTGGCTTCAATTTTAGGTTTAGCAGCCTGTGGTAATGAAGCAACAACACAACAGCACACACAAAAACAGCAAACACATGCAACAGTCTCGAAGCCCGTCGTGTATCAGGTGTTTACCCGCTTATTTGGTAATACAAACACCACAAATAAACCATGGGGGACGCTTGAAGAAAACGGAGTGGGTAAATTTGCTGATTTTGATGACGCAGCATTAAAGGGAATAAAAGAGCTTGGTACTACCCACATTTGGTACACTGGCGTACCACGTCATGCGTTAGTGACTGACTATACACACTACGGCTTATCGCAAGATGATCCTGACGTTGTAAAAGGCCGAGCAGGTTCACCTTATGCTGTTAAAGACTATTATGATGTAAACCCTGACTTAGCGATAAACCCTGAACGTCGGCTAGAAGAGTTTGTAGAGCTTATCGAACGTACGCATCAGCATGGCATGAAAGTCATCATCGATATTGTGCCTAATCATGTGGCGCGTAATTATGACTCAGTAGCAAAACCAAAAGGAATTAAAGACTTTGGTGCTGAAGACGATACAACACAAGCTTACGTACGTGATAACAACTTTTACTATGTCACAGGTCAATCATTCCAAGTACCTACAAGTGAAGATTACCAAGTTTTAGGTGGGCAGCCACACCCACTTGCTGACAATCACTTTGATGAAACGCCCGCTAAATGGACGGGTAATGGAGCTCGCGAAGCAAAACCAGATATTAATGATTGGTACGAAACAGTAAAAATTAACTACGGTGTTAAGCCTGACGGCAGTTATGATTTTCCAACGTTGCCAGCTGATTATGCGAGTAAAGACTACCGCGCTCACTATGCATTCTGGCAAGACAAAGACTTACCAAATAGCTGGTATAAATTCCGTGATATCGCGCTTTACTGGTTAGATAAAGGCGTGGATGGTTTTCGCTATGATATGGCCGAAATGGTGCCAGTGGAGTTTTGGAGTTTTTTAAATTCATCTATCAAAATGCAAAAAGCGGATGCGTTTATTTTAGCTGAAGTGTACAACCCAAGCCTTTATCGTCCTTATATTCAGCAAGGCAAGATGGACTACCTTTACGACAAAGTTGGTTTTTACGATACCGTTAAAGCTGTTATGCAAGGTAAGCAACCTGCCACTAGTATTTTTGATATCCAAAGCGAAGTGGCCGATATTGAAGAGCACATGCTGCACTTTTTAGAAAACCATGATGAGCAACGTATTGCTAGTCCTGATTTTGCGGGTAGCAGCGAAAAAGGGAAGCCAGCTATGGTGGTATCAACACTGATGACTCGCTCGCCGACATTACTGTATTTTGGCCAAGCAGTGGGTGAAGATGGCTCTGAAGAGGCTGGATTTGGTGACCCAACCCGTACCAGTATTTTTGATTACGTGGGTGTGCCAGCGCATCAAGCATGGATGAATGATGGAAAGTTTGATGGTGGGGCATTAACGAAAGAACAAGCAGAACTGCGCGCCTATTACACAAAACTAATGTCACTTAATACGTTACCTGCCATTGTGGGCGGTGACATGCAAGCAGTTGAGCTAACTGGTTCAGAGCAAGTAATAGCCTTTACCCGCAAGCTAGGTCAGCAATTGGTGTTGGTAGTGAGTAACTTCTCACAAGCGTCTAAAACTGTGTCATTTACACTTAATGCAACGCAACTCCCCACGCTTAATCACACGTCACTTACCCTTACCGATAACTTAGAAAGTCATGCCGACATTGTTATTTCTGACCTAACAAAACAGGCGCCCATTCAATTAAAACTGAACGGCTTAAGCAGCGCAGTATATACCCTAAAGGCTGATTATGAATAATAACAAACCAACGCTAAGCTTCTGGCAAATATGGAACATGTGTTTTGGGTTCCTCGGTATCCAATTTGGTTTTGCATTACAAAATGGTAATGTGAGCCGCATTTTTCAAACCCTTGGCGCGAATGTTGATGACATCCCTATTTTGTGGGTTGCCGCACCGCTAACAGGCTTAATTGTTCAACCTATTATTGGCTACTGGAGCGACAAAACATGGAATAAACTAGGCCGTCGTCGTCCATTCTTTTTCTACGGTGCAATTTTAACAACGTTATCGTTATTTATTATGCCAAATTCGCCCAGCCTGTGGATTGCTGCGGGGATGCTATGGATTATGGATGCCTCTATTAATGTCACTATGGAGCCTTTCCGTGCGCTGGTAAGCGACAACCTACCTAAGAAGCAACGTGCAACTGGTTATGCCATGCAAAGCTTTTTTATAGGTATTGGTGCGGTTGTTGCCTCTGCTTTACCGTGGATGATGACAAACTGGTTTGATATTGCTAACACTGCACCTGCGGGTCAAATTCCTGATTCGGTAAAGTTTTCATTTTACTTTGGTGCAGTTGTACTTCTTGTTGCCGTTTTTTGGACCATATTTACCACCAAAGAATATTCACCAGAACAGCTTGAAAGCTTTAATGAACAAGAACACAGCGACGCACAGAACGCCACTCACAGTAATGTAAACTTTAATAAAGGTGCGGTTATTTTTACTGTGCTTGGTATCGTGGTGCTGGGTATTGTTACGGGGTTATCACTTGAAAAAGAGCTTTATTTATTAGCGGGTGGTTTAATTAGTTTTGGTGTTATTCAATTCATTGCGGGAGCGTTAAAAGCTAAAAATGCAACCTCTGGTGGCTTTTATCAAGTAGTAAATGATGTATTCACAATGCCTGAGGCAATGAAGCAACTGGCTTTAGTGCAATTTTTTAGCTGGTTTTCACTGTTTGCTATGTGGATTTATACAACCTCAGCGGTAACCAGTTTTCATTACGGCAGTAGTGACACAGGCTCACTGGCTTATAACAACGGAGCCGATTGGGTTGGGGTTTTGTTTGCAGCGTACAACGGGTTTGCAGCCATTGCAGCATTATGTATCCCGGTCATCGTTAAGAAGTGTGGTTTAAAACTGGCGCATGCAATCAATCTAGTGCTGGGGGCCTTGGGACTTGCCAGCTTTATCTTTATTAAAGACCCCAGTCTACTTATTTGGCCCATGATAGGAGTAGGCTTTGCATGGGCATCTATTTTATCACTGCCGTATGCCATGTTAAGCACCTCTGTACCCACTAAAAAAATGGGGGTATACATGGGGATTTTCAACTTTTTTATCGTTATCCCACAGTTACTTGCGGCGAGTGTTTTAGGCTTGATTTTACGCCACTTCTTCGATAACCAACCCATTTATGCGTTAGTGCTAGGTGCTGTGTCGCTCGTACTGGCAGCGTTCGCTGTACTTCGCGTTAAGCAACAATAATAAGGACACACAATGAAAAAAATTAATCTTATTACGGCAAGTTTTATTGCTTTAGGTTTAACGGCTTGTAGCTCTGAGCAATCTGTATCAATAACAGCGTTAACGCAGATTTCAGCCCCGGGCGCGCCCGGTGTTGAGCCATTTTGGGCTTATTCAGGTAAAACAGGTATTGGCACATCCTATGAGCAATATCAAGCGGGTCATTATGATGATTCAGCTGCGACTGGTAAAGTGTCAAAAGTGTGGTTTTCAATTGCCAAAGGCATGATCACTGAAACCATGTTTGGTCTTATTCACCAAGCACAAATTAAAGATATGCAATTTGTTGTGGTAGGCAAAGATTTTACTGTGACAGAAAATGATGATCTTGATGTCAGCATTGATTATCTATACAAAGATGAAGCAGGTCGGCCACTTTCACTTGCCTATAAAGTGGTAAGCAAAGATAAGCAAGGTCGTTTCTCTTTAGAAAAGCATATTTTCACTGATCCAAACGGTCAAACTCTGTTTGTACGCAGCGTATTTAATACCGATTTAGAAGGCGTTAAAGCCTATGTGAATGTGAACCCTTATATTGATAATAACGGCCTAGACGATTTTGCTAAAGTAACTGATAAAGGCTTAGTCGCATGGCAAGACGATAATTTCTTATCACTGCAAGCTAGTCAGCCATTCAAACAGGCAACGGTTGGTTTTACGGGCATAAGTGACGGTTTAAAAGAACTTAAAATGTCGCAATCACTTGGCACAACGTACCAAAATACCGGTGAGCAATCGGGTAACGTTAGTTTACTTGCTGAACTGGGTGATATTTCAACTAATACAACATTCGATTTAGCACTAAGTTTTGGTCAATCAGAAGCTGCGAGCCTAAAAGAAGGTCAAGCAAGCTTAAGTCAAGGTTACCAAAAGTTACTAGATGCCTATAACGGTAAAGGTGATGCAATTGGTTGGCAAGATTACTTAGCAAGCCTTGAGCCCCTTAGCACATTAACTAGCAGTACCGCTGATAATGGCAAATTACTTTATACCAGTGCCATGGTATTAAAGGCGCAAGAAGATAAAACGCATGCGGGGGCACTAATTGCGTCGTTATCAAACCCATGGGGTGAAACGGTCTCAGCTAAAACAGGTTCTACAGGCTATAAAGCAGTCTGGGTACGTGACTTTTATCAGGTGGCTATGGCGTTTATGGCCATGGGCGATACTAAAACAGCTAAGACAGCCTTTGAATATTTAGAAAAAGTACAAGTTACCGCTCGGACTCCTGGTAACGGGGGAGACACTGGTTGGTTCTTACAAAAAACACACGTTGATGGTGAACTTGAATGGGTTGGTGTGCAACTTGACCAAACGGCTATGCCAATTATGCTTGCATGGAAACTTCATCAAGCCGACGTACTTAGCGACCAAGAGTTAACACAGTGGTATGGCAAAATGCTCAAACCAGCGGCTGACTTTTTGGTAGATGGTGGCCTTGCAAAGATTCTGTGGAATGATACACAAATCACCCCACCCGCAACGCAGCAAGAGCGCTGGGAAGAACAAAACGGTTACTCTCCTTCTACGACTGCTGCTGTTGTAGCGGGCCTAGTTACTGCTGCTGATATTGCCAGAAAAGCAGGTGATACTAAAAACGCAGTGCGTTACTTAGAAACCGCTAAGCAATACAATAGTGAAATCGAAAGCACCATGTTTACCACGCAAGGTAACCTAAAATCAGACAATGCCGATGGAGAATATTTCATTCGCATTGGCCAAGATAAAGATCCAAACTCATCGACCACGCTTAATGCGAATAATGGTCGTGATGGCTTCGACAAAAAGCAAATTTTGGACGGAGGGTTTTTAGAGCTGGTTCGCTACGGTGTTCGTGATGCGCTTGCACCAAGCATTGTAAAAACGCTTCCAGAATATGATGACGAAAGCTTAATTGATAACCTACAAGTGCGCTATACCTTTAACTTTGCTGATGGCTCTGGGTCATTCCCAGGCTACCGCCGTTATGGTAATGATGGTTACGGCGAAGACGAAGTAACGGGCAATAACTACGCAGAAGGGGGGAATAATACCCCAGGTCAGCGTGGGCGAGTATGGCCGTTTTTCACGGGTGAACGCGGTCACTATGAAATTGCCGCAGCAAATGCCAGCAATAGCTTAAATGCGATGAAACAAAACACGATCAAAAACACGTATGTAAAAGGCATGGAAGCATTTGCTAATGAAGGCATGATGTTACCTGAGCAAGTGTGGGATGGTGTTGGTAACAATAAAGCTGGCTATGAGTTAGGCGAAGGGACGAACTCAGCGACACCACTTGCGTGGACGCATGCAGAGTACATTAAATTACTTCGCTCTTTAAGCGATAAGCATGTGTGGGATCATTACCCTGTTGTCGAAGATGCTTTGAAGTAAATTGAGCATCTAAATATTAAAATTAAACCGCTGAGCTTTAACCCTCAGCGGTTTTTTTATTTATCAGTTCAGCAAAATGATTGTGTCTGATTGTGCCTTATAAACCTGCTTTTTTTGCTCGCGCTGCGTGCAACTTTTTGTAGCTGTCGATTAAACGCTGATGTCTGTCTAAGCCTTCAAGTTTCATACTTGTTTCGGTTAAACCATAAAACATAACATCCCCATTAATCGAGCCAACCACGGCGTCCATGGTTTCTTGACCAAACATACGCGTAAAGTTGTGAATGTAATCTTCAATTTCTAGGTCATCGCTAAGCGCAACTTCCAGTGTTGCATGCATCGCTTGATAATATAGACCTCGTTCAACAAGGGTATTGTCGTTGTATTGTAAAAAGGCTTCAACTAGCTCCATAGCGGCTTCTAAATCACCCAATGCTAGGTAAATTAATAACTTAAGCTCAAGAATTGTTAATTGACCCCACACCGTGTTTTCGTCAAATTCGATACCGATTAGCGTAATGATATCGATATAGTTATCTAACTCACTTTCTTCTAATCGCTCAACTAAATCAGCCAGTTGATCTTCAGTTAGACGGTGCAGATTTAAAATATCTTCACGGAAATTTAGGGCTTTATTAGTGTTATCCCAAATCAAATCTTCGACTGGGTAAACTTCAGAATAATCAGGGACTAATATACGACACGCAGTACCAAGATCTGAGAACTCTGCAATGTAGGCTTCTTTACCTAAGCGTTCTAAAATACCGAATAAGCTCGCGGTTTCTTCTTCGTTTGTGCCTGAGAAATCCCACTCCACAAACTCAAAATCATGCTTCGCGCTAAAGAAGCGCCATGAAATAACCCCTGTTGAGTCAATAAAGTGCTCAACAAAATTTTCTGGCTCCGACACGGCCATGCTATTAAAGGTCGGTTTAGGAACATCGTTTAAGCCCTCAAAGCTTCTACCTTGTAAAAGTTCTGTAAGGCTGCGCTCTAATGCGACTTCAAAACTTGGGTGCGCGCCAAACGAGGCAAATACACCGCCTGTTTTTGGGTTCATTAGCGTGACACACATAACCGGAAATTGACCACCCAGTGATGCGTCTTTAACAACAACAGGAAAGCCTTGTTCTTCAAGGCCTTTAATGCCAGCAACAATGCTTGGGTATTTATTTAAGACTGCGTCAGGTACATCTGGAAGAGCAATTTCTTGCTCAATTATTTGGCGTTTAACGGCCCGTTCAAAAATCTCTGACAAACACTGTACTTTTGCTTCTGCAAAGTTATTACCCGCGCTCATACCATTGCTTAAGAATAAATTTTCAATCAAGTTTGATGGAAAATAAACGGTTTCACCATCTGAATGGCGCACATAAGGAATAGAGCAAATTCCGCGCGCTGTGTTACCTGAATTAGTATCAATTAGGTGAGAGCCACATAATTCGCCATCGGGGTTATAAATGTCGCGTGTGTAGTCGTCTAATATACCTTCAGGCAGGGAGTCATCGTCGGTTAGGCTGAACCATTTTTCATTTGGGTAATGAACAAATGCACTGTTTGCTATTTCTTCACCTAAAAATTGATCATTATAGAAGAAGTTACAATTTAAACGTTCTATAAACTCACCAAGCGCAGAGCACAGTGCGCTTTCTTTGGTTGCGCCTTTACCATTGGTAAAACACATAGGCGATGCGGCGTCACGAATATGCAACGACCATACATTTGGCACAATATTGCGCCAAGATGAAATTTCTATTTTCATCCCTAAGTCTTCGAGTATCGCGGTCATATTCGCGATGGTTTCTTCAAGCGGTAAGTCTTTGCCTAAAATAAAGGTGTTATGATCTTCATCAGGTTTTGCCATTAACATTGCTTGCGCATCGGCTTCAATGTTTTCTACGGTATCAATTTTAAATTCAGGGCCTGTCTGAATAACACGTTTTACTGTACAACGCTCTACTGAGCGCAAAATACCCGTGCGATCTTTTTCGGATAGGTGCTCTGGTAATTCGACTTGAATTTGAAATATTTGATTGTAACGATCCTCAGGATCAACAATATTATTTTGTGCAACACGAATACCATCCGTCGAGATATCACGAGAGTTACAATACACTTTAATAAAATAAGCGGCGCACAGTGCAGAAGACGCTAAGAAATAGTCAAAAGGACTTGGTGCTGAACCATCGCCTTTATAGCGTATAGGTTGATCTGCGATGACAGAGAAGTCATCAAACTTGGCTTCAAGTCTGAGGTTGTCGAGAAAATTAACTTTAATTTCCATTAAAAAATTCCACCTTAGTGCGCTTAGCTACTACAAACTTTAAAAGCTTGCTAATAGCGTTTTCATCATAATAGGTGTAATTATCTGCTTTTTCGCGGTAATAGTCTTGGGTAAATCGAAAAAAAAGCCATTTTAATGGTGGTTGAATTGTCAGTGAATGAAAAAGGCTAGAGATTGACTCGCTTAAGAGCCCTTATCTAGCGATTTAAATACTTGAACCTCGAATGATTAAACGCGGCGGGAGTAGGGTGTTCTCAACCGGTTCACCTCGAATTAGTTTTAAAAGGTTATCAACTAACATTTGCCCTGCGAGTGTGGTGTCTTGCTGTACTGTTGTTAGCGGTGGATTAACAAAACTCGCAACAGCAATATTATCAAACCCTACAACATGAACATCGTCGGGCACGTTGATTTTTGCTTCTTTTAAAGCCCGAATAGCACCAATAGCAATTAAGTCACTCGCAGCAAACAGCGAGTTAAAGCGAATATTATTAGCAATCAGTGAACGAGTGGCATGGTAACCTGACTCTTCTGTAGAAATTGCATTGGCCATTTTTCGTTCGCTAAGAGTAATCCCTTTTGCCAAAAAGGCATCTTTAAAGCCGTGGTAGCGAGCAAAAAATTCAGGGCTATGGTCTGATGCATCACCTATAAAAGCACAATCGGTGCGACCGGTTGCCAGTAAATGCTGCGCCGCCATTTTTCCGCCACCATAATTATCACAGCTAACCGTTAAGTCAGGGCGGTTATCTACACTGGCTCCCCAACAAACAAACTTGGTGTTTTGCTCAATTAAGGTTCTAAACTTGGGTTGATAGTCTAAGTAGTCGCCATAGCCAAGTAATATAAGGCCATCAGCGCGGTGACTATCTTCATAGTCGGCTTGCCAATCAGAGCTACTTGACTGAAAGGAAACCAATAAATCGTAGCCTTCTTTTGCGCAAGCACGCGTAATACTGCCAAGCATGGCCAAAAAGAAAGGATTTATTTGTGACTCATCCGATGTAGGATCTTCAAAGAGTAACAGCGCGAGGGTGCTGCTTTGTTGCGTGCGCAAGTTACTGGCATTTTTATCTACTTTATAATTAAGCTGTTTTGCGACCTCGTGAACTCGTCGACGTGTTTCTTCGTTGACCAGCGGACTATTTCTGAGTGCGCGAGACACGGTTGACTGAGACACACCTGCATAGTGTGCAATGTCAAATGATGTAGCCTTACCTTTCATATGGTTACCAAGTTACAGTGTCAGTGAGTGCCATTTTCGGCTATTTATTATTTTTTTCAAGCAATTTGTGATGAGTCACACAGCAAAGCGAAATACGTTAATAAGCAAGCATTTATTTTACTTTTTATCCATACCTACACTGTCATTTTAGTGAATAAATACGTATGCATGGGTAAATAATGAAAATTTTTATTGATTCAAAGCTGACACCGGTGTCATAATGTCACTGTTTTATCATTTTGTTGTCAAAACGTATTTGGCTGCCCATTTATTTGGGCAGCATTTTTTTAATACTAAAGATAGCTGCTTTGAGAGGATAGCTCAAAGTATTATCAAATACAGTGGCTAGGCCATTGAAAAATATAAGAATAAGCGGCAAAAAGCTTAGACAAATAGAGAAAACAACATGAACACACAGCCTAACACAGAATTTGATCCCATTCTCGTTGCCGATATTGGTGGCACTAATGCGCGTTTTGCCTTAATCACAGACTTTAACGAACAAACAAATCAATTCGTTATCGAGCAAAATCTTAAATTTCCAAGCGCAGATTTTGGTTCACTTGAAAGCGCCATATCACATTATTTTAATCATATTTCGTATGCAAAACCGTCGCGAGCATGTTTAGCCGTTGCGGGTCCAATTAAAGCTGGACAAGTACACCTTACTAACTTAGGTTGGCACTTTAGTGTTGCCGACCTTAAAAATGAATTTGCTTTTACGCAATTAGAAGTCATTAATGACTTTGCTGCTTTTGCGTATGCTGCACCTTATTTAGATGATTCAAAAAATGTTGCAGTGAAAGCTGGACAAGCTGATGACAATGCAAATATTGCTGTCATGGGACCCGGTACGGGTTTTGGTGCTGCTTGTTTAGTGAGAACGTCGCAGGGCAGTGCTGTATTAAGCTGTGAAGCAGGGCACATTACGCTTGCGGCAGTGACCGAACTTGACCGTGAGTTAATTAAAGAGCTTAAAAAGCAATTAAACCATGTATCTGTAGAAACTGTTTTCTCAGGTCCAGGCATTGCCCATTTATATCGCGCAATGGCCGCTGTTAAAGGTATTGAAGCTAAAAACCTTGATGCGGCGCAAATAAGCGAGCTGGCAAGCACAGGCCAGTGCGAAGTATGCGAAGCCACACTTAACCAGTTCTGTGATTGGATTGGCAGTGTTGCGGGTGATCTTTCACTTACATTTGGCGCCTTAGGGGGTGTATTTATTGGTGGTGGGATTTTACCTCGTATGCAACAACGGTTATTATCTAGTCGATTTGTTGAGCGTTTTGCTGATAAAGGTATTATGTCGCAATATACGTCGCAAATCCCTGTTACGCTTGTAACACAAGACAACATTCCACTGGTTGGTGCTGCTGCGTGTTTACATGTAAATAGTAACGCGTAACCAAGGAGTGTCGTTGGATGAGTATCGGATGAAAAAAGTAACCATTAATAGTGTCGCCAGCTACGCCGGTGTTTCTAAAAAAACAGTGTCTCGTGTGCTTAATAATGAGCCAAACGTGAGTGATGCTACACGCGAAAAAGTACTAAAAGTATTTAAAGAGCTTGATTACACACCAAACCCTATCGCACGAGGGTTAGCGCAGAACCGTAGTTTTATTATTGGTTGCTTATACGATAATCCAAGTAAGAGTTATATCACGCGGGTACAAACAGGTGCGTTAGCTGCGTGTCATGAACACAATTATAATTTGTTGATTCACCCGTGTGAATTACGTGGTGAAGAGCTGATCAGTAATATAGAACAGTTACTTCAAACATCACGACTTGACGGGATTGTTCTAACGCCTCCATTTTCAGATTTTGCTGAACTTGTTACATTTTTAAAATCGAAAAAAATTCCGTATGCCCGTGTTGCATCAGCCGTGCTAGAGGATGATTCTATTTCTGTACGCAGTAATGATGAGCAAGGTGCTTTTGAAATAACAGAACATTTAATTAAGCTCGGCCACAAAGAAATTGCGTTTATTAAAGGTCACCCGGATCACAGTGCGACAGAGCAGCGCTTTAAAGGTTATCGTCGCGCACTTGCTACTAATGGCATTGAGTTTAACGAGCGTTTAGTCGAAGAGGGTAACTTTAGTTACCATTCAGGTGTTGATAGTGCGCGCACTATTTTAGATTTAAGCCCACGCCCGACAGCTGTTTTTGCATCAAATGATTACATGGCTGCTGCGGTTCTTAAATTAGCAACACAAATGCAGCTAAAAGTACCCGATGATATCTCGATAGCAGGGTTTGATAATGCCCCCATTGCGCGTCATATTTGGCCTGGTTTAACCACCATTGCTCAACCAGTCGAAGAAATGACACACCAAGCAGTAACACAATTAATTAGCCATATTAGTGAGCCACAGGAGTCACCATATCAAGTGACTTTGGAAGCAAAATTGATTACTCGTGAGTCAACGGCAGCAATTAAATAAATTTCATCTTGTTTTTCACAGTAGCCCGAAATTGAGTGACGCTTTTTCGGGCTTTTTTATTTGATCTATAAACCGTTCATATAAAACATCTAATATATTGTTTATTAATAAGTTAACTCTAATTAGTGTCATCATTCAATAAATCTCTTTCTCATGATTTTGCATGAATTCTATTCATACTAAGCTAAAATAGTACTGTTCATTATTTGGTCACTTTAAAAAATTAAACTAAATTTAACAGATAGGGTTGACACCGGTGTCACAGTCATGAGTTAATACAGTGACACCGGTGTCAGGTTGGTTGTGAGAGACAGCCTGTCAGCGTACCTTTGAACGGGTAAATCAAAGATGCTCAGTGCAATTATTTTCGTGGAGTCTTTAATTGTCACTGAGCCTTTATCCTCTAACTATAGAGATGAGTCGAATTTATATGTTGCATCCTCGTATTCAAGAAGTCACCGAACGCGTTATCGAACGCAGTAAAGAGACCCGCCAAGCTTATTTAGAGCGAATCGCGCACGCAAAAAAACAAACAAGAGTCCGTGCCGGTTTAGGTTGTGGTAATATCGCCCATGTTATGGCTGCCTGTAGCAGTGATGACAAAGCTCGTTTAAAAGCAGATGAGCAACCTAATTTAGCGATTATCAATTCTTATAACGACATGCTTTCAGCGCATGTGCCTTACAAAGATTATCCTGAAATCATCAAAAACCTTGCTACCAAGTATGATGCAACCGCTCAAGTTGCTGGTGGCGTACCAGCCATGTGTGACGGTGTTACGCAAGGTCGTGATGGTATGGAATTGTCATTGTTTTCACGCGATGTGATTGCAATGTCTACTGCGGTTTCTTTATCACATGATGTGTTCGACGGTGTTTTCTGTTTAGGTGTGTGTGACAAGATTGTCCCAGGGCTATTAATTGGTGCGTTATCTTTTGGTCACTTACCTACGTATTTCTTGCCAGCAGGGCCAATGCAGTCTGGCATCCCTAACAAAGAAAAAGCCCGTGTTCGTCAAAAGTTTGCTCAAGGTTTGGTTAGTCGTGAAGAGCTTTTAGAAGCTGAAAGCGCGTCATACCACAGTGCAGGTACTTGCACATTCTACGGCACGGCAAACTCTAACCAAATGTTAATGGAAATTATGGGTCTTCACCTTCCAGGTAGCTCATTCATTAACCCTTACACAGAGCTTCGTGATGGTTTAACAGGCCATGCTGTTGAAACAATGTTGAAACAGTTAATTGAAACGAAAGATGCAAACTGTCTAGCCGACGTCGTCAGTGAAAAAACGATCATTAATGGTCTTGTAGGCTTGCTTTCTACAGGTGGCTCTACAAACCACGCGATTCACTTAGTGGCTATTGCTAAAGCGGCAGGTGTGATCCTGACGTGGAAAGACATGTCTGACTTGTCAGAGGTTGTGCCTCTGCTTACACGTATCTACCCGAACGGTTCAGCCGATGTGAACCATTTCCAAGCCGCTGGCGGCATGGGCTTCTTAATGAAGCAGCTATTAAGCAAAGGCTACTTACATAACGATGTAAAAACCATAGTAGGTGATGGCTTAGAGGCCTATACAACTGAGCCAATGCTAGATAAAGATACTTCAGTGATCATGACGGATAGCTCAGGGCCAAGCAAAGTGAAATGGGTTGCATGTCCAGAAAAATCACACGACGAAGAAGTATTACGCCCAATTGATAATCCATTTAGCAAACAAGGTGGCTTACAACTATTAACGGGTAATCTGGGTAAAGCGGTTATTAAAGTATCAGCGGTTGCAGAGTCGCACCAAGTTGTATCTGCACCAGCTAAAGTATTCAGCTCGCAAGGTGAGCTACAAGAAGCGTACAGCCGTGGTGAACTTAACACCGACTTTATTGCTGTTTTAAAAGAGCAAGGGCCAAAAGCAAAAGGGATGCCTGAGCTTCATAAGCTCACACCTGTGATGGCAACGCTACAAGACCAAGGTTACAAAGTGGCTATCGTAACAGACGGCCGTATGTCGGGTGCGTCAGGTAAAGTGCCTGCAGCCATTCACTTAGCACCAGAAGCGGTTGAAGGTGGTGTGATTGCTAAAATTCACGAAGGTGATTTGATAACGCTTGATGCACCAGCGGGTGTATTAAAGGTGCATGTAAGTGATGAAGAATTAGCAAAACGTGAATTACAACTTAGCCAACCGAGCCAAACATACGGTACAGGCCGAGAGTTATTCGCAGGTTTCAGAAATATAGTAAGTAGTGCAGACCTTGGCGCAAGCGCCTTCGGTTTAGAATAATAATACGCCGTTACTGGGCTATGAGGAACATACAATGAGCATTGAGAAAATTTTATCATCGGCACCTGTGGTACCGGTTGTTGTAATCGAAAAACTTGAAGATGCAGCACCGCTAGCACGCGCGCTTTATAACGGCGGCTTAAAAGCATTAGAAATCACCTTGCGCACACCGATTGCGGCAGAGGCAGTAAAGCTAATGAAAGAAGCCGTACCAGAAGCATACGTAGGCACAGGTACTGTGGTTGATAAAGCGACATTTAATGCATCTGTTGAAGCCGGTGCTGACTTTATGGTGAGCCCAGGTGTAAACGACGAATTATTAGCACTGGCTAAAGAGTCTGACATTCCATTTTTACCCGGTGCCGCAACCCCCAGTGAAGTAATGAAGTTAGTAAGCCATGGCTTTAAGTTCTTAAAGTTTTTCCCTGCAGAAGCAGCGGGCGGCACCGCGATGCTCAAATCAATTGGCGGTCCTTTACCGCAAGTGACTTTTTGCCCTACAGGTGGCATTAGCCTTGAAACCGCACCTAACTACCTTGCATTAAGCAATGTTATTTGTGTGGGTGGTACGTGGATGTTAGATAAACAACTTATTGAAAACAAAGACTGGCAAGCCATTGAAGCGCTTGCTCGCCAAGCAAGTGAAGTAAAATAATTAACGGGAGATATTAGAATGATTAATGTTGCAATTAATGGCTATGGACGTATCGGTCGTAACGTATTACGTGCCCTTTATGAGTCAGCTCAAAACAACGAAATCAAAATCGTTGCCATCAACGATTTAGCACCAGCAAATGTTAACGCGCATTTAACGCAATTTGACTCAGTACATGGTCAATTTTCTCAAAAAGTAACACTTGCTGAAAACACCATGTTAATTGGTAACGACGAAATTACCCTAACACAAGAGCGTGATCCTGCCAACTTACCGTGGAAAGCACTAAATGTAGATATCGTTTTAGAATGTACTGGCTTATTCACATCGCGCGAAGCTGCTGCAAAGCACATTGAAGCGGGCGCTAAAAAAGTGATCGTATCTGCACCCGGTACTGATATGGATGCGACGGTTGTTCATGGTGTGAACAGCGACGTATTAAACGCTGACAGCAACATCATTTCAAACGCATCGTGTACAACAAACTGTCTAGCGCCAATTGCAAAAGCAATCAACGACACAGTGGGTATTGAGCAAGGTAGCATGACAACCATTCATGCTTATACAAATGATCAAAATCTATCTGACGTTTATCACCCAGACTTATACCGTGCGCGTAGTGCGACACAGTCAATGATCCCAACGAAAACAGGGGCTGCTAAAGCCGTTGGTTTAGTACTTCCTGAACTTGCGGGTAAACTTGACGGTATGGCAGTGCGTGTACCGACAATTAACGTGTCTTTAGTAGACTTAACATTTGTTGCTAAGCGTGAAACAACAGCCGCTGAAATCAACGAAGTAGTTAAAGCCGCATCAGAAGGTGCAATGCAAGGTATTCTTGAGTACAACGAATTACCGCTTGTTTCTATCGACTTTAACCACAATCCAGCGTCTTCAATATTCGATTCTACGCAAACTAAAGTAGATGGTAAGCTTGTTAAAGTGATGGCTTGGTACGACAATGAGTGGGGTTTCTCAAACCGCATGCTAGACCAAGTTAAAGCGCTAGGTAAGTTCTTATAATAGAACCGTAAAAGTTTAAGCTTTATCCAACAAAGCCACGTTTATCGTGGCTTTTTTGGTTTTTGCTAGAAAAAACATTTTATTCGCAGTATCGTGTTGTTTACCAATATTTCAGGGAAAAATAATGAATAAAGTATTGCCAATACTATGTTTACTCATAGCATCCTGTGGCTCAACCACAACTAATAACTATCCTGACTTTACTCTCCCCAAAGACGTTTTGTTACAAGCAAAAGACGACTTTAGACGTTCTGATGATAAAATTTTATTTTTGTTGATGGTCAATCAAACGGGTGATTTAGTTAAGGTAAGGGTATTGGATAATAAATTACAAAATAAGCAATTTTTGAATATGTTCAAGAAGAATATGTACAACCTTAAATACCCAAAAGCAGATAAAAGTGATCCTGAATTCAGGGAGTTTGTTTTACCATTCGGTGTAAAAACTGAAGTCGAATTCTATGGTTAAATACATCGAGGGACGAACAATGAAAAATATCCTGCTACCGCTTCTACTTAGTGCACTTGCAATGCTTCCTAGTTATACATTCGCTTCTCAAGAGGCGCAGCAACTCGCTGTTTGCCTAACTGATTCACTCAACGGTAAGGAACGTAAGAACCTTGCCAAGTGGATTTATCTGGGTATGTCGACTCACAGTATTATCAAACCTTTCTCAAACGTGACAGAACAAGATATCGATGATACCAATCGCTATGTTGGCGCATTAGTTACGCGCTTATTAACCGAAGACTGCCCAAAGCAAGCAAAAGCCGCTATTGATGTCGGTGGGCAAGGGGCAATGGAAAATGCATTTCGTCTTGTTGGTGAAGTTGCAATGCAAGAATTAATGACAGAGCCCAGTGTTGGCAATGCTTTGGGCGCATTTGATAAATACCTTGATCAAGAAAAGTTTGATAAAGCATTTCAATAGACTTCTATTGGGAAGTCGATACCTAAATAGGGAAGTTAATGTATCAAAAATTTAAATCGTTATTAGGCAACAGCGTTTATAAATCAATCGCGCTTGTTCTCGTTATACTTCTGGCTGGCCCAGAGTTAATGATAGGTTACGAGTTAATGGCGTTAGTTGAAATTTTAGGCCCAACCACATTTGTGCTTATACATTTAGTTGGTATCAAGCTTTATTTTTATAAATTTAAACAGCTTTTTTTACGCTTTGAGTCGCATAGTGCCTTGTTTTTGCCAACATTTAAGCAGCTTAAAATAATGCCAACGTTGCTGTATCACATACTACCAGAGCGCACTTTCGTCGCGAGTTTTTTACTTAGTGTTGCAGTGGGCTGCGCTCAAATAACATATTCCGCTTTTGTGTTTTAATGTCGCGTTGGCTAATTCAATTACCCATTTTTACGCATAATTGTCTGTGCTATGCTGCGACAAATTATTAAATGGATTTTAGATGATGTCTCGTATTAGTAAGCGACTCTTCCGTGCTGAGCAGTTTCACATCGGCGAGGGTAATATTAGTGGCTATATTGCCTGTTTTTTAGCGATGTTATCGTGTTTAGGTGTATTGGCTTTTCACTTCCCTGAATACCTTACAACCCCAGAATTACGACAAAGTTACAGTGTCGAATTTTTACGTCAGTTAATGTTTGTGGCACTGATTATTTCAGGCAGTTTAGGACTGTTGAACTTTGTCCGTAATACCAATAAACGACTGGGGGCAACTGCTTGGGTATTGATAACGGTGGCGATTGCGTTTGGTGGTCCTAACGTTGAAGTGGGCGACTTTAGGGATAACACGCCGTATTTAGGGCTTGATTGGTTTATTCTTGATTTACTCGGCTCTACGCTTATTTTTATCCTTATTGAAAAATTATTACCGCATCGCAAAGAGCAAAAGATTTTACGTTCTGAGTGGCAAGGGGATTTAAATCATTTCTTTATTAATCATTTAATTATTGGCTTTGTACTGCTTGCAACGAACCAGTTTGTTCACCATGCGTTTGGGTGGGCAGTGTCTGAGACTGTACAAGGCTTTATTGTGCAAATGCCGTTTGTTCTACAACTGTTTTTGATTATTTTAGTGGCTGATTTAATGCAGTATTTTGTTCATAAAGCTTATCATGAAGTGCCATTGCTTTGGCGTTTTCATGCTGTGCATCACAGTGCAAAAGAAATGGATTGGTTAGCGGGATCTCGTCAGCATATTTTAGAAATTTTAGTGACTCGCAGCTTAGTGCTTACGCCTATTTTCGTGCTTGGTTTTCCTTCTGATGTCATTAGTCTTTACGTGATCATTGTTGGTTTTCAGGCGGTATTTAACCACGCCAATGTGAGGGTTAAATTTGGGTGGTTGAGATATATCATTGTGACACCACAATTTCACCATTGGCATCATTCATCAGATAAAGCCGCTATTGATAGAAATTATGCCGCGCACTTCTCGTTTTTAGATTACGTACTTGGCACGGCGGTAAAAGGGCAAGCCGAGTGGCCTGATAAATACGGTGTGGTGGGTGATTACATGCCAGAAGGTATGCTCAAACAGCAGTTGTTTCCGTTTAAAAAGCAAAAATAAAGCCTCAACGAGGCCTTATTTTTATAACCGGTTTAATACTTCGCTAAAGCTGGGTCGCTGTATAGCTTCTACGCGTAAGCAATCTGTAGCGATGGCGGCAAGTTGTTCGGTAATGGCGTTCTCGTTGCTGACGACTGTGAGTAAGTCTTCAATAAAATAACCAAGCGCACGTATTTCTATGCCGTGCATGCATTGCTGCTGATACGGCGCTAACTGTGACAAGTCGGTTGCTGCGCCAAAGTCGCCAAAAAGTAAGTCAGCGTTGTCGTTTATCATACTGTTATGCGCATAGATGTCACCATGGCTGACATGGTTTTTGTGCAAATGCGCCAGTGCGCTGCTCATTTGTTTCACAACCTTTAGCACAAACTCAGGGCTATATTGGCAGCCATTTTCAAAGGTATCGCGAGTACAAGTGTCAAACGACGGTGGTAAACCGAGATTCCTGAAACCTTCACCAATCAGCTCCATGACTAAACCTAATTGTGATGGCTCATTTATATAGCCAAGTGCTTTGATTAGGTTCGGGTGCTCGTTTGCTTGTAAGCAACAATTTAACTCATCTAGTGGGTAGCCATCGCTGGTTATATTGCCTTTAAATAACTTAAGGGCAATAGGGCGCTGCTGCCATTGTGCTAAATGAATAAACCCCGAGGCACCTTGGCCAATTTGCTGTTTTACATCTAGTTCATCTAAGCCAATTTCAGAAAATTGCTCAGACTTTAGAGAATCTGAACGATTAAAATCATTGCCCGAAAATGCAAGCCACGCAAGTTTGGGCAGTTCAAGCAACCAGTTATCAATGTTAGAAAGCCTATTGGCACTTAAGCGAACCAATTCAAGCTCGTGGCAAGCACTCATTGACTCTGGTAGGGCCGTTAACTGATTACCGGCTAACGCTAATTTTTTTAGTTTACTGTACTCACCAAATGATTCAGGCAACGCTTTGATTTGGTTATCGGTTAAAATTAGCCATTCGATATTGCGTGGTAAACTGTGCTCGGCAAACTCGCAAATCTGATTCCCTTTAAACGCCACCATGATTAAATTTGGGCATTGCTTTAGTACTTTCGGAATGTGCTTAAACTGATTAAATGATAAAAACAAACGCTTTAAGTTTTTTAGCGTGTGGAAATCATCAGGTAGGTCGCTTAATTGATTATTCGATAAATCGAGAATTTCTAATGTGTTGGCGAGGGTGTAAATTTCTTTTGGAAAATCAGTCAGTGCTTCTACGAGTTGCAGGCGAGTACAGCCTTGTAAAGCGCCTGATTTTAACTCTTCGAGGGTATTCAAAATTAAGTCCATGCGTTCAGGCCAACATAGTTGGCCTTGTTAATTAAAACTGTGCGTTGTGGTAAACGTTTTGTACGTCGTCGCACTCTTCTAGCATTGATAAAAAACGTTCCATTACTTCAACGTCTTCGCCTTCAATTGGTGCTTCAACTTGTGGTACGAAAGCGATGAGATCTTCATCGAAGTCGCTAATGCCCATTTCTTCAAGTGCTGTGCGCGTATTGTTGTATTCTGTGTGCGGTGCAAATACAGTGATTTTACCGTTTTCAAGTTCAACATCCGTCACATCGACATCGGCCATCATCAGTGCTTCTAATACGGCTTCATCATCGTCGCCATCGAATACAAAAATAGCGAGGTGGTCAAACATATGCGATACCGAGTTTTGTGCGCCAATTTTGGCGTTTGCTTTGGTAAAGCACACACGTACGTCGGCAAAAGTACGTTTGTTATTGTCTGTTAAACAGTCAACTATGATCATGCAGTTGCCTGGGCCATACCCTTCATAGCGGGTCGCAACATAATCTTCGCCGCCACCCCCTTTGGCTTTATCGATTGCACGCTCGATTACATGCGTAGGAACTTGGTCTTTCTTTGCGCGCTCGATTAAACGGCGCAGCGCTAAGTTGCCATCAGGGTCTACACCGCCATTCTTAGCGCAGATATAAATTTCTTTACCGTACTTAGAATAAACTTTGGTTTTAGCACCCGCAGTTTTAGCCATTGAATCTTTTTTATTTTGGTAAGCTCTTCCCATCTGCGTGTTGCCTTTTTGTTTTAGTGAAAATTAAAGCGGCTATTCTAATCATTTAGCGCGCTAGTTAACAGTTTTTATTCTTCACTCTGTTGTAATTGCCACATTCGGGCATACTCGCCATTCGCTGCGAGAAGCTGCTGATGTTGACCCTGCTCAACCACTTTACCATCTTGCATTACAATGATTTTATCGGCATCTGTAATGGTTGATAAGCGGTGCGCAATAACGAGACTGGTGTGTTTTTTAGCCACTTCACGCATTGCACTCAGAATAGCTTGTTCTGAATGTGAATCGAGAGCCGAGGTTGCTTCATCAAACACTAAAATCGGTGAGCCTTTCAAAATTGCCCGAGCAATAGCTATGCGTTGTTTTTCGCCCCCCGATACTTTTAAACCACGCTCACCAACGAGTGTTTGATCGCCCTTATCAAGACTTGCAATAAAACTATCAAGGTGCGCAAGTGAGATCGCGTGATCAATTTCAGCCTCGCTTGCTTGGGGGTTACCGTAAGCTATGTTATCGCGAATTGTGGTGTTAAATAACACGGTGTCTTGCGGCACAATAGCAATCGCTTGTCGTAAACTTTCTAGGGTAACCGTATTAATTGCTTGGTCATCAATATAAATGTTTCCTGCATCGACGTCATAAAACCGATAAAGCAGGCGGCTTAAGGTACTTTTACCAGCTCCACTGGCACCCACAATGGCGACTTTACTGCCAGCTGCTACCTCAAAGCTTAATTGCTTTAAGATAGGGCGTTGCTTGTCGTAACTAAATGACACATTGTCGAAGCGAATAGCTGCGTTGTGTAATTTCAGCGGTGTGGCATGTGTATCATCGCTTATTGCTGCTTTTCTATTTAAAAGCCCGAGCATGTTTTCGAGGTCGGTGAGTGCACGGCGGATTTCTCGGTACACAAAGCCTAAAAAGTTGAGCGGTAAAAATAACTGAATCATGTAGGCATTAATCATGACCAGCTCACCAATACTCAACTTTTTATTGACAACATCGCTGGCGCCCAGCCACATTAGTGCCGTTATGGCCGCAGCAATAATAAGTGCTTGTCCTGAATTAAGCGCAAGCAACGACATGCGGTTTTTAAGTCGCGCTTGTTCCCATTTAGCGAGAAAACTGTCGTAGGTGTTTGCTTCAAACTGTTCATTATTAAAATATTTTACTGTTTCGTAATTAAGTAAACTGTCGATTGCACGGGTATTCGAATTATTATCAGCAGCATTTGCTTCACGAATAAATCGGTTGCGCCACTGAGTGACAACAACAGTAAAGACAATATAAGTTGCAACGGCCACGAGGGTCACTAAAGCAAACCACGCAGAGAATAGGGTGGCAAAAATAATCGCCACAGTCATAATTTCAAATAAAGTGGGCACAATATTAAACATTAAAAAGCGCATTAAAAAGCTAAGTCCATTGGTGCCTCGCTCAATGTCGCGACTAATACCGCCGGTTTGTCTGTCTAAATGAAAAGCCAATTCGAGGTTATGTAAATGTTTAAACACTTTTAGACCGATATGACGCATTGCGTGTTCTGTTACGCGTCCAAAAAGGGCATCACGTATTTCGCCAAAAAACACACTCGCAAAACGAAGTAAACCATAGGCCACTAATAGGGCAACAGGCACACTTAAAATAGGGTGAATATTGGCATCAACGGCGTCGATAATTTCTTTTAGAGCCCAAGGCATCAATAATGTCGCGCCTTTAGCAGCAATCAGTGCTAATACTGCTAAAGTAACTCTTCCTTTAAACGTCATTAAATAGGGCCACAGTGTTTTAATGCTTTGTGACAAATTCATAGCATCAGGGGATTTTGTAACCTGTTCTCGACGGCTCATTCCACGCATGGGGGTCTCTTAGAATTAATTTAATAAAAATAGGCAAACATATCGGTATTTTAGGAAAGTGAAAATGCAGCTTTACCTCTATACTGGTGACAGTATACATGAGAGCATTAACATGTATTTAAATACAAACGTAAACACGAAGAAAGTAAAGGAGTAATCATGAAAACCATTGGTTATGCAGCACATGCCTCAGAAAAACCTTTAGAGCCGTATCATTTTGAACGTCGTGCACTTCGTGACGAAGATGTCTCGATTGAAATCCTTTATTGTGGTGTGTGTCATTCAGATTTACACACTGCAGAAAATGATTGGGGATGGACTCAGTACCCCGTTGTGCCAGGTCATGAAATTGTAGGCCGTGTTCTTGAAGTAGGCAGCGGCGTTACTAAGTACAAAGTAGGCGATCATGTTGCGGTAGGTTGCATGGTTGATAGTTGCCTGAGTTGTGACCAATGTCATCAGGGTGAAGAGCAGTTTTGCCGTGAAGGCATGGTTGGCACTTATTCTGGTCAAGACCGAATTAGCGGTGAATTAACCCAAGGCGGCTATTCAAAACACATCGTGGTGCGTGAAGAGTTTGTATTACGTGTACCAAAAGGTTTAGATTTAGCTAAATGCGCACCTATTTTATGTGCAGGTATCACAACCTATTCACCACTTCGTACTTGGAATGTGGGTCCGGGCAGTCGTGTGGCTGTAATCGGCTTAGGTGGTTTAGGCCACATGGCAATTAAAATTGCAGCGGCAATGGGCGCACATGTGACGGCTATTAGCCGTAGCGATAAGAAAAAACAGCAGGTGCTATCGTATGGCGCAAAAGAGTTATTAGTCTCAAGCGACGAAGCGGCGATGCAAGCACATGCTAATCAATTTGATCTCATTATAAATACCATACCTGTAAAGCATGACTTTACACCTTACATGCCATTACTTGATATTGATGGTACGCAAGTCTTAGTTGGTCAAGTGGGTGAGCTTGCTGAGTCAAACTCAGTTCCTATGTTATTGGGGCGCCGTCGTGTTGCCGGTTCATTGATTGGAGGAATTGCGCAAACACAAGAGATCTTAGATTTCTGTGCCTTACATAATATTCTTCCGGAAGTTGAAATGATCAAAATGGACGAAATTAATGATGCCTTCGATAAATTAAAACAAGGTGATATGGCCTCACGTTTTGTCATTGATATGTCATCATTAGACGTGTGATAACAACGCAGTAAGTTAACACTAAAACGCGAGCCTCTTTAGGCTCGCTTTTATGTGTTTAATGACTTGTTTTTTATTTTTTAACCCTCATTATAGAGGGGTTATCCGCTTAATTTATTGGTTTCTCTTTGTTACGGTTTTTTTCAGTCATTATATTGCTATTTACTGTGCTCTTTAGTGCACAGAGCTTAGCTGCGCCTTCGACTGATTCGCCACTGGTTGCCACTAAATTTTATCAGCTTGAATTAACTAAACCCCCTATCATTGCCCATAAACAGGTTATTGTTCATCCAAAGCCTTTAGAAAAGTCGGGTTTTGATACTTTATTACCCCGACTTACAGCCAGTAATTCATCCTTATTTCTTTACCATAGTCAGGTAGATCCTGATTATGAGTTATTGATTGAGTTTTTCGCTGAAAACTGGGGTAAAGCACATTTCTTAGCACCACCTAAAAGAGCACAGACTGTTCCTTGGTTTGCTATTACGAGTGCGCGAAAATCACGTATTAGTGGCTGGAAAGACGCTAATCTTATTTATAAAGCCCGCGCTACATACCACAGCTAAACGACTTCCTTCGTCATTTTTTTATTTTAGGAATTAATTTTACCGGCTTAATAGAGTCGGAAGGAAGTCTTGTATGTCAAAGAAACAAAAGCCGACGTTTTGGCGTCGACTAAAAATGAGCTATGCCGCTATGATAGCTGCCTGCATTTTATTAGCTATCAGTGCGCTACCTAATTTATACCCAAATAAATCGTGGTTACACATCGAGCAACCTGAACAGGTTGTATCACTGCAAATGGTGACTAATTCGCTAAATCAACAGGGTTTTAAGGTAGACAAAGCGAATGATTCAGCTAATCAGTTGGCTATTTTATTAAATGAGCCAACACAAAGTGCCAATGCGCTGAGCTTTATTAAAACAGCGTACCCCACCTTAAATAGCAAAATTGTTGAGCATGCCACAAGCCCGCAATGGTTACAGCAGTTAGGCTTATCGCCAATAAAGCTCGGGCTAGATTTAAACGGTGGCGTGCTATTCGTGCTTGATGTTGATTTAGATAAAGCGATGCAAGAGCACCTAAGTAGTGTCTATCAACAAACTAAGTTAGTACTTCGCAAAGAGAAAGTACGCGGCATTCGTGCCAGTGAAGTGAAAGGCGGCATTGAACTGCACGTTTTACCCAGTGCTGAAAATAACCTGGCTGGCTTAGTCGCCACGTTACAAGCGCAATTTAAAGGCCTCGTGCAAACTAAATCAACCAGTAATAATTTAACCACGGCGTTTTTGCATTTTGATGAGCAAAGCCGCAGTGAGTTTGATAAACAAGTGATGGCGCAGAGCTTAACAACATTACGAGGACGTATTGAAGAGCTCGGTATTACTGAAGCGGTAACACAGAGACAAGGCAAGCAGCGTATCCGCATAGAGTTACCCGGTGTGCAAGACCCCGCAGAGGCAAAGCGGATCATTGGTGCGACAGCAACCCTTGATTTTTATCAGGTTGTTGAAGTAGGTGGCAAAGCCTTTAATGTACAAGGTGGCGGAGTTGTTAACCTTAACCCTGTCGCTATTTTTTCGGGGGACCATATTAATAACGCTAATGTGGGCAAAGATGAGTGGGGGAAACCGCTTGTTCAGTTGAGTTTAGATTCGCAAGGTGGCGATGCAATGTCTGCTTTTTCAAAACGCAACATTGGTAAACCCATGGCCACTGTTTACTCAGAGTATTCGCGAAACGCCAACGGCGAAGTGATTAAAAAAAGTGAAGTGATTAATATCGCCAATATTGCTCAACATTTAAGTTCACGTTTTAGTATCACCAATATGAAAAGCCCACAAGCGGCCTACGATTTAGCATTGTTATTGCGTGCAGGTTCGCTCACAGCACCCGTTACAATAGTTCAAGAGCAAACGATAGGGCCAAGCTTAGGTGCTGAGAATATTGAGCATGGCCTTGCTGCATTAATGCTGGGTATAGGCATTACTCTTGCTTTTATGGCGCTGTGGTATCGCCGCTTAGGGCTTATTGCCAATATTGCTTTATTACTTAATTTAACGGCACTAGTGGGGTTAATGTCATTATTACCGGGCGTTGTACTCACGCTACCTGGCATTGCGGGTTTAGTGTTGACCATAGGTATGGCCGTTGATACTAATGTGATTATTTTCGAGCGTATTAAAGAAGAAAAACGCAAAGGTAGACCCACCTATCAAGCCATTGAGCAGGGTTATAATCAAGCATTTTCCACCATTTTTGACGCAAACGTAACAACCATGATTACGGCGATTATTTTGTATGCAGTCGGGTATGGCCCCGTCAAAGGATTTGCCATTACGTTAGCACTTGGCTTACTCACCAGTGTGTTCACCGGTGTGTATATTTCAAAAGCACTTAGCCAAACACTGTATATTAAATTAACGAATTTAGCGGGGGCAAAAGCATGAGCTGGTCTACATTAACAGCAGCAAGTAAAGCGCGCGTTTTAGGATTACTTCTAAGCTGTGCGCTAGTGATAAGTAGCCTTGGGGTGTTATCGGCTAAAGGGTTAAACTTTGGACTTGATTTTACAGGGGGCTATATCACAGATATTAGCACCGAATCGGTTACCTCGATTGCAGACTTAACAGCAAAGTTAAGCCCTGAGGTCGTCGATAAACTAATAATAAGCAAAGCAGGCGATCATCACTTTGTTTTAAGACAAGCCCCAGACCTTAATACAACGGCTAATTGGCAGGCAGAGCTTAGCCAGCAAGGCATTGACTTTAAAGTGCTTTCAACTTCATTTTTAGGGTCTCAAGTGGGTGATGAGTTATTTGAGCAAGGTTGTTTAGCACTTTTTGCCGCACTTATCGCAATTATGGTGTATTTAGCCGTGCGTTTTGAATGGCGACTGGCTGTGGGCTCAGTGGTCGCACTATTACATGACTTAATTTTGGTGCTAGGTTTGTTTTCGTTATTAGGGCTTGAGTTTAATTTAACCGTGCTGGCGAGTTTATTAGCAATTATTGGTTACTCATTAAATGACTCAATCATTGTTGGCGACAGAGTCAGGGAGCTTTTACGTATTCAATCAGGTAGTCAGCGCATTGATACTCATGTGGTGATCAACGATGCAATACGCTCTACACTCACTCGCACATTAATTACCTCAGGTACAACACTTGCGACCATCGCATGTATATGGCTGTTAGCCGGTGCTGCATTAACCGGGTTCGCGATTGCCTTATTTGTCGGCATTGTGGTGGGAACATTTTCATCAATTTGTATTGCTGCCACGTTACCGCAGTTATTGGGTCTGAGTAGCGATAATTACACGCAAACTTTAGATGATAAAACCCAAGCTTACATTGATATGCCTTAACCACACTTGCGCAGGGTTAATCATGATTAACCCTGCGCTTTTTTAAACTTAGCACGCGCAATATAAAGCACCAATCAGATAAGCTAATGAGCTATTGCTAACATATTCAAACCATATCAGTTCAGTTACAAAAATCGTAAAACAGGGTAGAATGCGCATTTTACGTTTTAGCTGCTTTGATATGAATAAAACACACGTTATAGAACACCTTCGTTTCGCCTTAGAATCGCAATTACACCGTGCTAAAGAAGCGGCAAAAGCGGCTCATGATGCTGCCACCCATGAAGAAAGTGTGGCCGAAACTCAATACGACACCCTAGGATTAGAGGCGGCCTATTTAGCTCAAGGTCAAGCTGAACGAGTGAATGAATGTTACCGTGATATTCAAGCGTTTAATACGGTATTCAAAGAAACAGAATTTCCGAAAGTTCGCGAAGGGGCATTGGTCTCTCTTATTGATGATCAAGACCAGCAAAAATGGTTCTTTATTGGTCCAAGTTCTGGTGGCTTATCAGTGACAGTTAAAGAGCACACGATTTATGTTGTGACTCGCGAAGCACCTTTAGGTAAAAAATTGCTTGGTAAAAAAGTGGATGACGAAGTCGAACTTGTCATAGGCGACAAAAAGCAGTTTTATACCATTGATAAGTTAATTTAAACACACTGATTTTTAATTAGTAAATTTCATCTTTAAGTGAAAAATATCTCGTTGGTAACTCCTCGCAAAACACTCTATAAATCACATCAAGCTTAGCGCTTATACCCACACGCTTAATCAATCTAAATGATTTTGCATTATTGCGGGTTGGTATCATAAGCACCCATCTAGTTGAGTGAATTTTAGCCTCATGCATTCACTTAATTGGTTGGGTGTTTTTTCATTATTAAAGACTTATTATAGGAAAAGTCGTGTTTAAAACCTTGATTGTGGTTGATAACAACGAGCAGCGTATTGCTCAAAACTTTGAAAATGTGATCACTTTTGATACTTACCTACGTGATTACCCAAAACATAACGAACCCAAAACACGTATTTTAAATCTGTGCGATACAGGACAGTATTTAAGTAAGGGTTACTATTGTTCTTTACTTGCAGAAGCAAGACAGCACCAAGTATTACCCAGCGTAAAAACCATTAATGCATTACGTTCAGATGAGCACAGCTCTCGCCACATGCAATTACAAGGTCGCACCGTATTTTTTGGGCAAACACATTGCGAAGACGATATTAAAGCAACTAAAGCATTGTTTTCACAATACCCTGCGCCAATACTGGTGTGTGACGAGCAAGGTGTAGTGAAACAAGGTGCTATTGCGGCGCTTGATGACGACGCGTTTGCCGAATTTGTAAAACAGTTAAGCAGCTTCACAGAATCTGTCTGGCGTATTCACGATAAAAAACGCCGTTACCGCTGGGATATGGCGATTTTGGTTGATCACCAAGAAAAAGTACCACCCAGTGATAAAGACGCCATTGCAAAATTTATTAAAGCGGCAGCTAAGCATGGCATTTATGCACAAGCACTGACTTTTGATGAAATTACCAGTATTGCGCAATACGACGCACTATTTATTCGTCAAACAACGGCGATTGACCACCCAACTTATCGATTAGCAAGTAAAGCACAAAGCTTAGGGCTTGTGGTAATTGATGACGCAGAGTCAATTTTACGCTGCTGTAATAAAGTGTACTTACACGATGCCTTTAATTATCAAAAAGTGCCAAGCTTAAAAACACATGTGGTAGCTGATACATCAACAGACACCATTGAAAACTTAGAAACAAACTTTACGTACCCATTAGTACTAAAGATGCCAGAGGGGTCATTCTCTAAAGGGGTGTTTAAAGTTCAGAACCGTGAAGAGCTGATTGCAAAACTCACGGAGCTTTTTGAGTTCAGTGCGCTAGTGCTAGCACAAGAGTATATGTACACAGAGTATGACTGGCGTGTAGGGGTGTTAAATGGTCGCGCGATTTATGCATGTCGTTATTTAATGGCGCGTAATCATTGGCAAATTTACAACCATGATGCAAAACGCTTTTTTTCAGGTGGATTTGAAACTCTCCCGACTTTTGAGTTACCGAAAGTGGTATTAGATGCGGCATTAAAAGCCTGTAAAACAGTGGGTAAAGGTTTGTATGGCGTTGATGTAAAAGAACATCAAGGGCGCGCGTACGTACTTGAAGTAAACGATAACCCGAGCATTGATCACAAAGTAGAAGATGCCTACCTTGGCGATGAGCTTTATATGATCATTATGGACGAATTTAAGCAACGCCTTGAAGCACGAGGCCGAGGTTAAATGAAGACACCACATTGCCAAATCCGGTTTGCGGAAGTATCGGATTTGGCGGCACTTGTTGCCATTGAAGAGCAAAGCTTTAGTCAAGATAGATTAAGCAGTCGCAGCTTAAAACGCTGGCTTTCAGCAAGCCATGGTTTGTTAATGGTTGCTGAAGTTAACAGTGAATTGGTCGGTTATGGCCTTGTGTGGTGTCATAAAGGCACGCGGTTAGCGCGGTTGTACTCATTGGCCGTCCTTGCGAGCCAACAAGGTAAAGGGGTGGCTTCGCAGCTGCTAATTGCTCTTGAAAACGAGACTGTAAAACGGGGTCGTAGTTTTATGCGACTAGAGGTTGCAGTCAATAATCAGGCCGCAATTCGTTTATACGAAAAGCATGGTTATCATGTATTTGGTCATTACAGTGATTATTATGATGATCACAGTGATGCGCTACGAATGCAAAAAACGATTCGTCGTAATACCGCTTTTAATGCTGATAAACACACACCGTGGTATCAACAAACCACTGAATTTACCTGTGGTCCCGCGGCATTACTAATGGCTATGTCGTCGCTTAATAATACGCCAATGAGCCAATTAAAAGAACTTGATATTTGGCGTGAGGCAACCACCATTTTTATGACCTCGGGTCACGGTGGCTGCCATCCGCTGGGTTTAGCACTTGCAGCGATGAAACGTGGATTTAAGGCTGATGTTGTTTTAAATACCCGTGAATCATTGTTTATCGATGGTGTAAGAAGTGAAAAGAAAAAAGCAATTTTACACACAGTGCATAACCAATTTGTTGCTGAAGCTATCGTTGCGAAAATGCCTGTACGCTATCAAGAACTAACCCTTAACGATATTGAAACATGGCTAGCGGCGGGTAAAGCGGTAGTTTTACTCATTAGTACATATCGCTTTGATGGTAAAAAATCACCACATTGGGTGTGCGTAACGCATGTGGATGAGCATTGCTTATATGTTCATGACCCATTTTGTGAAGACAAAAAGCAACTCGCCATTGATTGCCAACATGTGCCAATAGCAAAAGCCGATTTTAGTAAAATGGCCAGCTTTGGATCATTGCGGTTAAGCACCGCGATGGCGTTTTCTTTATAATTATTAATTCAAATATTTGGAAGTACAGTGACACTGAATAGTCTATTTGATATTGCCCCTTACTCTTGGTCTGCAATTGGTAGTGCTGCATTTTGTGGTGCGATCATTGGTATGGAGCGCCAATTGCGCGGAAAGCCAGTGGGTATTCGCACCTCGGCGCTTATTGTTCTAGGGACCTATTTATTCTTAGCCACCGCATTTATGTTACATGGTGATGTAATTGACCACTCTCGTGTAGTTGGGCAAATAATCACAGGTATTGGCTTTTTAGGTGCCGGTGTCATGCTGGCAAAAGATGGCGCAGTGGTGGGTGTTACTTCAGCTGCAACCATTTGGGTATTAGCGTCTATCGGTGTCGTAATTGCCACTGATAACCTTATGGCCGCTATCAAGCTTTCGGTATTGGTTGTGGTTATTTTATACGGTGTTGATGTACTGGAAGCGAAGTTTAAAAGTTTAGGCCGGGGTGTTCACGCACAAGTAAAACGCTATTCAAAATTGTATTATCGGAAAGAAAAATAGTTTTAGAAATTAGAAATCAAACATTAGATATTTGATCTGACCCCGATAAAGTAGGATCCTTTTTGGAGTCAGATCAATTTGAATTTAGATTTTGAGTAGGAAAAATGTAATGACAACTTGTTACTCAATAAAATCAGCTAATTTACAAGATTTATTACTTGTAGATAGCCAAATTCCTGAGTTTGATGGCAGAAATACGCTAAGTAAATTACACGCAAAGTTGGCTGGTCGTGAGCATCTTGTTTTAGTCGCGTATATTGATAATGAGCCTGTCGCGTATAAGCTCGGTTATGGGTTAGATAATAATACCTTTTATAGTTGGCTTGGTGCCGTGTTGCCAAAGTGCCGAGGGATGGGAATTGCTCAAGCTTTATTAGCAGCACAAGAAATGTGGGTGAAAGAGCATAATTACGATGCAATTAATGTGAAATCAATGAATCGTTTTCCTGCGATGCTAAGTCTGTTGATAAAAAATGGCTATACCATAGCGGGTTATGAAGACAGGGGTAACCCGCACAAGAGCAAAATTATATTCAGCAAAGAGCTTGCTTCCAATTAAGTTAGTTTGTCTCAATAATTAAAAATGCGTCGCCTACACTACCTATTCCCATTTTCATTAATATTAAATCCTTTCGAGTGATTAAACTGGTCGTTACCTACGTTAAAAATGTCTGATTTACGACTGCGTGGATGCAGGTGGTAGAGCAATGCAGGAGCAATTGCCGAGAATAACTAAATAACTAAATTTTTGCCTTGTTATCAAACGAAGTTTTATTCGCTCAAAAATTATTCACTTAATTAAGCAAAATGGTATGAGTTGGCTTTTGAAGCGTTGTTTTATGGTATCGAATAGCGTTAACCAAATAGCTTACGTCTTACCACTGTTCTATATTCACTGGGTGTTTGCGACAGTACTTTCTTAAATACACGGGTTAAATGTCCTTGGTCATTATAGCCAACTTCAAGTGCCACCTCTTGGATTGATAAATTAGAAGAGGCGAGTAATTCTTTCGCGCTTTGTACACGTAACTGCTGCCAATATTCAATCGGAGTTTGGCTGGTGGCTTGGCGAAAACGTCGGGTAAACGTTCGATAGCTTAAACTAAATTGGGCTGCAATTTCCTGTAAGGTGAGCTCAGATGTTAGATTGTTTTTAAGCCAAAACTGGATCTGTGCAATTAATTCGTCTGGGTGTTTATCAACAGCACCTTCTAAATAACGCTGATCTTCGTAAGGTTTTCGAATTTCATGGGAGAAGTTACGCTCTACATGTTGTGCGGCTTCTCGGCCATAATACTGGCTAATTATATGCACAATGACATCGGCTAAGGCATTCAAACTGGCAACGGTATACATACGCTCAGACTGGGTAATAAAGAAGTCAGGCTTTAACTGTACATTAGGGTAATCTCGTTTAAATTGTTCAGCATAATGCCAATGCGTTGTGGCTGGGTGACCGTTTAATAAACCTGCTTCTGCTACTAAGCAATTACCTGTGCCTACGCCCACTATATGGCTCCCTTGCAGCCACGAATCAGCGAGCCAATTAACAAGGCGAGGATGTTTACTCACCACAGGTCGAGGGTTACGCCAAATACCTGGAACAATAATTAAATCGCTATATGGCGCTGTGTCGGGGTCGCTGTCGGGCATAATGGCAAGCCCCGTTCTGTTTGCAATCGGTTTTACTGTGCTGGCAACTAAATTGATATTAAGCGGGGTAAATTCATCGTACCGGTGATGACTTTTCGCAAAAGCTTCACCCGCCCTAAGCATTTCTATAGGTAGAGTAAGACTTGTAATGAGTAGGTGAGGGTACACTAAAATACTAATTTCGATAGCGTTTGCATGTTTACCGTGTGTCACTTTTATTGCTCCGACCAGTTGTTTTTGGCCTATTATGCATGTTATTTGGCTATTAAAGCACAAGGCTACCTAGTTAATCCATTTAAACTTAAGTAATTCTCGTAACACGTTTCTCAAGGTTATTTATGACAGCATTACCCGTTATTGTTGGTATGGGTGGTATTAATGCCGCTGGCCGCACTTCTTTTCATCAAGGTTATCGTCGTATCGTGTTAGACAGCTTAGATGCAACAGCCCGTCAGGAGACATTTTTAGGCTTAGCGACGTTAATGAATTTAGTAACACTGACCGACGGCGTTTTAAAAGATGCTGAAGGCAACGTTATTAACGAAGCTGATATTGAAGCACAATTCGGCGAACAAGTATTAGCAGGTACGCTAATCCGTAAAATTGAAAAAAATCACTTTGACGTTGATGCAACTCCGTGGCAACAAAAAATGACGCTGACAGCGTCTGACGAGCAGCAAATTGTGTTTGAAACTCGTCGTCGTGATTTACCAACGCCAGTACCTGCAAGTTGGCAGGTTGAAGATCTCAGCGATAAAAAAGTAAAAGTAACCATTAGTGCCGACCTTGCTATTAAGCACGACAGCACCCGTGACAACCCGATTAAAGCCGCGGGTCAATTACCTACAGGTTTTGATCCAGCGACCATGTATAACAGTCGTTACCAACCACGAGGCCTACAAGCGACCATTTTTGCGGCAACCGATGCCATTCGCTCTACAGGGCTTGCATGGCAGCATGTTATGAATAGTGTTGAGCCTGATCAAATTGGTACATATTCGGCTTCGGTAGCAGGGCAAGTGGATGACGAAGGGTTTGGTGGCTTAATTCGTGCGAGACAACAGGGTGACCGCGTAAGCACCAAACAATTAGCACTTGGCTTAAATACCATGTCGACTGATTTCATTAATGCGTATGTGACCGGTAATGTTGGAACAACGTTCACCACATCGGGCGCATGTGCCACCTTTTTATACAACCTACGCGCTGCTGTTAACGATATTCAAGCTGGTCGCACCCGCGTTGCGATTGTTGCATCTGTTGAATGCGCCATTACGCCTGAAATTGTCGAAGGCTTTGGTAATATGAGCGCACTTGCTAACGAAGAAGGCCTAAAACGTCTTGATAATACCGATGTGGTAGATCATCGACGTACCAGTCGTCCATTTGGTGAAAACTGTGGTTTTACTATTGGTGAAGGCGCACAGGTGGCAATTTTAATGGATGATGCGCTTGCACTCGAACTCGGTGCTGATATTCAAGGCTCTGTTGCCGATGTATTTGTAAATGCCGACGGTATTAAAAAGTCAATTACAGCACCGGGCCCAGGTAACTATATAACAATGGCTAAATCGGTCGCGCTTGCCAGCAGTATTGTTGGTCAAGAAGCCGTACAAAAGCGCAGCTTTATTTTAGCGCATGGTTCTAGCACACCTCAAAATCGTGTAACAGAGTCTCTTATTTATCATAAAGTAGCTGAAACATTTGCGATTGATAGCTGGAAAGTGGCCGCGCCAAAAGCGTATGTTGGCCACACAATTGCACCGGCAAGTGGTGATCAACTTGCCATGGCGTTAGGCGTGTTTAGTCATAATATTATGCCGGGTATTACCACTATTGATAAAGTGGCCGATGATGTTTATAGCCAGCATTTAGATATTCGCACAGCGCACTATCAATGTGATGCAATGGATATCGCTTTTATAAACTCAAAAGGGTTTGGTGGTAATAATGCAACCGCCACAGTGCTGTCGCCAAACGTGACAATGCAAATGCTTACAAAGCGTCATGGCGATGCAAAAATGGCTCAGTACCAAGACCGCAATACCCATGTTGCACAAGCACAAAATGAATATAAGCAACAAGCCGACTTAGGCCATTATGAGCTTATTTATCGTTTTGGTGATGGTTTAATTGATGAAAACGACATTGTTATTAATGAAGAATCGATGACTATCCCAGGTTTTGACAAAGCGATAGCGTTCAACAAATCGAATCCTTATAAGGATATGTATTAAGATCAAGACATGTTTAAGCACATTCTTGACAGCAAGGCGCTTTTAAAGCGCCTTTTTTCGTTTCCCCCAAAAAATACACCTTATTTTTAGCTCCTAAATCGTGTAAGAAAATTTAGTTTAAAAGAGCGTATTTAACTCTATAACTCTACTTATAAATACATTTTTAAGGGACATGTAGCCGCGTTGTAGTGATTCAGTATTGGTATAATTTACGCGTTAAAGGTAATAATTCACACTTTTGCCTGTTTGTATCAACGCCGTGCTGACAGTATTCTTAATGCGCTCACTCTATAGGCTTAATCTTGAAACACTCTACCTATTCACTTGAAAAAACGGCACTGGCTATTTGCTTGACTATTGCACTGATCGCTGTTGTTTTACCTAATTTAATGACAGACCAAGTTCAGCCGATGATTTCTAAAGCATTGGCACACATAGGCAGCGGTTTCTTTTTGCTAATCAACTTTTTATTATTTGCAGTAATAATACTTGCGTTTAGTCCATTGGGAACTCGTAAAATAGGGGGTGAGAATGCACGCATTGAATATTCAAACTTTGGTTGGTTTGCCATGCTTTTTGCTGCGGGAATGGGTTCTGGATTGGTTTTTTGGGGAGTCGCTGAGCCTGCGCTGCATTCATTGAACCCACCTTTAAAGCAAAGTTTATACCCCGATAGATTAGCAAGTAGTCTTGCATTAACGCTGGTTAATTGGGGCGCACATGCGTGGGCATTATATGCTGTGTTTGCCATCGTGTTAGGTGGTTTAACTCAATACAGCGGTAAATCCGGTGACATGTGTGCGCCTGTAATGAGTGCAATTGGCAATAAGGTAGATAAACAGGGGCAACTTACTCTCTGTTTTGTGGTTAAGTTGATTGCCGTATTTGCCATTTTTTTTGGTGTGGTTGGTACCATTGCTAATTCTACATTACTGATCAGCAAAGGAGTTGAGCTTGAGTTAAACATAACTTCGCCAGCTTTAATTGGCTCTCTAATAGTGGGGGTGCTCTTCATTATCTATACCGTATCGGCAAAGTTTGGTATTAGGCGCGGTGTGCAATCGTTAAGTATATTTAATGTAATTTTGGCGTTTACTCTATTAATTTGGCTTTTGTGTGTCGTGCCTATAGCGCCAATTATACAGATAGCCTTAGATGGTACAGGTTATTACATACAACTGCTTGTAACGGGTACTTGGCAGTTTGATAGCCAGTTAAATAACTCAGATTGGGCGAATCGATGGACTTATAATTACTACTTTTGGTGGTTAGCATGGGGGCCATTCGTGGGTGTTTTTTTAGCGAAAATTAGCCAAGGACGAGCTGTTTGGCAGTTTGTTTTAGCTGTTGTCTGCATTCCCTCGGTTGTAACAATTATTTGGTTTTCTGCATTTTCTGGTGCAGCAATTGAATGGGATAAACTGAATCAATCGGGTATTTTATTGGCTATAAAAGATGATTATAGCCAAGGGCTGTTTGTGTTTTTTCATCAATTAGGTTGGCAAGGTACGGTATTTATTTGGGCTAGTTTGCTGCTGTTACTTGTGTTTGTTGCGACATCAGCAGACTCTGCCATTTTAGTCATTAAGCAGCTAGTGGGGCGTGAAAACTCGCAGGGGATTACTTTATATGCTTGGTGCTTAGCTTTGTTTTTATGTAGTTATGTATTGTTGCTTCAACACGATGAGCTACTAAATAGAAGTGTAGCGATTCTTGGGGCACTGCCTTTTTTGATAATTTTTATTTTACAACTTGTTGGGTTTTTAAAAGAATTTGTTCGTGACTTATGTAAGTAAGCTATTCAACATTTTTTACAGTCGTCATTGATTGTTAGTTATTTGTAAGAGGTGGTTAAAGAAGAGTCGCAGTGAGTGTGCCGCAAAATTTTGTCACGGTGAAAGCGTGTGAGGAAATCTCGTCTTGCTGGCTGACTCTTTAAAGTAAATAGTGAGTGCCGGCTTTCTAATAGGCTAGCTATCTGCGCTGCAACCGCATTGATTCTTACACTCTGCATCCATGCCCTGTGCCGCGAAGGTAAAGTTACAGCACGCTTGTAATTTAGTTTTTAGTTGTTCGCGACCGCGTTTGATGCGTGATTTAACCGCTGGCAGGCTCAATTTATATTTGTCGGCAATTTGTTGTTGTTTGAGTTGCTGCAACTCGCTGTCGATAAGTATGTTGCTAACATGGGCGGGTAAATCTTGAATTAACGTGTTAATACAGCGGTTGAGTTGCTGCTCACTGTAAGCAGCTGCCCAGTCTACCTCAGGCGCATGCAGTTGCTCTAGTTTGTCGCTACTACTATTGGGACGTTTACTGCGGTAGTAATCAATTATGGCGTGACGGCAGATTTGATAAAGCCAGGGCTGTAGCTTGTCGGCGGCACTAAGGCTGTCGATATTGTTAAGCACTTTAATAAAGACATCTTGCAGTATGTCTTCAGCCATCGCTTGGTCGTTCACTTTGCTGGCGATAAATCCCAGCAGTTGCTGGTGGAATTGCTTCCAGATATTTTCAATCATAATTAGGCTTCGTCCATACTAAGGCATCAGCACCTAAGTGCTGTTGCCTTGATATTTATGACAGCTTAACAGCAGCTGTTTTTTGTATTTGGGTTACAGCTCTTACAATGGCAGGGCTGTAAGGTTTGGCACTCATTGTTAGCACAGTTGCAGTTACAATTACAGCTACTGTCACAGTCATTGTTACAGTTACTTTCATTGTTACAGACACAGGCCTCGTCGCAGTTACTGCTAGTATCGGGGTTACTGGTGTTGTTAGTTGTACTCATTACCTTGCTTCCTTATTTTGTGATTAAACATTCACTTCACTACTAGAGACGCAAGCGAGAGAAAAAGGATGCACGTATTTATCGCAAGAGCGCTCACATTAGAGTTTGCTTGCGCTTTAAATTAGGTGATTTCGTGAGGGGATGAGGTGAAAATAGCTTTATTTACAATGGTTTGTTGTTGAATAAGTCTTAAAAATATAACTGCCATGTTGCAATTAAATCGACTTATAATTTTTGAGGATATACTTTAATAGTTGTGGGTGAGTATTTTCAGCTACTTTGATTCTCAGGTAAGTAAGTTAGTGACAAAAGCAAGGCTCCAACCGTTAGCGCCTATCTGTTTGCTTTGTTGAAAGCGTGTGAGGAAGTTATGTCCTCACACTAAGTACACTACAGGTGACGGTGATGAAACTCTAAATGTTCATCAATAAAGCTACTAATAAAATAGTAACTGTGATCATAGCCAGCATGCATATTTATTTCAGCGGGGTAATCTTTTTCATTGACGACCAAAAACAAGTTTTCTGTTTTTAGTTGTTCAACTAAAAAGTTGTCAGCTTCGCCTTGATCAATACGCAGCGGTAAATAATCTTCTGGGCTTGCTTGTTTCATGAGCTCGCAGCTATCGTAATTGCGCCACGCCGCTTTGTCAGTCCCTAAGTAATGACTAAATGCTTTTTCACCCCATGGACAATTTATAGGGTTGACGATAGGGCTAAATGCGCTTGCGCTAACAAACTGTTTTGGATTTTTAAGCGCAATCATTAGGGCGCCGTGCCCTCCCATTGAGTGACCTGCAATCGCTTTTTTATCAGTAACAGGGAAGTGCGCTTCAATTAACGCTGGCAACTCAGTCACAACATAATCATACATATTGTAATGTACATTGTAGGGGGCTTGTGTTGCGTTAACATAAAAGCCAGCACCTTGACCAAAATCGTAGCTTTCGTCGTCAGGTACGGTGTCACCACGTGGGCTTGTATCAGGTGCGACAATAGCAATACCCAGTTCTGCGGCTTTTTTAAAGGCACCGGCTTTTTGCATAAAGTTTTCATCAGTACAAGTAAGGCCTGACAACCAATACATCACAGGTACTTTATTGGTTTCACTTGCACCCGGTGGTAAAAATATAGCAAAACGCATTGTGCAGTGTGTACTGCTCGCTTGATGCGTGTATTGCTTATGCCAACCACCGCTGACTTTTGTTGAGCTTATATTTTCGAGCATATCAGCATCCTTGAAAATGAAAGCGCCTTTTAAATCAAGGCGCTTATTAATGATTAGTAATGAATAACAGAGCGGATACTCTTACCTTCGTGCATTAAGTCAAAGGCTTCATTAATATCTTCAAGTTTCATGGTGTGTGTGATGAAGTCATTAAGTGCAAACTCACCCTTCATATATCGTTCTACGATTTCAGGTAACTCAGAACGGCCTTTTACTCCACCAAATGCGCTACCACGCCATACGCGGCCTGTTACAAGTTGGAATGGGCGTGTTGAAATTTCTTGGCCTGCGCCTGCAACACCAATAATAACTGATTCACCCCAGCCTTTATGACAACACTCAAGTGCAGAGCGCATTACGTTTACGTTACCAATACACTCAAATGAGAAATCGACACCGCCGTCAGTCATTTCAACAATCACTTCTTGAATTGGTTTATCGAAATCATTTGGATTGATCAAATCTGTGGCGCCAAGCTTAGTAGCCAGTTCAAATTTGCTGGTATTAATATCAATACCGATAATACGACTAGCGCCTGCCATTTTTGCACCGATAATGGCAGATAAACCAATGCCGCCAAGACCAAATATAGCAACCGTGTCACCTTGTTGTACTTTAGCAGTTTTAGTAACTGCACCCATACCTGTTGTTACGCCACAGCCAAGTAGGCAAATTTCTTCAAGCGGGGCTTCTTTACTTACTTTTGCGAGTGAAATTTCAGGAAGTACAGTGTATTCAGAAAACGTTGAGCAACCCATATAATGATAAATCGGTTGACCGTCTTTATAAAAACGAGTGGTGCCATCTGGCATTAAACCTTTACCTTGTGTTTCACGAACAGCTGAACACAGGTTTGTTTTACCCGATTTACACATTTTACACTCGCCACATTCAGCGGTGTAAAGAGGAATGACGTGGTCGCCGACTTCAACGTGAGTTACACCTTCACCTACAGCCTCTACAATACCGCCGCCTTCATGGCCGAGAATAGCAGGGAAAATACCTTCAGGATCTTCACCAGATAAAGTGAATGCGTCTGTGTGACAAACACCGGTTGCTACAATTTTTACAAGCACTTCGCCTTTTTTAGGCATCATCACATCGACTTCTTCAATCGATAGAGGTTGGTTTGGTCCCCAAGCAATTGCTGCTTTTGATTTAATAAAATCAGTCATAACGTTCCCTTATTTGTAGGTAGTAGATAATTAACATAGACTATTTTATTTATTTCTCAATGGATGATAATCTTCGATTTATTAAAACACTTTTACAGTATGGTAATAATGAATCGTTGGCATGGAATTGATGAGTTTTTAGCCGTCGCTGAAACAGGCAGCTTTACTAAAGCAAGTCGATTATTAGGGATGTCAGTGGCGCATGTCAGTCGCTATGTGAGCCAATTAGAAGAGCGTTTAAATACGCAATTGCTTACTCGGACAACACGCAAGGTGGTACTTACCCAAGAAGGTGAAGTGTTTGCTCATCAAACTAAACAATTGCAAAATGCGATGGACGACGCCACGGCACTTTTGGCTGAGCAGCAACTGACACCAAAAGGGACAATTAAATTAACTGCACCAGTGATGTATGGCGAAAGCTACATTATGCCTGCTGTCCATACATTTATGCAGAAACATCCTGATATTGAAGTTATTAGTCACTTGAGCAATGAACAAGTCAATTTATTAGATGAGGGATTTGATCTGGCGATTCGGTTAGGGCATTTAAAGGATTCATCATTAAAGGCCAGACGAATAAGTCAGCGACGTTTAGTGATTTGTTGTAGCCCAGACTATATCAATAACTATGGTCAGCCTCATAGTGTGAGTGAACTTCATCAGCACCACTGTTTAATTGGAAATAACAGTTACTGGCGTGTAAAAGATCAACTTCAAGATAAACATATTAAAGTGGCGGGTCGGTTACAGTGTAATAGTGGCTGGGCTTTGGTTGATGCTGCTATTAAAGGTTTAGGCATTGTGCAGCTACCAGATTATTACGTGGATAAATATTTGCAGTCAGGTCAATTAGTCGCGGTGCTTTCCAATGTTGCCCCCGCACCTGAAGGCGTTTGGGGGGTATATCCGCCAAGGCAATTTATTGCAACGAACGTAAAAGCATTATTAGACCACTTAATAGAGACTGTTCAAGTATCAGATTTATAATTATTTTTTACAAATTCGATAATCCCATCATGGCTAAATATATGCTAACATGAGCGCATATTTAGCCCTTATAAAACCTATAATTACTTATGTTTCAACCTGTTAGCCTTTTTATAGGGCTGAGATATAGCCGCTCCTCAAAGGGCAACGCCTTTATCTCTTTTATTTCGTTTTTTTCTATTGCGGGCATTGCTATCGGTTTAATGGCTCTATTTACCGTAAGCTCTGTGATGAATGGTTTTGAAAATAACCTCAAGACTAATATGTTAGGCTTGATCCCGCATATTGAAGTGGACGCTAAGTCACAGTCTAAAGAAGCCATGTCGCGTATTAAGTCACAGCTGTCGGAGTCTCCTGCTGTAAAACAAGTCAATTTGTATCGTCATGGAGAGGCTATTTTACAAACTAATCAAGACCTTCATGGTGTGCTCTTACAAGGCTTATATGATGATGGGAGCTCGTTATATAACATTAAAGAAAAAATAGTGGCAGGTAATTGGTCACTAGTCATGGATGAAAATTATCACATAGCAATAAGCCGTTATTTAAGTCGTAAACTGGGTATTTCGTTGGGTGACAAAGTACGGGTTATCATGCCAAATGCAAGCACCTATACTCCGCTTGGTCGAGTACCTAGCCAGCGTTTATTTACGGTTGCAGCGCTGTACGAAACACAATCTGAAATCGATATGTCACTTGCATTTACTAGCGGCTATTCATTGCAGCGTGTTTTAAAGCTCTCACAATCAGTTGCCCCGAATTTGAGTGTTTCTTTGCATGAACCATTTGCCGTTGAGCAGGTGCTTAAAAGTCATGCGTCTATATTTAAAGACGTTGAACACACAGACTGGCGCGATAGCCAAGGCACCTTATTCGCAGCAGTGGCCATGGAAAAGCGCATCATGTCTATGTTACTAGGATTAATAGTATTAGTTGCGGTGTTTAATATCGTTTCGGCTTTGACCATGATGGTGAGTGAAAAGCAAAGTGAAGTCGCTATTTTGCAAACCTTAGGGCTAACACCAGCACAAGTACAAAATGTATTTATGATTCAAGGTCTGTATAACGGTTTAATTGGCACCAGCATTGGTGCATTACTGGGTGTGTTGTTTAGTCAGTACATTAATGAATTATTGAATATGTTTGGCATCAATTTACTCGCAGGCATGCGTTTACCTGTTAAATTTGATGTAGTCAGTTTAAGCCTAATTGCCGCCGGTAGTATTGCAATGAGCTTTTTAGCAACGTTGTATCCTGCCCGTAAAGCTGCAAAAGTGAACCCAGCAGAGGTATTACGTTATGAGTGAGTTAGTAATCAAGTGTCAGCAGCTTAATAAAGTGTATCAAGATGGCGAAAACCAAGTTGCAGTATTAAAAGGGGTTAACTTGAGCTTAGAGCAAGGTGAAATGCTCGCTGTTGTTGGCAGCTCGGGTTCAGGAAAAAGCACGTTACTACATATTTTAGGTACGCTTGATGGTGCCACAGACGGTAAAGTTGAAATTAAAGGTAAACAAGTCGGTAAACTAAATCGTAAGCAACAAGCTAATTTCCGTAATGAGAATTTAGGGTTTATTTATCAATTTCATCATTTATTAATGGAGTTTACGGCAGTTGAAAACGTTGCAATGCCGTTACTCATAAAGGGATTAAGTGCCAAGGACGCGACTGAAAAAGCACGGGTTATGCTTGATAAAGTAGGGTTGTCGCATCGTAGTGAACATAAACCATCGGCTTTGTCTGGTGGTGAGCGTCAGCGTGTCGCAATTGCGCGTGCATTGGTGACAGAGCCCGCTTTAGTGCTTGCCGATGAGCCTACCGGCAACTTAGATAAGCAAAATGCGATTAAAATATACGACCTCATTAAAGAGTTAAACAGCAGCTTAAAAACCAGCTTTGTGGTGGTAACACACGATTTAGAACTTGCTGATAAGCTTGGGAAGATTGCTTATCTTGACGATGGAAAATTAGCGATTAAAGAGTCTCAGCATGTTGCTTAGTGCGTTTATTTCGAAGCGTTTTAGAGCGCACTCAGGACACAAAGATGGGCAAAACGGTTTTGTTAGCTTTATAGCTAAAGCATCGACAATTGGTATTTTATTGGGCGTGGCGGTTTTAATCGTTGCCCTTTCGGTTATTAATGGTTTTGAGCAACAGCTTGTTCATCGTTTACTGTCTGTCGTGCCTCAGGTTGAATATGTTGCGCCGAATAAACCGATTAATAATTGGCAGTCAAAAGTAAGCCTACTTAACTCGCAATCTGGTGTAGCGGGAGCGGCGCCTTTTATTAGCGTGAATGGCATGGTGCAATTTAAAAGTGATTTAAAGGCTGTTGAGGTACGTGGAGTTGCTAGCGAATTTGAAAACCAAGTATCAGCGATTAATCAATTTACTCAAGGACGACTGGTAAGCCAGCTGCAACAAGAAGATATTCTTTTAGGTCAGCAAGTTGTTAATAAATTAGGGTTGAAAATAGGGGACCCTGTTACTTTGTTAATCCCGCAAATTAACCAGCAAAGTAACACCTTGCTTGCGCCAAAACGGGTTAGTTTAAACTTGGCTGGCATAATTAACATGGGTGGACCTATTGATGAAACGGCTGCTTTTATTCGTTTAGATAAAGCACAATCAGTATTGGGTTTTAGTGAAGATCAGGTTACAGGTTTACGTTTAAAAGTGGATGATGTTTTTAATGCTCATCAAATCGCGATGCGTGTTGGCCAAGTTATCCCTGATTATGTGTATGTCTCGAGTTGGTTTAGAACGCAGGGCAGCTTGTATCAAGACATTCAAATGGTGCGCACCATTGTTTATATTGTGGTGTTTTTAATCATTGCTGTGGCAAGCTTTAATATCGTGTCATCTTTGGTGATGGAGGTACGCGAAAAACAAGCAAATATTGCCATTCTAAAAACCATGGGCGCACAAGACAGTACTATTTTAGCAACGTTTGTGATGCAGGGATTTACACAGGCGCTAATAGGGGTTGTACTTGGCACTATTATCGGTGTGATGGTCGCGTTAAATATCAGCGAATTATTTACTTGGCTGAGTAACCTTTTGGGCGACAACCCTTTACAAGGTGTTTATTTTATTGAGTTTTTACCCAGTAAATTAGTCTGGCAAGATATTGTGATCACCGTTATTGTGACCTTTGTGTTAGCGATACTGGCCACTTTATATCCTGCATGGCAAGCCACCCGTGTAGACCCAGCAAAAGTGCTAGGCAATTAAATATAGGAGACGAGTGCATGGATAAGCAATCAGTTATTGATTTTTGGTTTAATGATTTAGGGCCTTCGGCTTGGTATCAGCAGTCCGATGAATTAGATAGGTTAATTACTGATAAATACGCACCGTTACTTTTGCAGGTAATAGCAGGAGAGTGCGCTAATTGGCGAGTCGATGCGATAGGCTCTTTAGCAGAAATCATTGTTTTAGATCAGTTCTCTCGTAATATTTATCGCAATACACCGCGTGCTTTTAGCCAAGATGCCCAAGCGCTAACTCTTGCTCAGCGTGCAATCGAATTAGGCTTTGACAAGGCACTATCGACTGAGCAAGCAGCCTTTATTTATATGCCTTTTATGCACAGTGAATCAAAAGCGATTCATCAGCAGGCCTTACAATTATTTAGGGGCCTGCCTAATTATGAATTTGAACTAAAACACAAGCTGATCATTGATAGATTTGGTCGTTATCCCCACCGCAATGCCATTTTAGGGCGAGAATCAACGCAAGAAGAGCTGCAATTTTTAACGGAACCGGGCTCTTCCTTTTAACTTGGGTGAATAATATCCAAATGCACTTCGTTTACCCCTAAACACTTGCACAGCTCAATATTAAGCCTTAAAGTGTCTGAAATGTTGTAAAAGAGTAACCACCATGGAACAAAAACAAGCGAGACCATTAACACCTGAAGAACAAGCAGAAGCACAAAAGCAAAGTGTTATTTGGCAAAGAGAATGTTTCCAAAATGCACAAAAGCACTTAGCTGAAAAAGGTGTTATACCGCAAACTGTTGTTGAAAAAGAAAGCCGTTTTATTGCACCGCTAGTCGCAATTTGGAAGTTCAAAGCGCAAAATGGTAAAAGTTATTGGGTGATTACGGGTCGATTACCTACCGATCATGCTGAAGCGGGCGCGGCTGCAAATCCACGCGAAGTCTTACGTTATTTCTCAATGCAGTGGCAATTAAAAGCAGACCAGTTGATGCAATCTGGTGCAACAGATAAAACGAAAGTTGATTTTGCTAACCTACTGATTAATCGCGCTCATGGTTTGTATGAGTTATTCGAAAAAGATGAAATGTGGCAGAATGAGCCCGCGTAATCGCATTTTAATTATAAAAAAAAGCTGAATAATTTTATTCAGCTTTTTTATGAAAATGACAAAAGTCACTAATGAACCATCGTGAATGGTCGCGTATCAAACTGTTTTATAGGGCAAAGCATTCGCTGTCTAGGAATACCCGCTTCCATAAATACTAAGCCATCAGCAGCAAAACCATTTCGTTTAAATCGTTCAACTTCATTTAAAATACAATTAATACTGACGCAATCACAGCCTTGCTTTTCAGCCATATTAACTAAGTAGGTTAGCAGTGATTTATAGACCGAACGGTTGCGATGCTCTGGTAAGACGGCAATGCGCCCAATCAAGCCATCATTACACAAACGCCCAGTGGCAACTGGGCATTTTCCATCGTCTGTAACGAGCACGTGATGGGCTGTTTTATCTAAATGATCAAATTCAACGTGTTTTGGTATATGAAGCTCATATACAAATACACGTTCTCTGATCCGTTGTAAGAGTTCCTTGTCGATACTCCATTCAACTTCGTCAATATGATACCCCATAAGCACACGCTCCTAACAAAACCAAATACCCTCATTTAAAAGTGTAGTAAATGTTTTTAAAAAGTCGTGGTTATTTTTTGAACTATTTATATCGTCTGCTGTCACCCAGCTTTGGTCTGTAAGCCTTTTGATATCAGCAAGTGCACTCATTTCATGCAGGTAGTTTATACCGTTAACACTTAAAAGAACTTTATCATCAATAATTTGATAAATAGCGCGTGTACCACCTAAACGTTCAAAAACCAGCGTTTCATCAGTGAGCAGCTCACGTACTTGATCAACCGTGTAGGGCTCTTCTAAAGGTGCTAAGTCCATGTCGTGTTTTGGTTGACTTAAACTGTTACCAAGCCAGGTTTTAAACACTGTATTATCATCGATGGCTGCGATCATGAGCTGTTTAATTTGCTCGGCTTCTAGGTTGTTTAGCTCACCTTTAGAATCGCGCAGTGTCAGCTTGCTATCGCCATAGCGTGTATTGCCAAGTTCAGTATCAATTAAGTGATCGGCAAATTGTGAGAGTAAGTCTCGTTGATTAGGTGCTCTAAAACCCACTGAGTAGTTAAGAGCATTTTCAACTGCATAGCCTTCATGTGGGCAACCAGGAGGAATATACAAAATATCGCCAGGCTCTAATACACAATCAATTACAGCAGGGAATTGTTCTACTTGAAGTAGACTTTTATTTTGAGCGAATTGTTTTAAGTTTGCATCAGGTAAACCAACACGCCAATGACGTTTACCAAGACCTTGAATGATAAATACATCATATTGATCTAGATGCGGACCCACGCCACCCCCTGGTGTTGAGTAACTTATCATCAGATCATCAATTCGCCAGTTTGGAATAAAACGAAATGGTTCAAGTAATTGAGCTGCATCTGCATGCCAATGATCAACGGCTTGTACTAGCAATGTGGCATTCTTTTCTGTTAGTAAGCTAAAGTCTTCGAATGGGCCGTGGTATGCCTGCCAGTCATCAGCATGATTGGTGATGATACGTGACTCAATGCTGTCTTCCATTGCAAGTCCAGCTAACTCCTCTGGCTCAATAGGATCTTGAAAATCACTAAAACCTTGTTTAATAAGTAGCGGTTTTTTCTGCCAATACTCGCTTAGGAATTGCTGCGGAGTAAGCGAATTAATAGTTAGTTGATACATATAGGCACCTAATACCAAGCTGTTGAGTTATACCAATGTGCAAAAATACTTAATCATTTTGAGTGATTAAACCAGTCGCTACCTGCGTTAAAAATTTCTGATTTAGAACAACTAAATAACTAAATTTTTGCCTGTTATCAACGCGGTTTTATTGCCTCAAAATAGACCACTTAAGTAAGCAAGATGGTATTAATTGAGCAAGTTGGCATAATTAAAAGTAATAAAAAAGCGAAAGGAAGGCCTTTCGCTTTTTAAAGTCATATACGCAATTTATGCTAAGTTATCAATGAACTCAACAGCACGGCCAATATAGTTTGCCGGTGTCAATTTTTTCATTTCAACTTTTGCTTCTTCTGGTAAATCAAGACCATCAATGAAATCAGCCATGATTTCTTTGTTAACACGTTTACCACGTGTTAAGTCTTTAAGCTTCTCGTACGGCTTTTCGATACCGTATTTACGCATGACTGTTTGAATAGGCTCAGCAAGTAATTCCCAGTTTTGATCAAGTTCTTCTAAAAGGCGCGGTTCGTTAACTTCAAGTTTGCTAACACCTTTTAACGTTGCTTGATAAGCAATTAGGGTATAGCCCATGCCCACACCCAGATTACGTAAAACGGTTGAATCAGTTAGGTCACGTTGCCAGCGAGATACAGGCAGTTTTTGCGCAAGGTGAGCAAAGATTGCATTTGCAATACCTAAGTTACCTTCAGAATTTTCAAAATCGATTGGGTTTACTTTATGCGGCATTGTTGATGAACCAATTTCACCCGCAATCGTTTTTTGTTTAAAGTGATTAAGAGCAATGTAACCCCAAACGTCACGGTCAAAATCAAGTAGCACAGTATTGAAACGTGCAATTGCATCAAAAAGCTCTGCAATATAATCGTGTGGCTCGATTTGTGTTGTGAATGGGTTAAATGTTAAACCAAGACTCGTAACGAATTGTTCAGCATGGTTGTGCCAATCGTAATCTGGGTATGCACTTAGGTGGGCATTGTAGTTACCTACTGCACCGTTGATTTTACCTAGCATTTCAACTTGAGCAATTTGGTCACGTTGACGCTTTAAGCGCATGTAGACGTTTGCAAACTCTTTACCCATTGTTGAAGGTGTTGCAGGCTGACCGTGTGTACGAGTCATCATAGCAACAGATTTATATTCAACTGCTTTTTCTTTTAAAGCATTTAGGAGTTGATCACAGTAAGGAAGTAACACTTTGTCACGCGCTTCAGTTAACATTAAACCGTGAGATAGGTTGTTAATGTCTTCTGATGTACATGCGAAATGAATAAACTCATTCACTGCGTTAAGCTCTGCGTTGTCAGCTACTTTTTCTTTCAGTAGATATTCAACGGCTTTAACGTCGTGGTTAGTTGTGCGCTCGATTTCTTTAACGCGTGCTGCGTCAGCTTCGCTAAAGTTATCAACAATGGCATTAAGTAAAGCATTAGCCTCGTCGCTAAATGCCGGTACTTCTGTGATTGCGCTTGCTGCAGACAAGGCTTGTAACCAACGAACCTCAACAGTTACACGGTATTTGATTAAACCAAATTCGCTGAAAATGCTGCGTAGTTCCGTGGTCTTGCTGCCATAGCGACCATCTACCGGAGAGATAGCGGTTAACGCTGAAAGCTCCATAATGACTCCTAAATTGTCTAGTTTGAACGATAATTAAATATACTGTTTAGCAATAGCGAGAATTTTTCTTTTCGCAAAGAAAAAGTGACGGCGTTTACCGCCCATTTGTCGCCATAACACGGCACTACGAATTCCGGCTAAAAGGAGGGCGCGGATTTTGTTTTGCGTGAGTTGCTGCTTTAATAACTCAGGCTTGCCGTACACTTGAATACGATGCCCAAGGGGGCTTAGCACCGATGAGTAAATATCGGCAAGCGCTGCGACCACGGTATCATCTGTGATTGCAAAATGGTCGAGGCGTCGTTTTACATCATCGATACGTCGACCTAATTCATTTAAACTGTTTTGTTTTGCACTTAATGCACGTTCTAACTGCATTAAGCCACCTACATACTTTACGATTTCAACGTCTTTGTCGGCGCCTGCTGAAAGCTGGGCAGTCAACACGCGATAACCCTCACGTAAATTATGTTTTCCCTGGTATACATCTTCAGGGGTATTCGGTGACGTTTCTACAATACAGTTGAGTAATTTTTCTAATTCGTGATCGCTACCACTGCCATATTGCGCTACTTTTTGAACCTGTTTAGCAACTTGACACATGGCGGCTAATGCCATGACTTGGTGCTCTGTCATTATTTGATCACCGAATCGATAATACCGCCACCGAGGCATACTTCGTCAGCATAAAAAACGGCTGATTGGCCTGGTGTCACTGCTTTTTGTGGCTCATCGAATAATACGCGTGCCATACCATCTTCACCAACCAGCAATGTACAGCTGATGTCTTCTTGGCGATAGCGTGTTTTCACTGTACAACGCGTCGTGCCCTTTGGCCCAACACGGTCAACCCAGTGAAGTTGGTTAGCATTTAAGCCATTACTGTATAAGCGAGGGTGATCTTTACCTTGACCAACCACTAAAACATTGCGTGCAATGTCTTTGTCTACAACATACCAAGGCTCGCCTGAACCTTCTTTCATACCGCCAATTAACAGGCCTTTTCGTTGGCCAAGGGTATGGTACATAAGACCTTCGTGCTCACCGACTTCGTTACCATCAGTGTCTTCAATTTTGCCCGGTTGTGCTGGTAAGAATTTTTGTAAAAAGTCTTTAAATTTACGCTCACCAATAAAACAAATACCGGTGCTATCTTTTTTATCGTGCGTTATTAAATCTTGTTCTTCGGCAATGCGACGAACGTCAGGCTTGGCAATATCACCAACAGGGAAAAGTGTTTGTGCAATATGCTCATGACTTAGTGTGTATAAAAAGTAGCTTTGATCTTTGTTGTCATCAAGGCCACGGCACATAACATATTTGTCGTCTCGCTTTTCACGGCGCACATAATGACCCGTGGCGATATAATCGGCACCTAGCGCTTCAGCTGCAAATTCTAGAAAGGCTTTGAATTTGATTTCTTTGTTACACATGATGTCTGGATTAGGTGTGCGACCTGCTTTGTACTCTGCTAAAAAGTACTCAAACACGTTATCCCAGTATTCTGCTGCAAAGTTAACAGTATGTAGTTCAATACCTAGTTTATCGCACACGGCTTGTGCATCTTTAAGATCTTCTGCAGCAGCGCAATATTCATCATTATCGTCTTCTTCCCAGTTTTTCATGAACAGGCCTTCTACTTGATAGCCTTGTTGCTTTAATAAATACGCTGATACAGAAGAATCAACACCGCCGGACATACCAACGATGACTTTAATGTGACTATTTTCGCTCATAATATTCGCTGTCATTTTTTAACTGCTGTGGAAAGGCCGATATTATATACCCAAACCACTTCAAGATGCGAGTTTCAGTTAGGATTAAACGTAATTTAGGCGCGCTACTGATTGCAAATAGTGGTTATTTGCTTGTTACTGTAATAAATCGCTTTTATTTAACAGCGTTAATCAAAACAATCGTCATTATTGGTAAATAACACGCGTCGTTATTGGTAAATCAGGCTCAGTGGATAGGCATGTCCTGCGAGATGATCTTCAATACACTTTAAAACCAGAGGGCTTCTGAGTGGCAGCTCTTTTATGGCGTCTAAGCTGAACCAGTGAGCACTTATAATATCGCTATCAATAGGTGAAGGGGGGAGCTGCTCTGGGCAACTAAACGCAAAACTAAATCGCATGTAGTGTACACCATTTGTGGCATGCAGATTATAAATACCCACAAGATGTGAAGGGGAGAGCGTTAAACCCGTTTCTTCGTATAGTTCACGACTTGCTGCTTCGCTCACGGTCTCGTGTGCTTCTAAATGCCCTGCAGGTTGATTGTAACAAATTTCGCCTGTGTGTTTATCACGCTCTTTTACCAGTAAAAACTTGTTTTGACAGGTAACGATAGCGGCAACAGTGACATGAGGTTTATGCATCTGGGTTATCCACTACTTTATATTCGCCACTTGCTAATCCTGCAAGGGTATATTTGCCAATGCTGTAACGGATAAGTCTTAAGGTTGGGAAACCAACATGGGCTGTCATGCGCCTTACTTGACGATTTCGTCCTTCAGTTATTGAGATTTCAAGCCAACTAGTCGGAATGTTTTTACGCTCTCTTACCGGTGGTGTTCGAGGCCACAAGGTCGGTTCGTCAATGCGTTTAACTTTGGCTGGTTTGGTCATGCCATCTTTAAGCTCTACACCTTTATTGAGCGCATAAATGGCTTCGTCGGTAACATCGCCTTCGACTTGCACCCAGTAAGTTTTAGCGGTCTTTTTATGTGGCTCAGTTAATGTGTGCTGTAATTTTCCACAATTGGTGAGTAGCAATAGGCCCTCGCTGTCTCTGTCGAGGCGACCTGCAGCATAAACGTCTTTGATGTTTATAAAATCAGCCAGAGTTTTACGATTTTGATCATCCGTAAATTGGCACAATACATCAAATGGCTTATTGAACAGCACAACTTTGCGTTGCTCTGGGCTTAAGGGTTCTTTTACTTCACGTTTTAGTGTGGGTCTTGAATAACGTCGCCCATTACTGCGACGCGGTTTACTCGTAGGTTTGTGTGCCATTAAATACACCTTGCTGGCTTTGGTAAACCTGCAATTTTTGTAGCTTGCTTCGCAGGGCCTTTTGGAAACAGCTTATATAGATACATGCTGTTGCCTTTTTCTTCGCCGAGTTTTTGTGCCATTGCTTTTACTAGCATACGAATAGCTGGACTGGTGTTGTATTCTAAATAAAAGTCACGAACAAAATGCACGACTTCCCAATGTTGTGCAGTCAGGGTTATGTTTTCTTGCTCAGCAATTATAGGAGCCAGTGCTTCACTCCAATCTGCGCTGTTGAGTAAATAACCTTGTTTATCAGTGTCTATTTGTTTGTTATTAAATTCGAGCATGGTTTACCACGTGATAGTGTTTTGGCTAGTTAAAGTCAGTTCAACAAACTGGTTGTAGTCAATATCGACATCATATTCGCTAAGCGTAATGGCACGCGCTGTGGCATCTTCTTTTAATAAATGCAAAGCAGCAGAAAATTGTCTGTACTGTTTAATGTTGTAGCAAGCATCACCGACAAGCAGCACAGTGTCATCACTGCTGATTAAATTTTCAAGTGCATTGGTGCAGTAGTGCGACAAAGGTTTTGAAAAAATATGCAAGGTACTCATAGAGTCACCACCTGGTGCTGCTGACTTATTAAGAGGCGCTGCTGTTCAAAATTAGCGACTTTTACATCAATAATTAAATTATCTTTGGTTAAATTAAAATCCATCAGTGATTTTTCGCAAACGTAAATGTTTTCAACATCATATAACTCAAGCGTTTTAATGGTTTTAAAATAGTTTTTAATTCCCAATACTTCAGGTTGTTGGTGTTTTTTGAGTGCCAGTACAGCATCGCCACTGAGTAACCAACTAATATTTTGCTCAATGGCAGCAAATATCAGTGTGGTGTCGAGTGATTCACGCATATGCTGATCGTCAAACGGGCTATGTTGGCTAATTACTAAAATGTTCTTCATTTAAATTGCACCCATTTATCAGCATCCGCAGCGAGCATAGCAAACTCGGCCAGACCTGCGACGGTGAATACCCCTGTATTTTCGATGTCTAAACCACGCTTTTCTGCCGCGGTAACACACAGTAAAAGTGGGATACTTTTAGCATTGAGGTCTTGCCATAAACGACTAACAGGTAGCTCGTCACTGGCGAGTTCTAAATGTTGACTGGCGTGATACACACCTGCTTGATACAAAAAAACAGCTGAAATTGTGTGCCCTGAATCAAGGCAAGCCTGTGTAAATTTAATCAGACGTTGCGTACAGTCATGATCGGTCGGTGCGGTGTGAAGTGAAAGTACAAATTGTGCCAAAACGCATCCAATAAAAAAGCCCCTAGAAAGGGGCTATTTTAACAGAACTATTTAATTAGTCATCACTTGCGCCAAGTAGATGTAGAAGCGAAGTGAATAGGTTATACACGTTTAAGTACAGTGCAACGGTGGCACGAATGTAGTTTGTTTCACCGCCGTTAATAATGCGGCTTGTGTCGAACAAGATTAAACCCGACATAATTAACACAACTGCTGCATTTATCACCATAAACGTGATTGAGCTGCCGATGAATAAATTGACTAAGCTTGCAATGATAACAACGATTAAGCCAACGGTTAAAAAGCCGCCCATAAATGAGAAATCTTTTTTGGTCGTTAGCGCATACGCCGATAAACCAAAGAAAATAAGTGCGGTTGAACCCAGTGCTTGCATAATAAGCATTGGACCATTTGGCATTGCTGCGTAGTAGTTAAGGATCGGACCTAAGCCTGCTCCCATCAACCCCGTAAAAACAAATACCCATGCAACACCCGATGCGCTGTCTGCCTTTTTATGCACCACAAAAAGCACACCAAACGCAACTAAGCTAAATACTATACCCATAAAGTAAGGTAGGTTCATTGCCATTGAAATACCTGCAGTAATGGCACTGAAAGCCAGTGTCATAGCAAGTAAAAAATACGTGTTTTTTAGTACTTTATTTGTTTCAATGGTCGACATAACCGGTCTAGCGGTATTGTACGATTGATTAAACGCCATTGTTAGAGCTCCTTAAATGAACTGATATGTTCGTTAGTTCCAATAGTTAAACTGAACTAAGCCTATCAAGAGTTATATATTTGGGCAAACCTTTGTAGATCAATAGACAAGATAAATAATAAAAAAGTTCAGATTGTTCACAATTTGGCTCGCATTGTGTTTTTGCTGAACGATTTAGTTGTTTTTTAATCACTTAAACAGTTTTTTGAAAAAAAAGCTTCACAAACTAAGCTGCCTTATCTATTATGCACGCCGTCGGAGAGATGGCAGAGTGGTCGAATGCACCGGTCTTGAAAACCGGCAGGGGTTTGTAGCCCCTCTAGGGTTCAAATCCCTATCTCTCCACCATTATTTTTACTACTGGCGAAAGCGAGTAGTTTTTCCGCACTCGGAGAGATGGCAGAGTGGTCGAATGCACCGGTCTTGAAAACCGGCAGGGGTTTGTAGCCCCTCTAGGGTTCAAATCCCTATCTCTCCACCATTATAAAAGCCGCTGAATCTAATTCAGCGGCTTTTTTGTTTCTGCAGTTTTTAAATTACGACTATGGTCGATATTTCGTATTCTACCGAGTTAGTCCATGCTTAATACTTCTCGTATTATCTTTGTGAAATTAGGGAATTTATGAAACATCGTTTAGCAAAGAGTGTAGGACTTTCATTATTATCACCCGTCATTATTGGCTGTGTACTTGGTGTGTATTACGCATTGACGCTAGAAGGAAATGGCTGGCGTATCTTTTTCAATTTATTTATGAACGCGATTGCAAATGCACATATTGTTGGCCTTACAATGGCAGCATTTGTTGTGCCTGGTTATCTGCTTATGTACAAGTACGCAAAAGTAAACTATTCAGGCGTTCTTACTTTGGGTTTACTCGGGGGTGCTATTTTTAGTTACTTGCTAAGTGCGACATCTGGTATGGCGTTTATTGTAAATGCAATTATGTCTGCATTGGCCGCAGGATTATTTTTATTTGGCTTGCGACAGGGTCTACCATCTCAAACATCTCATCAATAGCAGAATATTTAATCAAGCTGACTGAAATTAAGGGCAAAATGTTTTTTTTTGCCCTTAAAAGGTTTCATTTATCGCCTACAAAGAGTACCTTTAGCTACTGTATGTTTAATAAGAAGTAGTTTGGTATGCAAAAGCAAGATTTTTACCAGTCATTAGTTAAACAAACTGAATCGCTGATCGCTGGTGAACCCAATGTCATAGCTAATATGGCGAATATTAGTGCGTTGTTATTTACCTCATTAGAGGATATAAATTGGGCGGGCTTTTATTTACTGGATTCGCCAGAAGAATTAGTGCTAGGGCCGTTTCAAGGTAATCCTGCGTGTATCCGTATTCCAGTTGGAAAAGGGGTATGTGGGACTGCGGCACAAACACAAGAAACACAATTAGTTGAAGATGTTCACGCTTTTGCAGGTCATATTGCTTGTGATGCAGCATCAAACTCTGAAATTGTTGTACCAATCTTCAAAGATGGTCACGTGTTTGCCGTGCTTGATATCGATAGTCCGAGCATCGGTCGATTCGATACTGATGATCAAGCTGGTTTAGAAGCATTGGTAAAATGCTTTGAGGCAAATCTGAAATGAAAGATCTGCTAAATGTGCAAGATTACCTTTTTGCCATTCACGATGTTGGTGATTGGGAAGGGGAAGAAGAAGTTGCAGCTGAAAGGCTCAACGACTTGATTCATATGGCTTGGGATCGTCTTCCAGATGACTTAGACTGTGAATCAATTGATGAAATTATAAATGGTATTTGGGAACACCTTCGCGGTGATTTAGCGCTTATTGAAGCGGACTTCGAAGAGTTAACCGACTGGGTAACACACTATGTCGATTCATCGCTCGATGAAAAGATGTAATAAAAGGTTCTAACATGGAAACCACAAACAAGCTAAAAGATATTAATGAAGTATTGGATTTCTTATACCAAGAATTTCCACAATGTTTTAAACAAAAAGACGGCATTCAGCCGCTTAAAGTGGGTATCTTTAAAGATATCGCTGAGCGCATTGAAGGCTCTGAGAAAGTCAGTAAAACTCAGGTTCGTCAAGCGTTAAGAAAGTACACCTCAAACTGGCGCTATTTAGAAGCCGTGACAAAGTCTGAGTTCCGTATTGATCTTGATGGTAATCAAGATGAAAAAGTGGAACAAGAGCACATTGAGCACGCTCAAAAAGCGTTAGAAGAAAGCCGCGCAAAAATGGCTAAACGCAAAAAAGCCCAGCGTCCACCACGTAAAGATGCAGACACAAAATCTTACAAAAAGAATGCGGGTTCGCACGCCAAAACAGGCGATAAAGGCGCTAGAGTTAACACTAAACCAGCTAAAGCTGCTCCTGCAAAACGTTCAGGAAAAGTTGAACCATTACCTGCCTCAGAGGTCAAGGTTAATAGCAAGGTTAAAGTTAAACTTGGCCAAGCACTTGTAAACGCAGTTATTACTGAAGTGAATAAAGATGAAGTTCACGTTGAGTTAGTAACAGGAATGCAAGTTAAGACCAAAGCAGACAGCCTGTATATCATTTAATAGCTGTAAAAAATAAAGGAGTTGTGTATGAGTAAAAAGTTTACGCTCATTCCGTTAGTCGCTGCCCTGTTTTCAGGTTCATTATTGGCTTCTACAGATAATTTAACTGCAGAAGATTTACCAGTACTCAAGCAAGAAAGCCAACATAGTACAGCAAGCAAACGGGTGACAAACTTATTTACTCGTGCACACTACAAACCCATTCGCTTTAACGATGAATTATCTGAGCAGATATTTGATCGATATATCGAATCCCTCGATTTTAATAAAAGTGTGTTTTTAGCGTCTGATATTGCTTCTTTCGAACAATATAAAGACCAGTTCGATAATGCGCTCTCTTCAGGGAAACTTGGGTTTGCCTTTGATATTTTTAATTTGAGCTTAAAGCGTCGTTTTGAGCGTTATGATTATTCTTTATCGTTACTTGAAAATGAAATGAAGTTCGATAAAGCAGATGAATATATGTTTGACCGCGAAGACGCTAAGTGGGCAACGACTCAAGCTGAGCTTGATGAATTGTGGCGTCAGCGTGTTAAATACGATGCGTTGCGTTTAAAAATGACCGGTAAAGATTGGCAAGGCATAAAAGAGGTCTTAACCAAGCGTTACCACAATGCGCAAAAACGCTTAGTGCAGACAAACAGTGAAGATGCATTTCAAATTGTAATGAATTCGTTTGCACGTAGTATTGAAGCACACACATCTTACTTATCACCCCGCCGTGCTGAACAGTTCAAAATGGACATGGACCTTGAACTTGAAGGTATTGGCGCAGTATTAAGTTATGATGAAGATTATACCGTGATCCGAAGCCTAGTTCCGGGTGGTCCCGCTGACAAATCTGAACAAATTAAAGCCGATGACCGCATTATAGGTGTTGCTCAAGAGGGCGAAGACTTTGTTGATGTTATTGGCTGGCGTCTTGATGACGTGGTTGATTTAATCAAAGGCCCTAAAGGTACTAAAGTTCGCTTACAGTATCTAAAAGGGGCGGATGCTCATGGTACTCCGAAAGTTGTTGAAATAACCCGTGATAAAATTCGTTTAGAAGACCGTGCTGCTAAATCAGAAGTATTTGAAGCGAAATACTCAGATTTAACAAGTAAAATCGGTGTGATAGAAATCCCAGGTTTCTACAATAATTTATCGCAAGACGTAAAAGTTGAAATTGCGAAATTAAAAGAAGCGAAAGTAGATGGCATCATAATCGATTTACGCCAAAACGGCGGCGGCTCATTGTATGAAGCGACGCAATTGTCAGGCCTGTTTATTGATCAAGGTCCAGTCGTACAAATTCATACGTTAAACAACCGTATCGAAGAGCAAAAAGACCGCGATGGTGTCACTTTTTATGATGGCCCATTAACCGTTTTAGTTGACCGTTACAGTGCATCAGCCTCTGAAATATTTGCAGCAGCGATGCAAGACTATGGCCGTGCTATTGTGATTGGTGAGCAAACGTTTGGTAAAGGTACAGTACAACAGCACAAACCGCTGGGCCGTGCGTATGATTTATATGATCACCCACTTGGCAGCGTACAATACACAATTGCAAAATTTTATCGTATTAATGGCGGAAGCACGCAGCATAAAGGGGTGATTCCCGATGTGTCATTCCCCTCAGCGATTGACCCAGCAGACTGGGGCGAAAGTCAGCAAGACAATGCATTACCTTGGGACAGCATCATTCGCGCTAAATATAATTCAGTTGACGATTTGAAGCCTGCGATTGCTTATGTCAATAAATTACATGATGCGCGCATTGCCAATGAGCCTGAATTTGGTTATGTGTTCGATGACATTAAACGTTATCAAGAAGAGAAAGATCGAAAAACAATTTCACTTGTTGAAGCAACACGTATTAAAGAGAAAGACGAAGGCGAAGAGCGTGCGCTTGAGCGTGCTAATGAACGATTAGTTCGATTAGGTCACAAACCAGTGGAAAGCTTAGATGATTTACCTGATACGCTTGATGATCTCGACCCTTTCTTAGAAGAAGCCGCGTTAATTACGCAAGACTATATTAAGTATGGTCGGCTCGCGAAAAAATAAATACCTATAATTGGTTAATAAAAAGGCGCTTAGGCGCCTTTTTTACTGCCCAAAACGGGGCATCTTGTTATAATTGATCAATCTGGCTGTCTAAAATGTTCGTGGTCTAATTAATAAACATTAATCCAAGGCGTTCTTTAGACAATCAAACAATAATAATTAAACACGCCACATAAGACGTGTAGGAGACTATCTTTTGAATTCAATTGAAGAGAAGCCGATCAAACAGGCCAGTTTTTTAGATGCCTTGATCCCCATTACTGTTCTCGTGTGCCTATTGGGTGCAGCTGTTTATTTATTCGGTGATAACTCATCATCGGGGCCAAATCAAATAGCCTTACTCTTTGCTACTTTTACTGCTGCCTTAATCGGTCTAAAAAACGGCTATACCTGGAAAAAGCTTGAACAAGCGATGATTGAAGGGATCACCTTATCATTAGGTGCCATTATTATACTGTTAATGGTAGGCGCATTGATTGGCACATGGCTGCTATCTGGAACAGTACCCACCTTAATTTACTATGGTTTACAAATTATCAATCCAAGTTGGTTCTATGCGGCTAGTTGTTTAATTTGTGGCATTGTTGCGATGAGTATTGGTAGCTCATGGACGACAGCTGCTACCATCGGTGTGGCATTATTAGGTGTTGCAACGGGGTTAGGACTTGAGCAGGTGGTGACTGCCGGTGCTGTTATTTCAGGCGCGTACTTTGGTGATAAGTTAAGCCCACTGTCGGAAACAACAAATTTAGCCCCTGCGGTTGCCGGAGCCGATCTGTTTGAGCATATTCATCATATGCTTTGGACCACGGTGCCTAGCTTTATCATTGCCTTAATTATTTTTATTTTTATGGGCTTTAATGCAGGTGGTTCAGCAGAAGCAGGCCGAATTGATGAAATCATTAACCTGTTAGAAAGCAACTTTAATATCGGGCTTGAAATGCTCGTGCCATTAGTCGTGTTGCTTATTCTTGCAATAAGAAAAATGCCGGCATTTCCAGCTATTTCAATTGGTGCAGTACTGGGTGCTATTTGGGCTATGTTGTTTCAATCAGATTTAATTAATAGTCAAATCGATACGTCACAAGGGCAGTTAATTGGCTATTTCAAGCTAGTATGGACAACATTTTTTGATGGCTTTAGCATCGATACGGGCGACGAAAAAATGGATTCATTGCTCAGTGGCGGCGGTATGGCCGGAATGTTAAACACAACTTGGCTAATTATGACCGCATTGATGTTTGGCGCCATTATGGAGAAAACTGGCTTGCTAGATATGTTTGTAAAAAGCATATTGAAAATAGCGAAAAGCACCGGCTCACTTATAACAGCGACAATTGCGACTTGTATCGGTACCAATGCAGTGGCGGCAGATCAATACATTGCTATTGTTGTACCAGGACGTATGTTTAAAGATGAATATGAAAAACGCGGTTTAAAACCGGTGAATTTATCACGTACTTTAGAAGACGGTGGCACCATTACAAGCCCGCTGATCCCATGGAATACGTGTGGTGCATACATGCAAAGCGTTTTATTAATTAACCCATTTGATTATGCACTTTACGCTTTCTTTAATTTAATTAATCCAGTACTCGCTGTTGTTTACGCATATTTAGGTATTAAAATTTTACGTATCGAACCAAAGCACGTTAAACAAACCAGCGCTGAATAATTCATGTTAGGCCCTGTTAAACAGGGCCATTTGGAGTCAATGATGTCTGCAACGAGTAAACCTCAAGCTCAATATTTAAAAGATTACCAAGCCCCTCATTTTTCAATACAACATATCGATTTACGCTTTGAATTAGCGCCCTTAAAAACCGTCGTACACTCAACAATGACGATTAACCGGGTGGATGAAACGGGGGCTGATTTAGTGCTTGATGGTGTTGATTTAACACTTATCTCACTGCATGTAGATGAGCAAGAGTACAGTGACTATACGCTTGAGGATGAGGCACTCATCATCCACAATTTACCTGCTAATTTTATTTTAAAAATTGTCAACCATATCGATCCTCAAACAAACACTTCCCTCGAAGGCCTGTATTTATCGGGGGGCGCGTATTGCACGCAATGTGAAGCTGAAGGTTTTAGAAAAATCACTTATTACTTGGATCGCCCAGATGTATTGGCAAGTTTTGATGTTACGATCATTGCTGAGCAAAAATACACGCATTTATTGTCTAACGGTAATCAGATTGATGCAGGCACACTCGATGATGGTCGCCACTTTGTCAAATGGCAGGATCCATTTAAAAAACCAAGTTACTTGTTTGCATTAGTTGCAGGTGATTTTGATGTGTTACGCGACCAGTACACAACGAAATCAGGCCGTAATGTTGAGTTGGCCTTATTTGTTGATAAAGGTAATTTACCAAAAACCCCGCATGCAATGACATCGTTAAAAAAATCAATGCAGTGGGATGAAGAACGTTTCAATCTTGAATACGACTTAGATATATACATGATTGTTGCCGTCGATTTCTTCAATATGGGGGCGATGGAAAATAAAGGATTAAACATCTTCAACTCTAAATGTGTGTTAGCGAATCAAGAAACCGCCACCGATAAAGATTACCACACGATTGAATCTATTGTAGGGCATGAATATTTTCATAACTGGACGGGCAATCGCGTTACTTGTCGAGACTGGTTTCAGTTGTCTTTGAAAGAAGGTTTAACCGTATTTAGAGACCAAGAGTTTAGTAGTGATTTGGGATCTCGTGCCCTAAACCGTATTGATGCTGTAAAAGTAATGCGAACTCATCAGTTTAGCGAAGATGCAGGGCCTATGGCGCACCCAATTCGCCCAGAAAAAGTTATTGAAATGAATAACTTTTACACTGTGACAGTGTATGACAAGGGCGCAGAAGTTATTCGTATGATGCACACGATATTAGGCGAAGAAAAGTTTCAGCAAGGTATGGCGCTTTACTTCCAACGGCACGATGGTCAAGCCGTTACCTGTGATGACTTTGTTGCAGCCATGAGTGATGCTTCTGAAATTGACTTGCAGCAGTTTAAGCGTTGGTACAATCAAGCGGGTACTCCAAGATTAAAAGTAGATCAATATTTTGATCATGCTAATCAAACCTTTACACTGACCATTGAGCAATTTGCGCCAGATAATCAACCTAATAATGCGTTGTTACATATTCCGTTTGCGATTGAATTACTTGACCCTGCTGGTCAATCAGTGCCGTTAACGATTAATAATCAGATGCAAGATTCTGTGCTTAATATAACTGAAAAACAACACACCTTTGTGTTTGAAAATGTTATAGAGCCGCCTGTTGCAGTGCTTCTGGAAGATTTTTCTGCTCCTTGTATTGTTGACCAAACTAGCAGCACCGCTGATTTGCTCCATATTATGCGTTTTGCACGAAGTGATTTTTCGCGATGGGATGCACAGCAACGATTATTTACCAACGAAATTAAAGCCGCAATATCATCGGGTAATGCATGTTTATCACCCGACATCATTTCTGCTCTTAACGTATTAATTACAGAACGAGCAGGGGATTTGGCACTGATTGCAGAGCTATTAAAATTACCGAGCTATGACACGATTGCGGCTGAATATGCAGTGATCCCCGTTGATGACATTGTTTCAGTAATGAATGCATTTGAACTACATATTGCGACTGACTTATCGGACTCATTGATTGCGTGTTATAAGGCATTACACGATGATGGCACAACATCTGCCGAGGCTGTTGCCGTTAGGGCACTTAAACAGGTCTGTTTGCACTATTTAGCAAAAACTGAACAGCAAGACGTGAATAACTTTATTGACGAAGCCGTAGCCAGCTCTAACATGACAAATGTGTTAGCTGCGCTAAGTGCGGTTGTAAAAGCGAATCACCCTCGCTGTGATAATTTGCTCAATGAATTTGATGCTAAATGGCGACATGATGTACTTGTAATGGACAAATGGTTTGCATTGCAGGCAATGAAAGAGTCAGCAACCTGCATTGAAGACATTAAGCAGTTGTATGATCACCCAAGTTTTGATTTTGGTAATCCAAACCGTGTCAGAGCATTGGTCGGCAGCTTTAGCCATTTTAATACTACACAATTTCATCGTGCAGACGGCAAAGGGTATCAATTATTGGGTGATTTGCTCATTAAGCTCAATGATATTAACCCGCAAAATGCATCACGTATGTTAACACCATTTATGGCATGGAAACGTTATGATCACGACCGTTCGCAGGCAATCAAAGCACAATTGCAACGTTTGGCATCATTAGAGAGCCTAAGTGATGATTTATTTGAAAAAGTTGAGAAAGCGTTAGTAGGTTAATGACTGAATACTTTTTTTCTTTGTATTTAAGTTATGCAGAATGCCTTGATTACTATCATGGTAAATATACTTCAATACAGGTAACAGAAGATGGTGGCAAAACAATTCGTTTTGCTGCCAAGCATTTACGTCCTTTTATTTCATCATTAGGGATAAGAGGGCGTTTTAGACTCACGCTGGGCGCTGATAATCAGTTTTTAAAGCTTGAAGAAGTGAGTTAAAACGCCAAATAGCCTTAAAGCTGTAATACGACAAAGTGTGCTAATTTACCCAAAAATTAGCCACATTTTTCTCCCTCCTATAAAATAATCTTATTATATTTTTGTTAATTCAATTTGTTCTATTGTTAATTTACGTGTATAAATTATCTGGTATGACGTCTTACCAATACGTAAACGTCACATTTTTAAATAAATATTAACCGATTGAACGCGTTCTATATTGTATTTTTGCTATTTCGCTTCTATCGTTAGAAAGATTCTAAAAACAACAATTTGATCACAAAACAACCCGTTACAGGGGGATGAACACAATGATAAAAAGATCGCTTTTTGTTAAAAACAAAATAGCTTTGGGATTCGCGGCGGCGACTCTGGGACTCTCAAGCACAGCTTTGCACGCGGCCACTTTTCAATTAGGTGATTTTGACGTACGTTTTGACTCTAGCTTTTCATATGGGCAGAGTATTCGAGTCGAAGACCGTGACTTTGCAATTATAGGTAAAAGTAATAACCCATCATTTGATTGGTCGGGCTATCATCCTGCTTTAAATCCTATTTACTCTTCTTCTGATGTATGGAACCAGCCAGGCGCTTATTCAAATAATGGCGATGCTGGTAACCTTAACTTCGACAGTGGTGATTCTTTTTCAAAGCTGTTAAAAGGCAACCATGAGTTATCGATTAGTAAAGATAATTACGGTCTTTTTACCCGTTTCATGTACTTTTATGATTTCGCGTTGATGGATGGTGACTTTGCATATAGTAACCCAACATCAGGTAAGAAAGTTGACCCCTGTGATGATGACGACACCAAAGAGCAAGTATGTGCTGATTTACGCTTACTTGACGCGTACGTCTGGGCGAACTTTGACCTTAACGAAGGTCGAAACCCGCTGTCTATTCGCTTAGGTCAGCAGGTCGTTAACTGGGGTGAAAGTACCTTAATTTCTCACGGTATCAACGTAAACCCGGTTGATATTGATCGTTTGAAAGCGCCAGGTGCGGAGTTAAAAGAAGCATTCATACCCGTTGGTATGCTATGGGCTTCATTAGGTATTACCGATAATATTACCCTTGAAGGTTTTTATCAGTATGAATGGCACGAAACGCGCCTTCCTGCTGCAGGTACTTATTTTTCAACGAATGATTTCGCGTCTGAAAATGGTTACCAACAAAATATCCAGCTTGGTTTCACATCAAACCCTGATATCGATTTAGCTTTCTTAACAGACAGCTTAAATAGTTTAGATGATATTGTGCGCTCACAAGGTATCGATCCTACATCGCCGCAAGGGCAAGCAATGATGGCGCAAATGTACCTGGCATTCCCGACCAAAGTTGCTTTAAAAGGCAAGGGTGATGCGGGTAAAAATGAGCCTGATGATGGTGGACAATACGGTTTACGTTTAGGTATGTACTTACCTGAACTAAACGATACAGAAGTCGCCCTTTACCACATTAACTATCACAGCCGCCGACCTGTTATTTCTGGTCAAGTATCTAATTTTACATCGCAAGCATTGGCTGCTGATATTGGTATGCTATTAACTTCTGAAATAACAGAAGATAATGTTACAAGTCTTCAAGCATTCACTAAAGGGCAATTAGAGTACCCTGAAGATATTAAGCTGTACGGTTTAAGCTTTAATACAACCGTGGGTGAGACCGCACTTGCGGGCGAATTTGCCTTCCGTCAAGATGAGCCACTGCAAATAGATGATGTTGAATTATTATACGCTGGTATGCCTGAGCAATTAGCTGTTGCGGGTATTCGTCCTGATTTTGCAGGTATTTCGCAAATGAGCTTAGGCGATGCGACCAGTGTCGTTGGTCCTGGTGAAGTTGCACAAGGCTATATTCTTCGTAATACAGCTCAGCTTCAGTTTACTGCTACCCATTTATTTGGCCCATCTCTTGGTGCTGATAGTTGGGCTGTTGTGGGTGAAATTGGTGGTGTTCGTATTAATGATATGCCGGAATACGATGAGTTACGCTTGAATGTTGCGGGTACGGGTCGAAGCGGTATCATGCAAGGCCCATTAGGTGATGATTATTCGACACTCCACCTCGGTATTTCAAACGGCCCTGAGACAAACCCATTTCCAACTGCGTCTGCGTGGGGTTACCGCTTAATCGCTAAAGGTGATTACTTTAATGTCTTTAACGGGGTGAATTTCTCACCACGTTTCGTATTTTCACACGACGTGAATGGTATTACACCTGACCCGATGTTCCTGTTTGTTGAAGATCGTAAGTCACTGGGCGTGACGATGAACTTTAACTATCAAAATGCGTGGTCATTCGACTTTAGCTACAACTCTTTCTGGGGTGGTGGTGCGACGAATACTTTCTCTGACCGCGATTATGTTTCTTTCAATATTAAATATTCAATTTAAGGGTAAATTATGATTATTAGAAAACCTACCCTCATTGCTGCAGCGTTTTGTAGCGTTTTTGCAAGCAGCAGTGTGCTTGCAAAAATTACCGCTGATGAAGCGGCACGTTTAGGTACAGATTTAACACCCATTGGTGCAGAAAAATCGGCAAACAAAGATGGCTCTATCCCTGAATGGACAGGCGGTATTACAACGCCTCCTGCAGATTACAAACCGGGTATGCATCACCCTGATCCGTTTGCAGATGACAAGGTATTATTCACCATCGATAAGTCGAACGTCGATAAATACAAAGATCTCTTGAGTCCTGGTCAAATTGAGTTATTCAATACATACCCTGACACATTTAAAATGAACATTTATCCAACCCGTCGCAGTGCTTCGTATCCTCAGTTTGTATACGATGCTACTAAAAAATACGCGACTACGGCTGAATTAGTTGAAGGCGGTAATGGTATTAAGAACACGGCAGTAGGCGTGCCATTCCCAATTCCTAAAGACGGCTTAGAAGCAATTTGGAATCACCTATTACGTTTTCGTGGTTTAGCCGTAGAGCGTTATGCTGGACAAGCAGCACCGACGGCATCAGGCTCGTATAATTATGTAGGTTTTGATGAACAGTTGTTAGTTGAATACTCAAATCCAAAGTCGACACCTGAACAACTTCAAGAATCAAATATTCTATTTAAGTTTAAACAAAAGGTAACAGAACCTGCTCGTCTTGCTGGTACCGCATTGCTTGTTCATGAAACAATGGACCAAATCTTAACGCCACGTCAAGCATGGACCTACAACTCAGGTCAACGTCGTGTTCGTCGTGCGCCAAACGTAGCCTATGATGCACCGGGTACTGCAGCAGATAGCTTACGTACAACCGACGACTTTGATATGTTTAATGGTTCACCAAATCGCTATAACTGGACATTAAAAGGCAAGCAAGAGCTTTATATTCCTTACAATAGTTATAAGCTTCATAGCGACAAGTTAACCTACGATGATATTTTACAAGCGGGTCATATTAACCCTGAACATGTGCGCTATGAAAAGCACAGAGTATGGGTTGTAGAAGCGAACCTTAAAGAAGGCACGCGTCATATTTATAAAAAGCGTGTGTTTTATATTGACGAGGATAGCTGGCAAGTTCATGTAGCCGATATTTATGATAATCGCGATCAAATGTATCGTGTTGCAATGTCGCATGGCTTGAACTACTACGAAGTACCTACGCATTGGAGTACGCTAGATGTATACCACGACTTAAATTCACGTCGTTATTTAGCGATTGGTTTAGATAACCAAGAAAAAATGTATGACTTCTCAAAAACATTAAACGACAATGAGTTTACCTCTAGCGCATTACGCCGCGAAGGTCGTTAATCTACACACTAGGCACCTGGAAACAGGTGCCTCTTGCAATGTAGGCAAGTCAACGTATGAAAGGTGTAATCACGATTATGTTGTTGGCTTGCTTTTTTATTCTATCGAAGGCGATTTATCTTTATGAAGTATTTGCTTTATGCTTGTCTTGCTTATAGTGCTTCATGTTTTGCTCAAGACATGCCACAGCCTCAGCAGGCAATTTCTGCTGTTAACGCAGACAAAACCCTTCTTACTGATATTGAGATATCAGGCAATCAACTCATCGCAGTTGGTAAACATGGTGTTGTCATCACGAGCTCAGATGCACAGCAATGGCAACAGGCGAGTGTACCTACACAAGTGTTATTAACGGCAGTGAACTTTTATGACACGGATTTAGGATGGGCCTGTGGCCATGATGCAACCATTATTAATACGACGGATGCTGGTAAAACATGGCAATTGCAACAGGCATTGCCCCATATGGATAAGCCGTGCTTAGACATTTTATTTACCTCAGCGCAGCATGGCTACGCAGTGGGTGCTTATGGGATGTTTTTTGAAACGAATGATGGCGGAAAAAACTGGAATAAACGGTTTTTAGACGGCTTATTATTTGAGGATGATCGTGTTTATTTAAACGATCTTAAAAACAATGATCCTGAAGGATACGAAGCTGAAACAGCATCAATCCTGCCACATTTTAACCGTATTGTTAACGTTGCAGACCGTTTAATGCTCGTAGGTGAAATGGGTTTAATGGCGCAAAGCCTAGACAATGGTCAAACATGGCAGCGTTTAGAAGAAATATATATGGGTTCTTTCTTTACGTTTGCGTCAACTGCACAAAGCGGTGGCGAAGATCTTGTTGCAGGTCTACGAGGAAATATTTTTACACGCCAAGCGCAATCTCAAGAGTGGCTACAAGTTGACTCTGATAATCACGCTACCGTTAATAGCGCAATTAATTACAAAAATGAATGGCTATTATTCGCAAACAGTGGGGTTATTTTTCATATCAAAGATGGTGAGCTAACAGAAGAGCAGATGGCTGATGGTAAATCATTACTCGATGGCGTTGTATTTCAGAATAAACTGGTTATGGCTTCTGAAGATGGCATTAAAGTGAAGGAGTTGAATCAGTAATGCGTGGCTTTTTAGATTTTTTAGAAAAGGCGGTGTTTCGTCATCGTCTATTTGCGATTATTTCGTTTGCAGTAATCACCTGTTTTTTATTGTTTAAAGCAACACAAATTCAACTCGATGCGTCGTTTAATAAGAATATTCCACTAAACCACGAATACATGAAAGTGTATACCAAACATGAAAAGCAGTTTGGTGGTGCAAACAGCATTTTAATTTCAGTGTGTGATGCTGAGGGCGATATATTTAATGAGGAGTTTTTTACGCAGTTAAAAGCTGTTCATGACCAACTTTACTTTATTCCTGGGGTAAATCGTCCGCTAGTAAACTCAATTTTTGCTCCTAGTGCACGTTTTGTAGAAGTGGTTGAAGACGGCTTTGCCGGTGGCCCAATTATTCCAGCCAACTTTACTGCTGATAAACAAGGTTTAGCAGTTGTAAAAGAGAATATTGAAAAAGCAAAAGTTGTGGGGCGCATGATTGCGAGTGATTATTCATGTGCGATGGTGACAGCACAGCTACTTGAATTTGATCCCCAAACGCAAGAAAAACTCGATACCCTCGCATTTGCTGAAAAATTAGAAACACAAGTGCGCGAACCGCTCAGTACAGACAAAGTCAGTATTCATATTATTGGCTTTGCAAAAATGGCGGGCGATGTTGCAGAAGGTGCGAAAGGCGTGGTGCTGTTTTTCGCTATTGCTATCGCATTTACATTTATCATGGTGTGGTTATTCTGCCACAGTTTAAAACTAACAATTTTGCCGATTGCTTGTTCAATTATAGCGGTCATCTGGCAGCTTGGTTTACTGTCAAGTCTTGGCTTTGGACTTGATCCAATGTCAATCCTAGTGCCATTTTTGGTGTTTGCTATTGGTGTAAGCCATGGCGTGCAAATGATCAACGACATTGGTAAAAAAGTGTGCACCGGCAGCAATACACGCGTGTGTTGTCAGGCAAGTTTTAGAGCCTTGTTAATCCCCGGTGGTATAGCGTTGTTATCTGATACGATTGGCTTCCTAACATTATTAACCATTGATATCGGTATTATCCGAGAGTTAGCGATTACAGCGAGTTTGGGTGTGGCGGTGATTATATTCACTAACTTGATCCTTTTGCCTGTTTGGGCGTCTTACATGAACTTTGAAGGCTCGGTGCGTATCCAATCTGGTAACCACACAGACAAACCAAACATGCTGGATACCTTGCGTGAAATTTTGGTTAAGACAACTGAACGTAAGACCGCAGCAGTCATCATTGTTTTAACGGCACTCCTCTTTGCAGTCGGTTACTGGCAGGCAGATAAAATGCGTATTGGTGACTTGCACGCCGGCGCTCCTTCACTGCATCAAGATGCGCGATATAATCAAGACACCTTCTTGATTTCAGATAAGTACACGATTTCATCTGATATTTTAAAAGTGATTGTTGAAGCATATCCTGCAGCGTGTACAGAGCATGATGTAATGGAGCGAATCGGTCGTTTCCAATGGCAAATGGAAAATGTAGCTGGCGTACAATCAGCAGTGAGTTTAAGTAGCGTTGCTCAGTCGGTTAATGCTGGTTTTAATGAAGGTAATTTAAAATGGCAAAGTTTACCGCGTAATACCGCAAGCTTAGTGCAATCGACATCGCGTGTTGAGACCAGCTCTGGTTTGTTAGATGGTAACTGTTCAGTGATGCCTGTAATCATTTTCTTAAATGACCATAAAGCAGAGACAATTGATCATGTTGTCGCAAAGGTAAAAGAGTTTGCAGCTCAAGAGCAAACCGATAAAGTTCAATTTAAGCTAGCTTCAGGCCCTGTTGGGGTAATGGCTGCAACAAATGAATCTGTGTCGGCTGCACAATTACCGATGATGCTCTATGTTTATGGCGCAGTTATTTTACTTTGCTTAGTGAGTTTTAGGAGCGTAAAAGCCACAGTAGCCGTGGTACTGCCGTTGTATATCGTATCAACACTTGCGCAAGCATTAATGGTGCAATTAGAAATAGGCTTAACGGTATCAACCTTACCTGTTATCGCATTAGGGGTGGGGATTGGCGTTGATTACGGAATTTACATTCTGTCATCGATGATGTCACAGATAAAACGTGGCGTCGCATTAGAAGTCGCTTACCGTAACGCTCTTGTTGAACGAGGCAGTGCAGTACTCTTCACAGGTATCACCTTGGCGATAGGGGTGAGCACGTGGATTTTCTCTGATCTGAAGTTCCAGGTGGATATGGGTATTCTGCTTACCTTTATGTTCTTAGTGAATATGTTAGGTGCAGTGCTGCTTTTACCCGCGATTGGTAGCTTCCTCTGGACTGACCAGAAAAAATAATGTAAATAATTGTGCTCCGATATGGCCAGGAATGGCCATATATATCTATATTTTGTGAATAGATGACCAAATAGCTGAAAAGCTTAAAATGATTTCATCGAAAAGGCTGTTTATTAGCTGTAAAAGAGTTAGAATTTACCTGACTCCACGCTAATAAATGGCTGTACAAATATTCTACTAATCAATAAGTAGTATAGATTAAGGAACATACAATGACACGAAATGAAGGGCAAGCCTCGGTTATCTTAGATAATGTCTGTAAGCTGATCCAGAAAAAAGTTCACGCTGATAATGTGTTACTCGTTGAGAAATTCGCCAAAGCCTTGTACAGCAATATGTCTAAAGAGGATTTGGCACATCGCAACGATAGTGACTTATATGGCGCTGCACTAAGCCTATGGAACTCGCTAGAAAAAAATAATTCTGATGACGCGGTTGTCCGTGTCTTCAATCCTGAAGTAGCAAAAGATGGCTGGCAGTCATCGCACACAATTGTAGAAATTATCGCTAAAGATATGCCTTTCTTAGTTGATTCTGTGCGCATGGCCATGACCCGCGAAAACATCGCTTCTCACTTGCTACTTCACTCTCCGCTTAAAATTCAACGTGATAAAAACGCAAAAATCACGGGTATTTCTAGCTTAAAAGCAGAGCAAGAATCAACGTCTACAAAAACGGTATTCTTTATCGAAATTGATCGTCAAACAGACGCAAAAGTGATTGAATCGTTTAAGAAAGAGCTTGAATCTGTGCTTGTTGATGTTTCTGTTGCTGTAGAAGATTGGCAGCCAATTCGTGAAAAACTAATTGCTGTAACGAAAGACTTACCGAAGCGTCACCATAATAATAAAGAAAGTGAAGTTTCTGAAACGGTTGAGTTTTTAGACTGGTTAGCGAAAGATAATTTCACTCTAATGGGATACCGTGAATACGAGCTTTCGCCAGTTCAAGGCGACTATCAGTTAAAAGGTAAAAAAGGCACTAGCTTAGGTTTGATGAAAAACTCAGACGAAGAGCACAGCCGTCTTTTATCTGAGTTACCTGAAGTGGCGCGTCAAGAAGCGCGTAGCAATAACTTACTCATCTTAACAAAGACGAACTCAGTGTCTCGCGTTCATCGTCCTGCGTACATCGATTATGTAGGCATTAAACGTTTCGATGACAAAGGTAACGTGGTTGGTGAAGACCGTTTCATCGGTTTATTCTCATCAAGTTTTTATAACAACAGCGCCGCTGATGTGCCTGTACTAAAAAGTAAAATCAACCGCATTATGGAAATGTGTGATTTTGCAAAAGGTACGCATGCATACAAAGCCGTGTTAAATATTTTAGAAACGTACCCGCGTGATGAGCTTGTACAAGCACGTGAAACCGAGCTGCTAGAAGTTGCAATGGGCGTGTTACAAGTACAAGAGCGTGATATGTGTCGCATTTTTGTTCGTAAAGATGCATACGGTCGTTTCTTCTCGTGTATGGTTTATGTACCACGCGAGCGTTACAACACCGCACTTCGCCGTGAAACACAAAGTATTTTAGCGAATGCATTTAATTCTGACGAAAAAGTCGAATTTACTACTTTCTTCTCTGAGTCGACATTAGCCCGTACACACTACACGGTGCGTGTGACTGACAATAATATTGAATATAACGTGAAAGACATCGAAAATAACCTAATTGAAGCGGCCCGTACTTGGGAAGATAGATTGCAATCTGCATTACTTGAAAGTGCAGGTGAAGCACGCGGTAAAGAATTAAACCGTAAATATGCGCAAGCTTTTGCAAGTGCGTATAAAGATCAAGTTCTTCCAAGCGCTGCAGTTGTTGATATTGAAAAGCTTGAGCTTCTTAACGACGAAAACAAATTAGAAATGTTGTTCTATCGTCCGCAAGAAGAAGCGAATACCAATGTTGTACGCTTAAGCTTGTTCCATAAGGATGAGCCTATTCATTTATCTGACGTCATGCCAATGTTAGAAAACTTTGGACTTCGCGTTGTAGGTGAAACGCCTTACTCAGTAAAAACAACTGATGGTAACGTTAATTGGATCATGGACTTCACCATGCTAATTGACAACAAGGGTATCGCTGACTTTGATAAAGTGTCAGCTCGATTCCGTGCTGCATTAACAAATGTCTGGAACAATCGTTTAGAAAACGACGGCTTCAACCGTTTAGTATTAATGGGTGGCTTAACAGGTCGTGAAGCATCAATTTTACGTGCTTACGCGAAATATATGCGTCAAATTGGTGTAACGTTCTCGCAAACTTACATTGAAAGTACTTTTGCTAATTACCCGCATATTGCATCACAAATCGTTAATTTATTTACTAAGAAGTTCTCTGTTAAGAACCCTGGTAGCGAAAAGACGCTTGAGAAACTGATTAGTCAAATTTACCTTGAGCTTGAAAACGTTGCTAACCTAGATGATGACCGTATCATTCGTTTATACGTTGATATGATTAACGCGACACTGAGAACTAACTTCTTCCAAAAAGAAGCTGATGGCCAGTTTAAGTCATATGTATCGTTCAAAGTACAGCCTTCAATGATCCCTGAAATGCCACTACCGCTTCCAGCGTTCGAGATTTTCGTTTACTCGCCGCGTGTTGAAGGTGTGCATTTACGCGGTGGCAAAGTTGCGCGTGGTGGTCTGCGTTGGTCAGACCGTCGTGAAGATTTCCGTACTGAAGTATTGGGTCTTGTTAAAGCACAACAAGTTAAGAATACAGTTATTGTGCCAGTAGGCTCGAAAGGTGGTTTCGTTTGTAAGCAACTTCCAACAGACCGTGAAGCATTTTTTAAAGAAGGCCAAGAGTGCTACAAAATCTTTATCCGTGGTTTATTAGACATTACAGATAACATTGAGCGTGGCGAAATTGTTCCGCCTGTTGATGTTGTCCGTCATGATGAAGACGACCCATATCTTGTTGTTGCTGCCGATAAAGGTACTGCTACATTCTCTGATATCGCAAATGGCATTGCTAACGAGTATAACTTCTGGCTAGGTGATGCTTTCGCATCAGGTGGTTCAGTGGGTTATGACCATAAGAAAATGGGTATCACTGCAAAAGGTGCGTGGGAATCTGTTAAACGTCATTTCCGCGAAATGGATATCGACTGTCAAACAACAGATTTCACTGTGGTGGCCATAGGTGACATGGCGGGTGACGTATTTGGTAATGGTATGTTGCTTTCTAAGCACATTCGACTGCAAGTGGCGTTTAACCACATGCACATCTTTGTTGATCCTAACCCTGATGCAGCGACGTCATATCCAGAACGTGAGCGTTTATTCAATCTACCACGTTCTTCGTGGGAAGATTACAATAAAGATCTTATTTCACAAGGGGGTGGCGTTTTCTCTCGTGCCGCTAAATCAATTAGCTTAAGCCCTGAAATGAAGAAAATGCTTGGCACCAAGAAAGCAAGCATGACACCTAATGAGTTAATCAAAGCTGCCTTAATGATGGAGTTTGATTTACTGTGGAATGGTGGTATCGGTACTTATATTAAGAACTCTAAAGAAACAGATGCAGATGTGGGCGACCGCGCGAATGATGCATTACGTATTAATGGTGCTGAACTTGGTGCGAAAATCTTAGGTGAGGGTGGTAACTTAGGTGCGACGCAACTGGGTCGTATCGAATTTGCTGCCAAAGGTGGCCGTGTAAATACTGACTTTATTGATAACGTGGGCGGTGTTGCCTGTTCGGATAACGAAGTTAACATCAAAATTTTATTAAATGGTTTAGTGGCAGAAGGTGACTTAACACGTAAACAACGTGATGAGTTACTGTATTCAATGACCGATGAAGTGTCACAACTAGTCATTAAAGATTGTTACCGTCAAACGCATACACTGTCTATTACTCAGTCTAAAGGTACGTCAACACTTAAAGAAAAAGTACGCTTTATTCATGCACTTGAAAAAGATGGCAAGTTAAATCGTGCGATTGAGTTCATCCCAACAGATGAAGAATTAGCTGAGCGCGCAGCCGCAGGTAAAGACTTAACTCGTCCTGAGCTGTCTGTGCTTGTTTCATACGCGAAAATGGTTCTTAAAGAGTCTCTTGTTGTTGAAGAGATCACAGAAAACCCTTATTACCGTCAGTTGTTAGTTAATTCATTCCCAGTGCCACTTCGCGAGAAGTTTAACGACGCAATGGATAACCACCCACTTCGTAAAGAGATTATTGCAACTAAACTTGCCAATAATATCGTAAACGATATGGGCCTTAACTTCATGGTTCGTATGAATGAAGAAACCGGTGCAAACGAAGCTGAAATAGCACTGTGTTATTCAATCGCTAAAGAAGTGTTCCAGATGACAGATACGTGGTCATCAATTGTGGCGCTTGATAATAAGATACCAGCGGCAGTTCAGACAGAAATGCTGTATCAATTACGCCGTACTGTACGTCGTGCAACACGTTGGTTCTTACGTCACCGTAATAAAGCACAAACGATTGAACAAGCAATTGAGTTCTTCTCACCCACATTCGCCGATTTAAGCGAAAACTTAAACAGCTACATGGTTGAGAAAGAAAGCGAACGCTTAGTTAAAGCAGCAGATAAATTGATTGATAACAATGTGCCAAAAGCACTGGCTACGCGCATTGTCTCACTTTCAAGCTTATTCTCTGTAATGGACTTAGCTGAAATTGCTAATAACTCAAATTGCAGTATCGACATGGTGTCTAACACTTACTTCAAGCTGGGTGCGCGTATGGGATTACATTGGTTCTTAGACCAAATTACGAATCAACCTGTTGCAAACCATTGGCAAGCACTTGCTCGTGCATCATACCGAGAAGAGCTTGACTGGCAACAACGCACATTGTCAGCGGTTGTGTTAAATAGCTTTGTTGGTGACAACAAAGATGTAGACGCACAAATTGACGAGTGGATGGATAATCAAGAGTTGTTATTACAACGTTGGAAACAGATGTTATCTGAGTTTAAGACATCGCAAAGCCATGATTTTGCGAAGTTCTCAGTGGCACTTCGTGAACTAATGTTGCTAAGCCACAACTGTGACACTTCCAAATAAATGAAAAGTCGTTAAAATACATACCCCAGCTCGCTGGGGTATTTTTTTGCCCTTAATTTGCAATGTACCGTTTTAATAAAGCTACACTGTTTATTTTACCTAAGGAACAAACCATGTTTTATGATCTAGCTCGCCGTTTTATGTTTACCCGTGATGCGGAGTGGGCTCATGAATTTGCACTTAATAATTTACGTCGATTTGCGCATACTCCATTGAGTGCAGCATGGTCACAAACAGTCCCTAATAAACCTGTTAATTTTCTTGGCTTAGAATTCAAAAATCCGGTGGGTCTTGCAGCTGGGCTAGATAAAAATGCCGAGTGTATTGATGCTTTTTCACAAATGGGATTTGGTTTTGTTGAAGTCGGTACAGTGACACCTCGTCCACAAGCCGGTAATGACAAACCACGTATTTTCCGCTTACCTCAATCAAATGCGATCATTAATCGTATGGGCTTTAATAATAAAGGAGTCGATAACCTTGTTAATAATGTTAAAGCTGCAAAGTATGATGGCATTCTAGGTATCAATATTGGCAAAAATAAAGACACACCTAACGAGCAGGGTAAAGACGACTATATCCACTGTATGCGCAAAGTATTCGAATATGCATCGTACATTACGGTCAATATCTCTTCGCCAAATACGCCAGGATTGCGTGATTTACAGTACGGTGAAGCGCTAGATGATTTATTACAAAGCCTGAAAAATGAACAGTTGGATTTGGCTGCAAAACATAATAAGCACGTGCCAATGCTTGTCAAAATAGCGCCTGATCTTGATGCAGTACAGATTTCACAAGTCAGTGACTCATTGATCAATAATAAGATCGATGGTGTTATTGCGACAAACACCACACTTGAACGTGCAGCAGTTCAAGGGCAACAGTATGCAGATGAAGCTGGGGGCTTATCGGGGCAACCTGTACGTGCTCGCTCAACCCACGTCGTTAGTGAGATAAAGCGTCTAACTGAGGGTAAGTTACCTATTATTGGTGTTGGTGGAATTGATGATGCAGAATCAGCAAAAGAGAAGTTTGCTGCCGGTGCAGACCTCGTTCAAGTTTACACGGGTTTCATTTATAAAGGCCCAGAATTGGTAAAAACGATCCTAAAAGGCTTATAAGGATCAGTTATCTAAGCAATTGATCATTAATAAAATGTTCTAAAAAATCATTTTATTAATGGTCTGCTTTAGTTATACTTATGTGCTAAGTATGCAGGAATTTTTATTTTTAGTAGAGGGAGGAGTCATGTTACAAGCATCAAAGCAATGGAAATGGCTTGCTTGTTCTAAAAATAATCGTCTTTTGGTTGACCTTGACCAAAATATGCAGCTGTGCACGCCTTACAAACTTCGTCAGCTCACTGATGCTGTCTTGTGTGAACCAAATTTTAGCCTCGAAGACGCTGATTTTTACCAACAAGTCTATCAATATCTTGAGACATTCTCGCTCTGGAGCCCTGCGCAACTTTGCCAAATTGCTTTGAACGCGACTGCGGTTAAATTTCATTTAAAACCAGTGCTTGCTAAAAGTTGGTTTTTTCATGAGTACCATGGCAGTGAACCAAGTGTTGAAGCGGTTGTTAAACTTTGCTCACACGCCCAAGAAGGTGAGTTTTTAATTGTTGATCATTGCAGCGATGCGTCTGTGTGTATTAACTTAAGTGAGCACTTTCAGTTAGATGAAAATCTATCGTTGCAGCAATTTGAAGCTATCAAAGTGCTAAACAATCGTATCTTTCCTGTTTATATCCAACAAAAACAGTTTAAATCTGCTTAATATCCCTTTAAATGATGGCGTTTTTGTTCGCTAAGCTATGCTATAATCCTGCGCAATTAGCATTTAAGGGTTTTTACTTTGCAATTTATCGCACTTACTTCTATCGGAATCGAAAATTTACTTGTTGAAGAGTTAACAGAGCTTGGCGCAGAAGTCTCAAAGCAAACTGTTGGTTCTGTCCGTTTTGAAGCTGACAGCTTATTAGCACAAAAAATTTGTTTATCGAGTCGGTTTGCGACGCGAATTCTAATGTTGATAGAAGAGAAAGAAGGCGTTAAAGACAAAGACAGCCTGTATAATTTTGCACGATTGCAGCCATGGCAAGAATGGTTTGGGCCAAAACAGACATTCGCTGTTGATTTTACGGGTACGAATGATTACTTAAAAAACACGCAGTTTTCTGGTTTAGTAATAAAAGATGCAATTGTTGATTACTTTGCTGACTTGTTCGAACAGCGTCCAAATGTTGATAAATACAATGCTAATGTGCGTGTTGTTGCACGATTAAACCGTCATGGTGTGGCGTTGTATATTGATTATTCTGGTCCTCGTTTGTCTGAACGTGGATATCGTCAAGATCAAGGCAAAGCCCCCATAAAAGAACACTTAGCAGCTGCACTTGTAAAACGCAGTGGCTGGCTTGAAAATGTTCAACAACCATTATTCGATCCATGTTGTGGCTCTGGTACTATTTTGATTGAAGCGGCTAGTATGGCACGAAACGAAGCACCTGGTTTATTCCGCGAAGGCTTTGCATTTGAGCGCTTACCTAGTTTTCGAATTCAAAAGTATAAAGAATTAAAAGCAGAGTTAATGGCACAAATTACAGAACCTAAATTGTGGTTAATTGGTCATGATATTGATGCCTCTGTTATTGCAAAAGCACAAGAAAATGCTGAGCGAGCAGACCTTGCAAGCGTGATTAAGTTCAAGCAAAGTGATGCTACAAAATTGACTAGTGTTGCTAAGTTACCCGGTGTTGTGATTTCGAACTTACCTTATGGCGAGCGACTCGGCTCAATGGCTGAGCTGGTTAACTTGCATCGTAGTTTAGGTGTGGGCTTTAAAAAGCACTTTAATCATTGGAAGTTAGCTTTATTAGGCACAGATGAAAGCTTATTTAAATTATTGAAGTTAGTAAAACTCAAACGCTATAAGTTTAAAAATGGCCCATTAGATGTCGTGCTTAATCTCTATCAACTGGACGATAAACAAGTTGAATTAAGTAAAGAAGATAAACCTGCACTTAACTATGAAGGCTCAACAGCATTTGCTAATCGTTTAAAGAAAAACAAGCAGAACCTAAAAAATTGGCTAAAACAAAACGAAGTAAGTTGCTATCGTGTTTACGATGCAGATATTCCTGAATACAACGTCGCTGTTGATGTATATGATAACGCCGCGGTTATTTTCGAATACGCCGCCCCGAAAGAAATTGATGACAGTACAGCGCAAAAACGTTTGCAAGATGTCATAAGTTTAACCGCTGAGCAATTAGATATAGCCGCTGAAAATATTGCAGTAAAAGTTCGCAAAAAACAAAAAGGCGAAGAGCAATACACCAAAGTTTCAAAACAAAATCGCACCCAAGTGGTTGAAGAATTTGGCGCTAAGTTTAAAGTGAATTTGTTTGATTATTTAGATACGGGTTTATTCCTTGACCACCGCTTGGCTCGTCGCTACATTCAGCAAAATGCAAAAGATAAACGCTTTTTAAATTTATTCGCTTATACCGGTAGTGCATCTGTTCATGCTGCATTGGGTGGCGCAAAAGCGATTACCACGATTGATATGTCGAAAACCTATTTAAAATGGGCACAAGAAAACTTTGACCTGAATGGTATTAGTAATACTCGTTATCGTTTTGAACAAGCCGATTGTTTAAAGTGGTTAGAGTATGCGCAGGGCCAATATGATCTTATCTTTTTAGACCCGCCAACGTTTTCGAATTCAAAACGCATGAAAGATGCTTTTGATGTTCAACGCGACCATATTAAATTATTGACTTGGGTAAAGAAAATTCTAAGTCCAAATGGCACATTAATTTTCTCTAATAACAAACGCGGTTTCACAATTGATGAAGTGGGTCTGATGGGCTTAGGGTTAAAAGCAGAAAATATTTCAGCGAATACCTTATCTCCAGACTTTAAGCGTAATAAGCAAATTCATAATAGCTGGCTAATTACTCATGGCTAAGTTTACTTTGTATCACACAGATGGTTGTCATTTGTGTGAATTGGCCGATGAATTATTAGTGGCTGCACAGGTAAATTTTGTAGCGCACGATATTATGGATGATGAACAGTTAATCAGTGCGTATCAAACGAGTATTCCAGTTGTTAAAAAAGAAAATGGTGAAACACTATATTGGCCATTTGATGAATTACAGTTAGCAAAATTTATTGCTGATAATTAAGAATAAGAGTAGTAGTCACGATGGATTTAATCAGAATTGCCAAAGCACAACTTGCTTACGGTACACATCCTTTACTTGATGATGCTGATGCGGTTATTGAGTCAGGTGAACGAGTGTGTATTGTAGGGCGCAATGGTGCCGGTAAATCAACGTTATTAAAAGTGTTAGATGGGCAAGTTACCCTAGATGATGGTGAGATAAACCAGTTAGGTGGTATCCGCATTTCTCGTTTAGAGCAAGATCCACCAAAAGGTGCTCAAGGTACTGTATTTGACTACGTAGCCCAGGGTATGCCAGATATAGCTCAGCTATTAATTGATTATCATCAGGTCAGTAATCAAATGCAAACGGACTGCAATGACAAGTTGCTGAATAAACTTGAACGTTTATCAAATCAACTTGAAACAGTGGATGGATGGCGGTTTGATACGCGTATTCAACTGGTTTTGTCACGTTTAGAGCTCGAACCTGAAGCTAAATTAGAGTCATTATCTGGCGGGTGGCTTCGTAAAGTTGCCTTAGCGCGAGCCTTAGTAAGCGAACCCGATTTGTTATTGCTTGACGAGCCAACCAACCACTTGGATATGAACAGTGTTATTTGGCTTGAGCAATTTTTAAAAGAGTTTAAAGGTGGCATTGTTTTCATTTCTCATGACCGTGCCTTTATACGTGCTGTTGCAACGCGGATTCTTGATTTAGACCGCGGTAAACTTGTCTCTTATCCTGGGGATTATGCCACCTACTTAGAGCAAAAAGCACATGATTTAAAAGTAGAAGAAGCACAGAATGCCCTTTTTGATAAACGTTTAGCAGAAGAAGAAACGTGGATCCGTCAAGGGATCAAAGCCCGAAGAACACGTAATGAAGGACGTGTGCGTGCGCTAAAAGCGCTTCGTAAAGAACGTCAACAACGTGTTGAGCAAGTGGGTAAAACAGACTTCAATATCGAAACGTCAGAGCGTTCTGGTAAGTTAGTCTTTGAAGCGAAGCATATTGCCCACGCTTTTAAAGATAAAGTGATTGCTAAAGACTTCTCTACACTGGTCATGCGTGGTGATCGTATTGGTCTTGTCGGTCCTAACGGTATCGGTAAAACAACATTATTAAAAATTCTTTTTGGTGATTTACAACCGGATGCAGGTACTGTTAAGCAAGGTGTAAACCTTGAATTTGCTTATTTTGACCAATATCGTGAGAAATTGGATGAAGAAGCCACAGTGCAAGATAATGTAGCAGAAGGTAAACAAGAAGTGATGATGGGCGGTCGTTCACGTCATGTGTTGGGTTATTTGCAAGATTTCTTATTTCCGCCAGCTCGTGCACGCACGCCTGTTAAAGCACTGTCAGGTGGTGAGAAAAACCGTTTATTACTCGCGAAGTTATTTTTAAAGCCTTCAAATATTTTGGTTCTGGATGAACCGACCAATGATTTAGATATTGAAACACTTGAGCTATTGGAAGATATTATTAACCAATACCAAGGAACGGTTTTGATTGTAAGTCACGACCGTGAGTTCATTGATAATACATGTAACTCTGTGTGGGCCTTCGAGGGTGATGGTAAAATAAGTGATATTGTGGGTGGTTACAGCGATTATGAAGCCTACACCGCATATTTAGCCGAACAGCAAAAACAACAGCAGCAACAAGTGAAACCAGAAAAGTCTGCTGGTGTGAGCAATGATAAAACGCAAAAGAAGAGCAATAAACTCTCTTACAAATTAAAACTTGAATTAGAAGAATTACCCAGTAAAGTGGAACAACTTGAAAAAGCGCTCGATGCTCAGCAACTTGTGGTTAGTGATCCGGACTTTTTTAAGCAAGATGCAGCAATTACAACAGAAGCATTGAACCATTTAGCCCAGTTAGAGTCTGAGCTTGAAGCCGCATTTGAGCGCTGGGAAGAACTCGAAGATTTAAAGAATCAGTAGTAAGGATTAAAATGAAATATAAACTACTCGCTGCCAGTATTTTAGCCACCTTAAGTACCTCAGCGATGAGCGCGACCTATAAGCTAACAGAGCTTGGTGGCTTAGATGGCGCAAAACTGAATTATGTAACAGACGTTAGCGAAAATGGTCATGTTATTGGTTTAAGTAATGGTGTTTACAGATTACCAATTGATATTTCTTATATTGATTTTGATGACAATGCTATTAAGTCTGCTTACGAAAGCGAAAAAGACAGATTTGAACTAATTGATAAAGAAATTACGTTTACACTTGATGACATTGAAAATAATGATGCCGTAAATACCAATGCCGATGCGCATTCGTTTATGCTCCGTTTTTTATCGAGTGATAGCCGTTCTGTGGATTCCGAGTATCAAAAATTAGCGAGTGCAATTGCCACTGTCTATAGCGCTGAGGGGGCTGCAGAGCAAGTTATTTTTGATGAACAGTCATTAGATTATGATGGTTTAACACGTTCAACATCTAACTATTTAAGTGCGGTTGCTGAAGACGGTGTTATGGCGGGTTGGGGCAGTGCCCCATACGAGAAAACATCTTTTACACAAGCTGATGAAGACGAAGCGGAGACACATTTCTTACGTGATTTTATTAGACGGGGAGTGGTGATTTCAGCTGATGGGGTAAAAGTGCCTCTTACGCCTGAGTTTGATGAATTTGGCGGTTTTAGTGCTGCTTATGATATTGTTAAAACAGAGCTTGGTTACGAAGTTGTTGGTACTGTGTCGACAGACATTGCAGAAGATCGCCAAGAAAATATCGACGACAGATGTGATGGTGAAGACGAGCCTGTTTCAGATTGTGTTGAGAGTATTGAACGAAATAACAATAATGGAATATACAATAAACGTGCCGTTAAATGGACATTAGACAATAATTTCAACATCACGAATACTGAAATTTTCGGTTTAGGTTTAACCCCTAAAGACGATGAAAAGTTCGCTTTTAAAAGTGGCGCTTATGCGATTAACAAAAATGGGTTAATTGCGGGTATGTCTGATGTGCGATACAAAGACACAGATCGACGCACCACGATGCCTGTTATATTCGAAAACGGAGAAGTCAAAGAATTTATCAATCAGGACGATGATTGGCAATTAGGCCAAGTGCTGTCGATGAATGACAATGACATTATTGTTGGCTATGCTTCAAAGCGCATTGAGGGTAGAACAACAACAAAGTTTTATTATTATGACAAGCAAAATGACACTGTTGTATTCCCAAGCGACTATTTTGCAAGCTCAAACTCAATTGCTAATGATGTAAATGATAATGGTATTATTGTCGGTGAAGGTGAAACCGATATTTTTAATTCGTCTTCACGCCGCCGTGAAGGTTTTATGTACACCATTGGCGAAGATAAAATTGTTAACTTAAATGATTTATTACCGTGTTATGAAGCGGATGGTGAAACACGTTTTGGTTACAAGGTAGCTGAAGCGAAATCAATCAACAACAATAACGAAATTTTCGGTGTTGCGACTAAAACGGTTGAGAAAACAGATTCGTTTGGTAATGTAGTGCGTGATGTTGATGGCAACATTGAACACGAAAGTGTTACGGTAGCTGTAAAACTAACACCTATTAGTGGCAGTGTAGAGGAATGCCCGGCGGAAGAAGTTGAGCAATATGAACGCCAATCTGCAAGCTTTCCGTGGTTTGCGTTTTTACTGTTGCCATTTGCTGCAGTGCGCCGCGTGTTCAGTAAGAAATAATAAACTACTCGATAATTAACAGAAAAAACCCAGCTTAAAGCTGGGTTTTTTGTCTATACTGAAAGGTATGTTTTTTAGTATTTTGTTGTTGCTTTATTTATGACGGTGTAGCCACGCTTTTCGCACTGAGCGCTTCCAAAGCATATCAATCGCAAAATAGCCTACAAGTGATGCCGCTGAAGCACAAATTAATGAGCCGACTAAAAAAGCGGGTCCAATCGTAGTGAGGCTATCTATAAACCATTGCCAACTTGGCTCAAAATGGAAATGTTGAGTTGGTTGAGCAAGGGCTATAGTCCCAACAATGTATGAACAATAAAAGATAGGAGGCATTGTCAACGGGTTAGTGATCCACACTGTTGCAACAGAAATAGGCAAGTTAACACGTAATGGAATTGCCAAGGCGGCAGCTAAAACCATTTGAAAAGGAACAGGGATGAAAGCAAAAAACAAACCTACCGCAAAAGCACCCCGAGCGGAGCGTCTATTTAAGTGCCATAAGTTGGCGTCATGTAATAAACGACCAAAAATTCTTAAATATTTATGATCTCTTACCTTGTTATGATCGGGTAAAAACCGTTGGATCGTTTTTTTAGCCATCTAAAGCAACCATTTACATCTATTTGGTTATGCAGTGGCTTTGTGTTGGGGTGTTTTATAACCGTTTACACACTGAACACTGCGGCGTTCTATATAATGAGTTTTGCTGTCATTTTAGCGAGTCTCTATTTTAAGCCTTTTTTGTCGGTATTGTCAGGGTTTATTTGTGGTATTTTTATCGTAATCTTTCATTATCTTATTTTTTACTCAGCCAGTTTATGCCAAATAGAAATAGACAAACCCATTGACGCTCATTTACAGATTATTTCAATTCACTCTGTTGCATCGCCTTATTATGCCAAAGTACGCTTGATTAATGTTCAAGGCTGCTCGCTGCCTCGGTTTATAGCCCCTTTAGCGATGCTAAGTATTACGACTGAAAAGCAACTAGATGTGGGAAGCTTGTTAACAAGCCAAGTTAAATTAAAAGCATTTCGAACTGTTAAAAACTTTGACAGCTTTAATCGTGAGCGCTTTGCGTTCACAGAGCGAATTATTTATAAGGGCAGAACAGTTGGCAAAACACATCATTTAAGCAGTACAAGTAGCGCTGCGATCAGGTCACACTACCAATCTTATATCAGTGATATTACCGCGGGTACGAAACTACAATGGATGTACTATGCCTTATTAACAGGGGACAGAAGTAAAATTTCGTCAGTTGATAAAACTCATTTGCGTGAACTGGGGCTCAGTCATTTACTTGCGATATCGGGACTACATATTGGCCTGATATTTACGCTCGGTTTTTATACCAGCAAATGGGTGTTTATGTGTACTCAGGTTGCTATTAAACAAAGCATGCAACTTAGTAAACTTTTTGTGGTGTTTGGTTTCTGTTGTGCATTTTTGTATGTTTACTTAAGCGATTTTGTTGTATCTGCAACCCGAGCGTTGGTGATGTTGGGTTGTTACTTAATAATTTACCTTTTAGCTAAAAACCCCCTGCAGTGGCGAAGTATCTTATTTGCTTTATCAGTGGTGTTGGTCATGAATCCATTTTCACTACTCAATCCTGGTTTTTATTTTAGTTTTACTGCTGTTGCCATTATTTTTTTAGTGATTAACCAGCCTCTAACTATAAAAAACGGTTTAATAAAGCACAGTGTTCAGCTGTTTATGATCCAAGGAGCGCTTTTTGTGGGGCTTTTACCTTTGTCGTTATATTTTTTCGACGGAGTCAGTGTCATTGGCCTTTTAGTTAATTTGATAGCTGTGCCATTGATTAGTTTAGTGGTTATGCCGCTCTTAGTAATGTATTCGCTGTTGTCTTTGATTGTTGATACAAGTTACGTTTTTAAGCTGTTCGATGGTGTATTTTACAGCTCCTTTGAGTTTATTATTTCAACGCCTGATGATTGGCGTTGGGTTGATGTGAGGATTAATGGTTTTAAATCATTGTTGTACTTGTATTGTACCTTGTTAATTGGGCTGTTTAGCCCATGTAAACGCTTTAGTATAATCCCGAGCTTTATTTTTATTATTGACTGGTTGCTGACACCAAAACCTTTATTTCAATTAGATTTATTTGACGTAGGACATGGTCTAATGGCGATGGTAAGCACCAATAATAAAGCCATTGTGTATGATTTAGGTCCGCAATACTTTGCGCGCTATGATTATGTAAATTCAGTACTCGTTGCAAATATTCGACAACAAAACTTAGAGGTTGTGGCGACTATTATAAGTCATCAAGACAATGATCACGCGGGAGGACTGACGAGTTGGAAACAAGCAGGTTACACTGCTACGTTTGAAAAGTTTCATCCCAGTGGAATCAAACTGCCATGTTTGTCTCAGCATTTTAAATTTGAAAACCTCAATATCACTTCGCTTACAGCCGACTCGAATCATGATAATAATAATGACCGCTCCTGTATTTTAAAAATAAGCAATCCCCAGCATAGCGTGTTATTGACTGGCGATATTTCTAAATTCATTGAACAGCAGTTAGTGAGTCAGGAAGTTGATTTAAATGCGACCATTCTTATCAGTCCCCATCATGGTAGCAATACATCTTCAAGTGGCCTATTTATCGATGCTGTAAATCCTGAGATTGTACTTCATTCATCTGCCTACCAAGGGCAATGGTCGTTTCCTCATTCTGATGTCGTTAAGCGATACAATGACCGTGACATACCACAATACACCACAGCTGAGTATGGACACATAAGAATAAAATTTTACCCGCAGTCATACCGTTTAGAATTCGCCCGTGAGCAGGAAAGTTACTGGTTTGAATAAGATTGGCGTTTTGTTTTTACTGTCATAAGGCTACAATAGTCGAAGTCTATGAATAAGAGAGTGTTATGGATCAAACTACAACCCAAATCTATAAGCGATTAGTGAGTTATGTCGGTGATTACAAATTAATCGCGTTTTTTGCAATCGTGGGCATGATTGGTTATTCAGCAATGGACGCCTTGTTTATCAACTTAATGAAACCTTTCATTGATGAAGGGTTAAATGCCCGTAATTCGAAGGTGTTAACATATGCTCCATTTGTCGTTGTTGCACTGGTATTGGGACGTGGGATGTTCAACTACATGTCATCGTATTGTTTGAGTTATGTTGGCTCACAAGTCGTGCGTACATTACGCCAACAGTTATTTGAACATATTTTACATTTACCCGTTTCTTTTCATGATAAAAATTCGAATGGTGATTTAATATCAAAGATCACATTTGATACAGAACAAGTACAGCAAGCGATTACCAAAGCATTATTAATTGTGGTGAGAGAGGGCGCCTTTGTTGTTTTTTTATTGTTTAATATGTTTTATACCAGCTGGAAATTATCACTTATTTTCTTAGTGATTATTCCTCTCGTTGCAGTGATTGTTGCGTTTGTATCTAAACGTTTTCGAATGATTTCAAAAAAAATTCAATCGGCAATGGGTCAGGTTACCCGTACTTCAGAGCAAATGTTGTCAGGCCATAAAGTGATCCATGGTTTTGGTGGACAACAACAAGAAATCGCTCAGTTTTCTGCAATTAACAACCACAACCGCCAGCAACGCATTAAAATGGATGCGACGAAAGCTTTAAGCGTGTCGATTATACAAATATTAGCAGCCAGTGCGATGGCGGTTATTTTATGGGTTGTATCGATGCCGTCGATGATTGACACGATAAGCTCAGGTGATTTTGTGTTATTAATTTCATCTATGATGATGCTGTTAAGACCTTTAAAGCAACTTTCTAATGTGAACAGCGACCTTCAGCGAGGTATTTCGGCTGCACAAAGTATATTTTTAGTGCTTGATGAAGAAATCGAAAAAGACACAGGTACATATACAGTAGATAAGGTAACAGGCCGCATTGAAATTAAAAACGTGACATTCTGTTACCCTACTAAAGAAGAGCCTGTTCTTAAAAACTTAACACTCAGCATTGATGCCGGTGAAAGTATTGCATTGGTCGGGCGCTCAGGCTCGGGTAAATCTACAATCTCTAATTTATTACCTCGTTATTATGAATTAGAAGGTGAAAGCGAAATATTACTCGACGGTGTGTCACTTGCCGATTACAAGCTAACGGATCTTCGTAAACAGTTTGCATTGGTCTCTCAGCAAGTCGTGTTGTTTAGCGACACGATAGCGAACAATATTTGTTATGGGTTAGACAGAAGTTTGACTGAAGATGAATTAATTGCTGTTGCCAAGCAGGCTCATGTTTGGGAGTTTGTAAAAGACTTACCTGAGGGTTTAAATACCCTGGTAGGAGAAAATGGTGTGATGTTATCGGGTGGTCAACGTCAGCGTATTGCCATTGCGCGAGCCATCTTAAAAGATGCACCTATTTTGATTCTTGATGAAGCAACTTCAGCGCTTGATACCGAGTCAGAGAAACTGATCCAACAGGCACTTGATACTTTAATGAAAGAGAAGACATCAATCGTGATTGCGCATCGTTTATCAACGATTGAAAACAGTGATTGTATTTATGTTATCGATAATGGCCAAGTAATCGAAAAGGGCACTCATAACGAGCTGCTAGAAAAAGACGGTACTTACTCTGCGCTTTGTAAGATGCAATTTGGTGAACAATAGTGAGTATGATTGAACAAAGCTGGTACAAACAGCCCCGCTTTTTAACGGTGCTGCTTTTACCTTTGAGCTGTATCTTTTGGCTAATTTCAACCTTACGAGTTAGTCTCTATAAGCTCAAAATACTCAAGGCGTTTAAGGCCAATGTTCCTATCATTGTTGTTGGCAATATTAGTGTAGGTGGTAATGGTAAAACCCCCTTTGTTATTTGGCTCGCTGAGTACTTACAACAGCAGGGTTTAAAGGTCGCGGTAATCAGCCGTGGATATGGCGGTAAGTCTTCGAGTTATCCGCTGTTAGTCACACAAAAAACAACCCCAAGTGAAGCGGGTGATGAACCAGTACTTATTCAACGTCGGCTAGGATGCGTGGTGATGGTAGGACCCAATCGCCAAGCGAGTATTGAAAAGCTGCAACAAGAACACGCTATTGATATCATCATTTCAGATGATGGTATGCAGCATTATAAAATGGCGCGTGATATTGAGTGTTGTATTGTCGACAGTGAACGCCAGTTTGGCAATGGATTTTTGATGCCTGCAGGCCCGCTAAGAGAAACTAAAGCGCGTTTAAAGTCAGTTGATATTGTGGTAGAGAATGGTGGGGCGTCAAACTACCGCTATGACTTAGTACCCAGCCAATTTAGATCGGTTGCATCCTTTGAACGCGTATCAGATACGCTAAATACCGGGCACGCTATCAGTGCAATTGGTAATCCTTTACGCTTTGAGTTAAGCCTTAAGCAACAAGGCATAGACCTGCTTTCGACACACCATTTTCGAGACCATTATAACTATCAACCGACTGATTTTTCGGGCTTTGAAAATGATGCCGTGTTCATGACTGAAAAAGACGCAGTAAAGTGCTTTAGTTTTGCTAAACCTAATTGGTATTATCTACCTGTTGATGCAAGGCCGACTGCCGCTGTTATTGAAAAATTACATTCATTATTAAAACAAAAAGGGATCCTTCATGGCCTTTGATACAAAATTACTTGAAATAATTGCTTGCCCAGTATGTAAAGGTAAGTTGCGCTTAGATAAAGAAAATCAAGAGCTTATAAGTACTGCTGCAAAATTAGCTTACCCAATAAAAGATGATATCCCTGTGCTTCTTGAAAACGAAGCGCGTGAATTAAGCCAAGAAGAGGTTGATAAGTGGAATTCGTAGTTGTCATTCCAGCACGCTATGCTTCTAGCCGCTTACCGGGTAAACCCTTAGCTGACATATGTGGTAAACCCATGATCCAGCATGTTTACAACAAAGCGGCTGCATCAGGTGCAAGTGCTGTGTATGTTGCCACCGATCATCAAGCGGTGTTTGATGTTGTAAAGGGCTTTACAGATAACGTATTAATGACACGTGAAGATCATCAATCGGGCACAGAACGACTTGCCGAAGTGGTTGAAAAGCTAAACCTTGCCAGTGACACGATTGTCGTCAATGTACAAGGTGATGAGCCATTATTGGCCAGTGAAAACGTCAGTCAGGTGGCAAAGTTACTGGCTGAATCTGATTCACCGATGGCAACGCTCAGTGCTAAAATAACTGATTCTGATGATATATTTAACCCGAATTGTGTCAAAGTTGTCAGTGATACTGAGCAAAACGCACTGTATTTTTCGCGGGCGCCTATTCCTTATAATCGCGATGCAATGATGAACGACGATAACAGCACGCTAAATCTGGCTGATTATGCGCGTCATATTGGTATCTATGCGTATCGTGCTGGCTTCATTCAGCAATATATCGCATTGCCTGAATCGCGTTTAGAACAACTTGAGTCACTTGAACAGTTACGTGTTTTATACCACGGCTATAGCATTAAAATTGCAGGAGCTGTGTGTGAACCTCAAGCCGGTGTTGATACACCCGACGATCTAACACGTGTAATAGCCGCTTTGAGCAACGAGTGCAATGACTGATGTTAATGATGTTCACCTTCACGCTAGCGAAGATGACTTTTTTGTTTTTTACAAACCTGCGGGCGTTAGCTTTCACAGTGAAGACTGTGCAGGGTTTGTTGTACTTGCAGAGCAACGAGTGAATGAAAAGCTGTTTCCTGTTCATCGGCTAGACAAAGTAACGTCTGGGTTAATTATTTTAGCCAGAAACAAGCAGGCAGCAGCAGAATTTACATCGCTTTTCACTGCGCACCAAGTGAATAAATTTTACCTTGCTGTGAGTGATGAAAAACCTAAAAAAAAGCAAGGCTGGATCAAAGGTGATATGCAAAAAAGTCGCCGAGGTGCGTTTAAGTTGCTAAAAAGCCAAGAAAACCCAGCTATCACGCGCTTTTATTCAAAAAGTATTCGCCCCGGCCTGCGCGCATACTTATTAAAACCTTTTTCTGGCAAGACGCATCAATTAAGAGTGGCAATGAAAAGCATTGGTGCGCCTATATTGGGTGACGTTACTTATGCTGGTAATCCAGATGAACGTACTAATTTGCATGCATATGCCCTGCAATTTATGTATCAAGGTCAACTAAAAGAATATCGCTGTGCGCATACGACAGGCGCATATCTCAATGAAGTTTTTAACGCAGACGAATTCAAAGAGTGGCTGACTCCTTGGACGTTGGATTGGTAAATGAAAGAAACAACACAAGACATTCGCTTTGGTGGTATCAAGCGCTTATATGGCCATCAACAATTTGATTGGTTACAGCAAGCACATTTTTGTGTCATAGGTATTGGTGGCGTCGGAAGCTGGGCTGCTGAAGCATTAGCACGCACCGGGGTAGGTCAATTGACGTTGATTGACTTAGATGATATTTGCGCAACGAATGTTAATCGTCAAATACATGCTTTAACTGGCACGATTGGTGACGCTAAAGTAGACGCGATGAAAGCGCGTTGTGAATTAATTAATCCAGATATTAAAGTCAATGTCATTGACGACTTTATTACCCTAGATAATATTCGTGAGCACATTCAGGGCTTTGATTATGTAATTGATTGTATTGATGCAGTAAAAGAAAAAGCGGCACTGATAGCCCATTGTAAGCGAGTCAAGTTACCTGTTATTACAACCGGTGGTGCTGGGGGACAAACGGATCCTAGCCAAATTAGTTTTGGTGATGTTGCTAAAACAACCCATGACCCATTGCTTGCAAAAGTCCGTTATATTCTCAGAAAACAGTACAACTTTAGTAGCAACCCTAAGCGAAAATTTAATGTTGATTGTGTTTATTCAACCGAACAATTAGTGTATCCAACGTCCGACGGTGAAGTGTGTCAAGCAAAACAAGGCGCAGATGGCTCGATGAACATGGATTGTAATAACGGTTTTGGTTCAGCAACCATGGTAACGGGTAGCTTTGGCTTTTTTGTTGCAGCCAAAGCAATTAGAAAATACCTGGATAAAAAACAGCGAAGTTTAAAATAGCGCTTTTTAGCGCTTTTCCTGAGCCATGGTTTGAATTTTATCAACCATGGCTTTTATGCCGTTGCCGCGTGATGGGCTTAAATGGCTAATTAGACCAAGTCGTTCAAATTCGTTATAGGCATTAATTTGAGTTGCTTGCTCGGGTGTTAGACCATTGTATAAGGCCAAAATTAAGGCCAGTAACCCTTTAACAATACGTGTATCAGAATCACCCGCAAGCACTAGGCTGTTTTCGGAGTGGTCAAAATCAATATAAAGCCATACCTTACTTTCACAGCCTTTTACAAGCGCATCATCAACTTTTAAAACATCGGGCATGATCGGTAGCTTTTTACCTAACAGCATAATTTGACGATATTTTTGTTGCCAACCATTTGCATTCTCGATGTCTTGAGTCACGGTGTGAAAAGGTGAATTCATAATATATCCAACATTAATCTAATAGTTCTATACAGTGCTTGAGTGCTTTAATAAACGCATCAACATCGTCAAGTGAATTATACAGTGCGAAGCTCGCTCTTACAGTGCCAGGAATGCCTAATTTGCTCATAATTGGTTGGGTACAGTGATGGCCACTACGAACAGCTATGCCGTAACCATCCAGTAGCGTTGCTAAATCAAATGGATGCTCATCACGATAATTAAAACTGATATTGCCAATGTTATTTTCTTTATGCGAATAAATAGTAATCCCCGCAATGGTTGATAATTGTTTTATCGCATAATTGAAAATTGTATGCTCATGTTGACGCATTCCATTGAAATCAAGTGCTGTTAAATAATTGATTGCTTCGGCAAAGGCGATTACGCCTGCAATGTGTGGCGTACCCGCTTCAAATTTGCCTGGCGCATCACGAAATGTACTGTGTGTTAAGCTTACAGTCTCAATCATTTCGCCACCTGTTTGATAGACATCAAGCGTATTTAAGCGTGAGTAACGACCATAAAGCCCCCCCAATCCTGTTGGACCCAGCATTTTATGTGCAGAGAAAACATAAAAATCACAATCGAGTTTATTTAAATCGGGTCTTAAATGCATTGCCGCCTGTGCGCCATCAATAACAGAAGTCGCATTAACTTCTTTGCAAGCAGTGATAATTGGCTCTAAGTCAGTGATATTTCCTAATGTATTCGAAGCATGGGTTACAGCAACAACGCTCGGTTTATGCTCACGAATAAATGCAGCACATTCATTACTATCCAAGACTAAATCAGCTGTAATGGGCAAAATAATGAGCTCTGCATTTACTTTTTTTGCAAGTTCTTGCCACGGAACGATATTAGCGTGATGCTCAATCGCTGAAATCGCTATTTTATCGCCTGATTTTAGGTGTGAAGTTAGGCCGTTTGCAATTAAGTTTAGTGATTCGGTTGCCCCTTTAGTCCAAACAATTTCGGTGCGCTGTACATTGAAATACGCTGCGATTGCTGTTCGTGTATCTTCATAGCGACGTGTCGCATGCTCACTGAGAAAATGACGACCGCGATGAACATTGGCATTTTCAGCACTGTAATAGCTTTCTAAGGCTTTGATAACTGATAGAGGCTTTTGCGAGGTAGCTGCTGAGTCTAAATACACTAATGGGTATTCATTTACTGTCTGTGTGAGTAAAGGAAAGTCGGCGCGTATAGTTTCGAAATCAAACATGGATAAGCCTAAACAACAAGAATGCGACGATTTTAATTACTTTGCACAAATAGACAAGTGGTGGGCAATAAAAAAGGCCGCTTAGCGGCCTTTTTTTAAACACGAAATCGTATTAACGCTTGTCTGTTGGTACGTAATCGCGTGATGTTTCACCAGTGTATAACTGACGTGGGCGGCTGATCTTGTGGCCAGGTTGAGATAGCATCTCATCCCAGTGAGAGATCCAACCAACAGTACGAGACATAGCAAAGATTACTGTGAACATGCTTGTCGGGATACCGATTGCTTTTAAGATGATACCAGAGTAGAAATCTACGTTAGGGTATAGTTTCTTCTCTACGAAGTACGGGTCTTCAAGCGCGATTTGTTCAAGTTTCATTGCGATATCAAGCAATGGATCTTGAATGTTTAGCTCTGCTAATACTTCATGACATGTTTGACGCATTACCGTCGCACGTGGGTCGAAGTTTTTGTAAACACGGTGACCAAAGCCCATAAGACGGAATGGGTCTGACTTGTCTTTCGCTTTAGCAACGTATTCGTCGATACGGTCTACAGAACCGATTTCTTCTAACATGTTAAGACATGCTTCGTTAGCACCGCCGTGTGCAGGGCCCCACAGTGATGCGATACCAGCAGCGATACATGCGTAAGGGTTTGCACCAGATGAACCCGCTAAACGAACCGTAGACGTTGACGCATTTTGCTCGTGGTCAGCGTGAAGCATGAAGATTTTGTCCATTGCTTTAGCTAAAACTGGGCTCACTTTGTATTCTTCAGCAGGTACTGAGAACATCATGTGTAAGAAGTTTTCAGCAAAGCTTAAATCGTTGCGTGGGTAAACAAACGGTTGACCAACGTTATATTTGTAAGCCATTGCTGCGATCGTCGGTAACTTAGCTACTAACTTAATCGCGCTAGTTTTACGCTGTGTTGCATCAGTGATGTCTAAATCTTCATGGTAGAAAGAAGAAAGTGCACCTACTACACCACATAGCATTGCCATCGGGTGAGCATCAAAGCGGAAACCTTGGAAGAAGTTTGCAATTTTGGTATCAAGCATTGTGTTGTGCGTGATTTCTTGTGCAAACGCATCGTATTGTTCTTTAGTCGGTAACTCACCATTAAGTAACAAATAGCAAAGCTCGATGTAGTTTGATTCATCAGCTAATTGTTCAATTGGGTAACCACGGTGTAAAAGAACACCTTTACCACCATCGATGTAAGTGATTGAAGATTCACATGAACCCGTTGACATGAAACCTGGGTCGTAAGTGAAATAACCATGAGAACCTAACGTACGTACGTCGATTACGTCTTGGCCAGCAGTGCCTTGGTAAATTGGAAGTTCGATTGGATCAAGACCATCAATATGGACCGTGGCTTTCTTATCCGCCATCTATTTATCTCCTATTAAGATAACAACTCTGATTGTTATGTTCTGAATCTGTTTAAGCACATTCTTTTCATTTTAACGTGAAAGAGGGGTGTAAAGTCAATTTTTATAAATAGTATGCATAAAAGGATAATAAATATTCTGTCAGGATTAAATATTATACCATTGGCTAATTCGCAAACGTCTCTTACTAAACAAGAATTGTAAAAAGACCATTGGCTATATATACTATCCAAGGTTTTATACCGTATTGTCTGTAGGTAAACTTTATTTTTACATTTGAGTTTTGCACCAGTGTGAACTTTTTGTGTATTAACACGGTTTACTTAGATAGTTCCATCGAAATTCATTTTGATGGGTTTTAGAAAAACAAGTAGATGAGCCCCTAAGTGGGCAAGATGGGCAAGTAACTGTGAAAAAGCAAAGACCTGTAAATCTAGATCTAACAACTATATCTATGCCGGCTACGGCTAAAGCATCAATTCTTCACCGCGTCACCGGTGTTGCATTATTTTTTGCTTTAACGTTTGTCATTTGGGCGTGGTCTGAGTCTCTTTCTTCTCCTGAAGGTTTTGAATTCGTCAAGGGTCTGTTCAGCGGATTCATTGCCAAATTCATAGCGTGGGGTACCATTTCTGTATTGGCGTATCACCTAATTGGTGGTATCCGTCATATCATTATGGATATGGGTCACTGGGAAGAACTTGAATCAGGTAACTTCAGCGCTAAAGTTGCAATGGCTTTAGGCGTTGTTGCTGCAATTCTAGCAGGAGTGTGGATATGGTTTTAAATCAAGCAACTCTTAAACGTGATGGTGTACAAGATTACGTATCACTTCGTACAACCGCTTTAATTATCAGCGCTTACGCGATTTTTATTGTTGGCTATTTTTTATGTACACCCGAAGTCACTTTTGAAGCCTGGCAAGGCCTATTTTCAAACCTAGCAATGAAAGGGTTTACACTAATTACCCTTGTTTGCATCATGGTTCACACCCGTATTGGCCTTTGGCAAGTATTAACTGACTATGTTAAATGCGCTAAATTACGTGCTGTTTTAGGCTTTGTATTAAACCTTATGGCCGTTGCTTACGTAGCAATAGGTCTAATCGTTTTATGGGGTGTTTAAGTGAATTATTCTGTTCGTGAATTTGACGCTGTAGTGATTGGTGCCGGTGGTGCAGGTATGCGCGCAGCACTTGCAATCACTGAGTCAGGCAAAACCTGTGCACTTATCTCAAAAGTTTTCCCTACACGTTCTCACACTGTGTCTGCACAGGGTGGTATTACGGTGGCTTTGGGTAACTCACATGAAGATAACTGGGAATGGCACATGTACGATACGGTTAAAGGTTCCGATTTCATCGGTGACCAAGACGCTATCGAATATATGTGTAAAACAGGCCCAGAAGCTATTACTGAATTAGAAAACATGGGCTTACCATTTTCTCGTTTTGAAAATGGCCGTGTTTATCAACGTCCTTTCGGCGGTCAGTCGAAAAACTTTGGTGGTGAACAAGCTGCACGTACTGCAGCCGCAGCTGACCGTACTGGTCACGCATTATTGCATTGTCTTTACCAACAAAACGTTAAAAACAAAACAAATGTATTCTCTGAGTGGTATGCATTAGACCTTGTTAAAAACAGCGACGGTCACGTTGTTGGTTGTACAGCAATCGACATCGAGTCAGGTGAAGTTGTTTATTTCAAATCTAAAGCGGTTGTTTTAGCAACAGGTGGCGCAGGTCGTATCTTTGCATCAACAACTAACGCGCACATCAATACAGGTGACGGCGTTGGTATGGCAACACGCGCGGGTGTTGCAATGCAAGATATGGAAATGTGGCAGTTCCACCCAACCGGTATTGCTGGTGCGGGTGTACTTGTGACGGAAGGTTGTCGTGGTGAAGGTGGTTACCTTCTAAACAAAGACGGCGAACGTTTCATGGAGCGTTATGCACCTAATGCGAAAGACTTAGCATCGCGTGACGTTGTTGCTCGTTCAATGATGACAGAAATTCGTGAAGGCCGTGGTTGCGATGGTCCTTATGGTCCACATATCAAGCTCAAGCTTGACCACTTAGGTGAAGAAACTCTAAACCTTCGTCTCCCAGGTGTTTGTGACCTTGCGAAAACATTCGCACACGTTGACCCTGCTAAAGAGCCAATTCCAGTTATCCCAACATGTCACTATATGATGGGTGGTGTTCCAACTAACGTAAATGGTCAAGCATTACAAATTGATGCAAATGGCCAAGAAAAAGTTGTTGAAGGCTTATTCGCTGTTGGTGAAATTGCGTGTGTATCTGTACACGGTGCTAACCGTCTTGGCGGTAACTCACTACTTGACTTAGTTGTATTCGGCCGTGCTGCTGGTAACTTCTTAGGCAAATACCTAAACGGTGTTGAAGCGGGTAAAGATGCGTCTGATTCAGACCTTGAAGCATCGCTTGCACGCTTTAATCGTTGGGAAAGCTCTAAAGTTGGCCAAGGTGAAGACCCTGTTCAAATCAAGAAAGATCTACAAATGTGTATGCAACTTAACTTCTCGGTATTCCGTGAAGGTGAAGCAATGGCAACAGGTCTTAAAGAGCTTAAAGAAATCCGTGAACGTCTTCAGTATGCGCGTCTTGATGACAAATCAACTGAATTCAACACAGCACGTATTGAATGTTTAGAGCTTGATAACTTGATGGAAACAGCTTACTCAACTGCAGTAGCTGCAAACTTCCGTACAGAAAGCCGTGGTGCTCACTCTCGTTTCGACTACCCAGATCGTGATGACGAAAACTGGCTATGTCACTCAATTTTCAATCCTGTAACGGATGAAATGAGCAAACGTGAAGTAAACTACGCGCCGAAACTGCGTGAAGCTTTCCCACCTAAAGCACGTACATACTAGGAGCGAGACGATGGCACAAGTACAATTTTCCGTTTATCGTTACAATCCAGATATTGATAACGCACCACGTATGCAAGACTTCTCGCTAGAAACGCAAGAAGGTCAAGATATGATGGTGTTGGATGCGCTTATGAAATTAAAAGAGCAAGATCCAACGTTATCATTCCGTCGTTCATGCCGTGAAGGTGTGTGTGGTTCAGACGGTATCAACATGAATGGTAAAAATGGTTTGGCATGTATCACGCCTTTATCAACGCTACTTAAAGGTGGCAAAGGTAAAATCGTAATTCGTCCATTACCTGGTTTACCTGTGGTACGTGACCTTGTTATTGACATGAGTCAGTTCTACACTCAATACGAAAAAGTAAAACCTTATCTTATCAACGACACGCCAGCGGCGGGTGAGCGTCTTCAGTCAATCGAAGAACGCGATAAGCTTGATGGTTTATATGAGTGTATTTTATGTGCATGTTGTTCAACATCGTGTCCTTCGTTCTGGTGGAATCCAGACAAGTTCATCGGTCCAGCAGGCCTTCTTCACGCATATCGTTTCTTGGCTGATAGCCGCGATACAGCGACAGAAGAGCGTCTTGCTGACCTTGACGATGCGTTCAGCGTGTTCCGTTGTCACAGTATCATGAACTGTGTTAGCGTGTGTCCAAAAGGTCTTAATCCGACCAAAGCAATTGGACAAATCAAGTCAATGCTTTTAAATCGTTCGGTTTAAAATATTGAATATGTAAGGTGGTTAATTTATTAACCACCTTGTTTTTACAACAATTAATTTCTGCGCTAAAGAAAAGGGCTTATAAATGCACGAAGGTGTGATGAAGGCATGGCTAGAATCTTCTCACTTAAACGGCGGTAACGTTGCTTACGTAGAAGAGCTTTATGAAGCGTACTTAGATGATGCGACTTCTGTGCCAGAAGAATGGCGAGAAGTGTTCGAACAATTACCAAAAGTTGATGGTGTGGATGTTGACGTAAAACATTCTGAAGTTCGTGCACAATTTGCGGAGCTTGCTAAAAACAAGCATAGAGAAGTGGTGGTAGCAGAGGGTGGCTCTGGTGATCCTAAACAGGTCAAAGTGCTACAACTTATAAATGCTTTCCGTTTCCGTGGTCACCAAAATGCCAACCTAGATCCATTAGGTATCTGGCAACGCGAGCGTGTTCGCGATCTTGAATTAGAGTACCACGATTTATCTGAAGCTGATTTTGACCGTGAATTCAATGTGGGTTCGTTTGCAGTCGGTCGCGAAACCATGCCTTTAGGTGAGTTATACCAAGCACTTAAAACCACGTACTGTGGTTCTGTTGGTGCTGAGTATATGCATATCACATCGACTGAAGAAAAGCGTTGGTTACAACAGCGTTTGGAATCAGTGCAATCACGTCCAACTTTTTCTAAAGAAGAAAAGCTGCGCATCCTTAAAGGGTTAACAGCAGCGGATGGTCTTGAAAAATATTTAGGGGCTAAGTTCCCTGGTGCAAAACGTTTCTCACTGGAAGGTGGTGATGCGTTAGTACCAATGCTTAAAGAACTGATTCATCGTGCAGGTGAAAGCGGACAAAAAGAAGCTGTTATTGGTATGGCTCACCGCGGTCGTCTGAACGTACTAGTGAACGTTTTAGGTAAAAACCCATCAGATTTATTTGATGAGTTCGCTGGTAAACATAAAGATACATTAAGCTCAGGTGACGTTAAATATCACATGGGTTATTCATCTGACTTTGCGACTAAGGGTGGCAATGTGCACATGGCACTTGCATTTAACCCGTCTCACCTAGAAATCGTAAACCCGGTAGTGATGGGTTCGGTTCGTGCGCGTCTTGACCGCTTAGGTGATAAGTCAGGTATTAAAGCACTGCCTATTACAATTCATGGTGACTCTGCGATTGCAGGTCAAGGTGTTGTACAAGAAACATTTAACTTATCACAAACTAATGCATTTAGTTGTGGTGGTAGTATCCGTATTGTTGTTAACAACCAAGTTGGTTTTACAACGTCTAAACAGGCTGATGTGCGTTCTACACCATACTGTACAGATATTGCGAAGATGGTTCAGGCACCTATTTTCCACGTTAACTCTGATGATCCAGAAGCCGTTGCATTCGTAACACAAATTGCGCTTGATTTCAGAAATCAGTTTAAACGTGATGTTGTTATTGATTTGGTCTGTTATCGCCGTCATGGTCATAACGAAGCGGATGAGCCTAATGCGACTCAACCACTTATGTACCAAAAAATCAAAAAACACCCTGTTCCTCGTTTAATCTATGCTGATCAGCTTGTGGCTGAAGGTTCATTCACTGAAGACGAAATTAAAGTACTCGCAGATGATTACCGTAATGGCTTAGACCGTGGCTCGTGCGTTGTTGAAGAAATTCAACCTGAAACATCTCATTCATCTGATTGGGCTAAGTTCGTTGGTCACGATTGGGATGTAGAATACGACGCTAAAGTGTCGGTAGAGAAACTTAAAGAACTTGGCGAGAAAGTGGCAAGTTACCCAGAAGGTCATAAAGCACAGTCTCGTGTTAAGAAAATCTACGACGACCGTAAACTAATGGCATCAGGTGAAAAAGCACTTGATTGGGGTATGGCAGAAACACTGGCTTATGCAACACTTGTTGATGCAGGTACTGATATCCGTTTAACGGGTCAAGACTCAGGCCGTGGTACATTCTTCCATCGTCATGCTGTTGTTCATAATCAACAAGATGCGTCAACTTACTTACCGTTGCAAAACATCAGCGAAAAGCAAGGTGCATTTGAAGTATACGATTCAGTGTTATCTGAAGAAGCGGTGCTTGCGTTTGAATATGGTTATGCGACTGCAGAACCTACATCATTAGTCATGTGGGAAGCCCAATTTGGTGACTTTGCGAACGGCGCTCAAGTTGTATTTGACCAGTTCTTAAGTTCAGGCGAGCAAAAGTGGGGCCGTTTATGTGGTCTAACGTGTTTGTTACCGCATGGCTATGAAGGTCAAGGTCCTGAGCATAGTTCAGCCCGTTTAGAGCGTTTCTTACAACTGTGTGCTGATCACAACATGCAAGTGTGTGTGCCATCAACACCTGCGCAAGTTTACGCAATGCTACGTCGTCAATCAGTTCGTCCACTGCGTCGTCCTTTGATTGTTATGACACCGAAGTCATTATTACGTCACCCATTAGCAACATCAACACTGGAAGAGTTATCTGAAGGTGTGTTCTATAATATGATTGACGAGATTGATGACATCCCAGCAGAGAACGTTGAACGCGTTGTTTTCTGTAGCGGTAAAGTTTACTACGAACTACTTCAAGAGCGTCGTAAGCAAGAGCTTAATAATGTTGCAATTGTTCGTGTTGAACAACTTTATCCATTCCCACACGATGAGATGGATGCAATCATGCAGCGTTATCAACACGTTAAAGACTTCGTTTGGTGTCAAGAAGAGCCACAAAACCAAGGTGCTTGGTATTGTTCTCAACACCACTTTGTCGATGCAATTCCACAAGGCGCTAAATTAAAATATGCTGGCCGTAAAGCATCAGCATCGCCAGCATGTGGTTACATGTCAGTGCATACTAAAGAACAACAAGCGCTCGTTGCAGATGCGCTTACTATTGAAAATAAAGGATAAGCAATGAGCACAGAAATTAAAGTTCCTGTACTTCCTGAGTCGGTTGCTGATGCTACCGTAGCAACATGGCACGTAAGTGTTGGCGACAAAGTAAGCCGTGACCAAAACTTAGTTGATATTGAAACAGATAAAGTTGTTTTAGAAGTAGTTGCACCAAACGACGGTGTCATTACTGAAATTTCACAAGAAGAAGGTGCAACCGTACTTGGTGAACAAGTAATTGGTTTACTTGGTGATGCAGATGCTGCACCAGCAAGTGACGATTCTGCTAAAGAATCAGCACCAGCAAAATCAGAAGACGCGCCAGCGGCGCAATCAGCACCAGCATCAGAAGGTAAAGAAGTGGACATTAAAGTACCTGTACTTCCAGAATCAGTCGCAGACGCGACAATTGCTACTTGGCATGTTCAACCAGGTGAAGCGGTAACGCGCGATCAAAACCTAGTTGACATCGAAACTGATAAAGTTGTTCTTGAAGTTGTTGCTCAAGAAGACGGTATCATGGGCGAGCACATCCACGCAGAAGGCGAAACAGTGCTTGGCGAACAAGTGATTGGTACTGTTAAAGCGGGTGCAGCACCTGCTAAAGCAGAATCGAAAAAAGAAGAAGCGGCACCAGCAAGCGATTCAAGCGATAGCTCAGACGTATTAACACCGTCAGTGCGTCGTCTAATCGCTGAAAAGGGCCTTGATGCATCAAAAATCAAGGGCACGGGTAAAAATGGTCGCGTAACGAAAGAAGACGTTGATACATTCTTAAAAGCGCCTGCGGCTGCACCTAAAGCAGAAGCGGCAGCACCTGCTGCACCTATGGGTGACCGTACTCAAAAACGTGTTCCAATGACGCGTTTACGTAAGACTATTGCAAATCGCCTTCTTGAAGCGAAAAACTCAACTGCAATGTTAACAACATTCAACGAAGTAAACATGAAACCTATCATGGACCTTCGTAAGCAGTATCAAGAAGTATTCGAAAAACGTCATGGTATTCGTTTAGGTTTCATGTCTTTCTATGTGAAAGCAGTAACAGAAGCGCTTAAACGTTTCCCTGAAGTGAATGCATCAATCGATGGTGATGATATTGTTTATCACAACTACTTCGATATCAGCATCGCGGTATCAACACCACGTGGCCTAGTTACACCAGTACTTAAAGATTGTGACAAGTTATCAGTTGCAGAAATTGAAAAAGGTATCCGTGAATTAGCGCTTAAAGGTCGTGACGGCAAATTAACACTTGATGATATGACAGGTGGTAACTTCACTATCACTAATGGTGGTGTATTCGGTTCGTTACTTTCTACACCGATTATCAACTTACCTCAGTCATCAATCTTAGGTATGCACAAAATCCAAGATCGTCCAATGGCTGTAAATGGTAAAGTTGAAATCTTACCAATGATGTATTTAGCGTTATCGTACGATCACCGTCAAATTGATGGTAAAGAATCTGTTGGTTTCTTAGTGACAATTAAAGAGTTACTTGAAGATCCAACACGTTTATTACTAGATGTTTAATCTAGTTGTATAAAATGTAAGCTGTGGACTGCGTTCACAGCTTTTTTTTTGCGCCTTTGGTCTAACTGGGGTTTTCATGTTGAGCCTTGGGATTTATACTAGGTGCGCAATTTGGGATAGCTGTTTATTTGCATAAATATTCAGCTCTTTTAGTATAAAAAATTGGATAAAGCATCATGAATTTGCATGAGTATCAGGCAAAACAACTTTTTGCCGAATATGGTTTACCAGTTTCTCACGGTTACGCTTGCGATACACCTGAAGAAGCTGCAGCAGCTGCTGAGAAAATTGGCGGTGATATGTGGGTTGTTAAAACACAGGTTCACGCAGGTGGCCGTGGTAAAGCTGGCGGTGTTAAGCTAGTTAAAACAATCGACGAAGTTAAAGAGTTCGCTGCGAACTGGTTAGGTAAAAACTTAGTTACTTACCAAACAGACGAAAATGGTCAGCCAGTAGCTAAGATCCTTGTTGAGAGCTGCACTGACATCGCTAACGAATTATACCTAGGCGCTGTAGTAGATCGTGCTTCTCGTAAAGTTGTTTTCATGGCATCTACTGAAGGTGGTGTTGAAATCGAGACTGTTGCTGAAGAAACGCCAGAGCTAATCCACAAAGCTGAAATCGATCCACTTGTAGGTCCTCAAGCGTATCAAGCTCGTGAATTAGGCTTCAAACTAGGTTTAAACCCAACGCAAATGAAACAGTTTGTTAAGATCTTCATGGGTCTTGCGAACATGTTCAACGATTTCGATTTCGCATTATTAGAAATCAACCCGCTTGTTATCACAGACGAAGGCAACCTTCACTGTCTAGATGGCAAAATCGGTGTAGATGGTAACGCGCTTTACCGTCAACCTAAAATCCGTGAAATGCACGATCCATCTCAAGAAGATGCACGTGAAGCTCACGCTGCAAGCTTCGAGCTTAACTACGTTGCACTAGACGGTAACGTAGGTTGTATGGTTAACGGTGCAGGCCTAGCAATGGGTACGATGGACATCGTAAACCTACACGGTGGCAAGCCAGCTAACTTCCTAGATGTTGGTGGCGGCGCGACGAAAGAGCGTGTATCTGAAGCATTCAAGATCATCCTTTCAGACGACAACGTAAAAGCTGTTTTAGTTAACATCTTCGGTGGTATCGTTCGTTGTGACATGATCGCAGAAGGTATCATTGGTGCAGTTAAAGAAGTAGGCGTAAACGTACCAGTAGTAGTACGTTTAGAAGGTACTAACGCTGAACTAGGTCGTGAAGTACTTGCTAATTCTGACCTTAACATCATCGCTGCTGAATCACTAACAGACGCAGCTGAAAAAGTTGTTGCTGCTGCGGAGGGCAAATAATGTCTGTATTAATCAATAAAGATACAAAAGTTATCTGTCAAGGTTTCACTGGTGGCCAAGGTACTTTCCACTCTGAGCAAGCGCTTGAGTATGGTACACAAATGGTTGGTGGTGTTAGCCCAGGTAAAGGCGGTCAAACGCACCTTGGTCTTCCAGTATTCAACACAGTACGTGACGCTGTAGAAGCAACTGGCGCAACTGCATCAGTAATCTACGTACCAGCACCTTTCTGTAAAGATGCAATCTTAGAAGCTATCGATGCTGGCATCGAGCTTATCGTTTGTATCACTGAAGGTATCCCAACACTAGACATGGTTGACGTTAAAGTTAAGCTTGAGCAAACTGGTGTTCGCATGATCGGTCCTAACTGCCCAGGTGTTATCACTCCGGGTGAAACTAAGATCGGTATCATGCCTGGTCACATCCACAAGCCTGGTAAAGTAGGTATCGTATCACGTTCTGGTACACTTACTTACGAAGCGGTTAAGCAAACTACTGATGCTGGTTTCGGCCAATCAACATGTGTTGGTATCGGTGGCGACCCAATCCCTGGCACTAACTTCATCGACGTTTTAGAAATGTTCGAAAAAGACGAGCAAACTGAAGCAATCGTTATGATCGGTGAAATCGGTGGTACAGCAGAAGAAGAAGCTGCTGAATACATCAAGCACAACGTAACTAAGCCTGTTGTTTCTTACATTGCGGGTGTAACTGCGCCTCCAGGTAAGCGTATGGGTCACGCGGGTGCAATCATCGCAGGCGGTAAAGGTACTGCTGATGAGAAATTTGCTGCATTAGAAGCTGCTGGCGTTAAAACAGTACGTTCACTAGCTGACATCGGTGCTGCACTTAAAGAGAAAACAGGCTGGTAATCGGTCTTTAATCTCTTAAAAAGAGGCTCGCTTATGCGGGCCTTTTTTATTGCTAAATTCACTGTCAATTTTTATTCATAAATAAAGAATAAAAATTCTTTATTTATGAATAAAAATTCCTTACACTAATTCCTCTGTTTCCGTTTTAATAAAAAACGCTTGAATTTAAAAGGTAATTAGCACGTGCGTACTACAGAATTAGTAGACGGATTTCGTCAGTCGACTCCTTATGTAAATGCCCATAGAGGCAAGACTTTCGTTGTAATGCTGGGTGGTGAGGCGATAGACCAGCCAGGCTGTCGAAGTATTATTAATGATGTTGCTCTATTAACAAGCTTAGGTATTAAGATTGTTTTGGTGTTTGGCGCACGGCCACAATTTAATGCCGCTTTGAATGAGGTTGGCATAACTAGTCATTTTCATAACGAGATCCGTGTTACCGATAACACCACTTTTGAAGTGATTAAAAAAGTGGCCGGAGCAATGCAATTTGACATCACCGCACGTTTATCCACGTCATTAAGTAGCACCCCCATGTCGGGCTCATTTTTAAATGTAGTCAGTGGTAATTTTGTTATAGCGCAGCCTTTAGGCGTTGATGAAGGGGTTGATTACCACCACTCGGGGCGTGTTAGGCGAATTGATGTTGAGGGAATACGCCACCAACTCAATAACAATAGTATTGTGCTCCTAGGTCCGATTGCTGCCTCAGTGACGGGTGAGAGCTTTAATTTAACCGCAGAAGAAATTGCGACTCAGGTTGCTTTAAAGCTCAGAGCAGACAAAATGCTAGGGTTTAGCCAAGATGCAGGTATTTTAGATGAAAATGGCGAAGCGATAGCAGAATTAATGCCAAACGAAGCCGAGCGAGTGTTAGAGCACTATCGCACTCATACACCTTCATGTTTGAGCGCCCCTGTCTTTTTGCAAGCTGCTATTGATGCATGTCGGGGCGGGGTGCATCGGTGTCACCTTGTCAGCTACAAAGAAGATGGTGCCTTATTGCAAGAGCTCTTCTCTTTGGATGGTATTGGGACCCAGATTGCGCCGCAAAGTTCTGAACAACTTCGTAGTGCAACGATCAGTGATATAACCGGTATCTTAAACTTAATTAGACCACTTGAAGAGCAGGGCTATTTAGTGCGTCGCTCAAGAGAGCAATTAGAGATAGAAATTGAACAATTCACAGTGATTGAGCGTGATGGACTTATTATCGCGTGCGCTGCCCTTTACCCATTTGATGAAGAGCAGGTTGGTGAATTTGCAAGCCTTGCTGTTCACCCTCAATATCGTGATGCAGACCGTGGCAGTAATTTATTACGTTTTATAATTAATAAAGCCAAACGGTGTGGTTATCATGGGTTATTTGCGTTAACAACGCGCAGTATTCATTGGTTTATTGAACAAGGTTTTGAATTGGTGACGGTCGATGAACTGCCCGCGAAGAAAAAGTCGCTGTATAACTACCAGCGACGCTCAAAGGTATTACGCTTAGACTTATCTAAATTACCAAAAAATCGTTAAGGTAAAAGGGGTGACACATCGCTGTCACCCACGTAAAACCTGTTTAATATTGATAGTTAATATGCTGATAAAAGCGCACGCGTAAGTCTTGGCGTGTTGGATTAAACGCAAGTTCGTCTGTCACCTCATTAATGGCACTTTGTACTTGGTTCATAAATCGGCCGTAACCGATATCGTGTTTATCTTTTTCTGCTGCTGCAATAACAAAGTGCAGCACATCGACTAACGTATCCGCATTCCAAAATTGCTGTATTTGTACTTGCTCGCTGGCGCAGTCGAAAGTCAGTTTTTGCAACTCGCTATTGCTCTGTGCATTGTCAATATTACTATTACGCACAATCGGGCGTGTGCCATTTGCGATAAAGGCAGCTAAGTTAAGTTGACGCTTATCACAGGCACGTTTAAACGCATCAAAAATATACTGATAAAACTGACTGTAGTTTTCTTCATTTAGCATATGCTGAAATTGTGTCTTAATTGCGCGTGTGACAGGAATTGAAAAGCCTGCATAGGTCATTTCGCTGTGATCGCTTGGCAAATGGCATTGGCGCGATTGATAACGCGGATATAAACTTCGCAACTTATAGCCATAGCTTTCTTTGTGGCCTTTGGCTTTGGCAAATAAGTCATAGGTTAAGTGTTGATGATCTCTAATCTTAAGCGGGGGTTGGTTGCTTAAAAGCTTGTCTTGTAATGTATTGATTACCCGTTGCACTTTATGGTGGAACTGTGCCGCATTTGCACGAATATCGTCACCGGTTGCTAAGAATAATAAGCGAATTTTTTTGCATCTTTCTTCGCCATTAGCAAATACATTGTGTGCTTCGTGGTATTGTGGATTATAGAAAAATAATATTTGTTTTGTTGTTTCTAAACTGTACGCCTCATCATGGTAGCGTACGACAGGTAGTTTATCATTCGCAATGAGATGTACGTTATGAAGTTCATACTCATCGCACAGCGCAAATAATTCCCTTGCAAGACGCTTGTAACCGCAGCTAATGTTCGTAAACTGGGCAAAAAACTCATCATTGGGTTTAAATTCAACTAACACATACTGGTTTGCACGTGCAGAGCTAGGAATATAGACTCGGTGTTGATTGAGTGAAGCCATCTCTTTTCCTTATTAAATAGTGAAACTATCGGCACTATATCGTCAGTCAATGATCATTTTATTGCGTTAGAACAACTTTTTTACCGATTTGACCGTAGGGTTTTAACAATCGCATTATTATCTTCGATAAACACACATCAACTACTGTATGTTAGCGCTTCTTTTTGTAATAATGCAGTAGTTTTGTCACCATGCAATATTCAGAGGATTATGCTCCTATGGCGGAAATTGAGAATCGCCCAAGTAACTTTATAAGAACGCGTATCGACGAAGATCTCGCAAGCGGTAAACACGCGACTACGCATACACGTTTTCCACCAGAACCAAATGGTTTTTTACACATTGGTCATGCAAAGTCTATATGTTTAAATTTTGGTATTGCCCAGGATTACAACGGCCTTTGCAACTTACGTTTTGATGATACAAACCCAGAAAAAGAAGATATCAACTACGTAAACTCTATTAAAGAAGATGTGCAGTGGCTCGGTTTTCAATGGGATGGTGAAATTAAATATTCATCAAACTACTTTGATGCACTTTATGGCTATGCCGTTGAACTTATCGAAAAAGGGCTTGCGTATGTGTGTTTCTTGTCAGCAGACCAAGCTCGTGAGTACCGTGGTACGCTAAAAGAGCCAGGAAAAAATAGCCCTTATCGTGATACACCTGTTGAAGAGAACTTAGCCTTATTCGAAAAAATGCGTAACGGTGAGTTTAAAGAAGGCGAGTGTGTACTGCGTGCTAAAATTGATATGGCAAGCTCGTTTATTGTATTACGCGATCCTATTTTGTACCGTGTACGTTTTGCTCACCATCACCAAACAGGTGATAAGTGGTGCATTTACCCAATGTATGACTTTACACATTGTATTTCGGATGCGCTTGAAGGTATTACACATTCTTTATGTACGCTTGAATTCCAAGATAACCGACGTCTCTATGACTGGGTGCTTGATAACATCAGCCTAGAATGCCATCCACAGCAAATCGAGTTTTCACGTTTAAATCTTGAATACACCATTATGTCTAAGCGTAAATTAAATGACTTAGTGGTTAATGGCCATGTTGAAGGCTGGGATGACCCACGTATGCCAACGATTGCTGGTTTACGTCGTCGTGGTTATACACCAGCTTCAGTACGTGAGTTCTGTTCACGCATTGGTATTACTAAGCAAGAAAACATGGTTGAAATGGGCATGTTGGAAGCGTGTATTCGTGAAGATTTAAATGAACATGCACCACGTGCTATGGCTGTACTTGACCCTGTTAAAGTGGTTCTAGAGAACTATGATGCAGATAAAGTAGAAACGTTATCAGTCGCTAATCACCCGAACATAGAAGAAATGGGACGCCGTGATGTGCCATTTACTCGCGAGCTTTATATTGAACGCGAAGATTTCCGTGAAGAAGCAAACAATAAGTTTAAGCGTTTAGTGCTGGGTAAAGAAGTGCGTTTACGCGGAGCTTATGTGATAAAAGCTGAACGCATTGAAAAAGACGCTAATGGTGAAATCACCACGATCTTCTGTTCTTACGATGATGAAACGCTGGGTAAAAACCCAAGTGATGGTCGCAAGGTGAAAGGGGTAATCCATTGGGTATCTGCTAGCGAGTCTATTACTGCAGAAGTACGTTTATACGATCGTCTATTCAACGTACCTAACCCAGCAGCTGCTGAAGACTTTAATGCAACGCTTAATCCTGAGTCGCTTGTGGTGTTATCAAATGCGAAGTTAGAACCTTCACTTGCAAATGCACAAGCAGAGCAGGGCTTCCAGTTTGAACGTACAGGGTATTTCTGTCGCGATAATAAAGCACAGACACTTGTGTTCAACCAAACGGTGGGTCTTCGTGATTCATGGGCTAAAATCGAACAAAAAGGTTAAACAGCGCGTTTAACTTTTTTAAAAGATAATAAAAAACCCTTTCACTTATTAAAGTGAAAGGTTTTTTTTATATTCGTTACTTTTTAGAAGTAACCGCGGATACCTAGGCTGAAGTTTCTGCCCGGTAGTGGCGCTTTTTCTTTAATAAACGAGCTGTGAACAAAGCCAAGTTCGTCTGTTATGTTATCAACGTTGATATAAAGCTGTGTATCTACTGGGCCTAAGTCAAGTTGATAATTCGCTGACGCATCAAACAAAGTGTACCCTTCTGTTTTTGTCTCGTAGGCAGTGATGTCTGACTGCTCAAAGTAATGTGTACCTGTTAGGCTAAACTGCCAATCAGAGACGGTATACTGTAACTCTGAACCCAATTTATTCGCTGGGATTCGTGGTAAGTAGTTATTGTCATCTTTTAATTTAGCTGTCGTCGAGTCACCAAATACTTTCACTAAGGTGCTAGGTGAAACTTGATAGTGCACATCAAATTCTAACCCATACAATTTGGCATCTTTACTGGTAAATTGGTAAACCGCCATGGCATCATCGTGTACTTCTTCTGCCATTTCTAAGCCATGTTCTTCATCAAAGAAATAGCCCGTATTTTGTTGGTAATAGAAGTTTTCAATGTCGTTATAGAAAAAGTTGATTGTATAACCAAAGTCACCAATGAAACGACGGAAACTTAAATCAAAGTTTGTTGCAGTCTCTTGTTTGATGTCTTCAGGTTCAAAGTGAATTTCACCTTCTTCAATATGATAACCTAAGCCTAATTCATAAGTACCTGTTGCAATGTGAACACCATTCGAGAGTAGTTCTGCACTTAATGGTGCACGTTCAGAGTGAGACACGCTAAGCGCAACGCTTTGGCCTTCTTGATATTGCCAAATAGCACCCGCAGATAAGCTTAAGTTAGTGAAATCGGCACTGTAGTTAATTGTTTCAGCTTCTTCCTCTTCATCATGCGCTTCTTCTGCATGATCATGGTGATGTTCAGCCATTGTGACAGCAGAATCGATTTGGTAATCTTCGATGCGCGCACCTAGTTCAACAGTGACATCACCAAATTGTTTTTCCTCAAGTAAAAATAGCGCGTTTGATTTTGTTACACTGGCCGGTGTGAACGCTTCTTCGCCATCGGCATCATAGTCAGATTCTGTATAGTGGTAACCAGCCATACCGTGCCAAAGACCAAGTTTATGCTCGACTGTCGCACGTGCTTCAGTTGTTTTGTTACTGAACACCGTTCCAACTTCACCGTCTTCAATTTCAGCATGTTTATAATCTGTATAACCTACGCGCAACGAGATGTTTTCAATCCAATTATTATGAAGAGCGTAACTCATGTAGCCTTGCCAACGATCTTGCTCTAACTGAGCAAATACAGATTCTTCATGGGCTTCTTCGCCATGTCCAGCTTCTTCATGTTCAGCTTCTTCTTCATGAGCGTGGCCATGATGTTCATGGGCAGGAATGCCATAATCTGTTTCAATACGGCCATATGACACGCCTAACGTTAAATGTTCACCAACGTAGCTAGTTCCAAAGTTAACGGTTTGGCTGTCTATAAAGGTATTTTCTACGCTGTTAGCAGTCTCGTGCTCAGCGTGTTCTTCACCTTCGTGTTCTTCATGCTCTTCTGGAAGTTCAAACGTGGGAGTTTTGTAGTCGTCCCCCGTGCGTTTTGTGCCATCAAAATGGAAGTTGAAACCGTTGTTACCTGTTTCTAACTTAGCTGCATAGGTATTCGTATTTGATACTGTGTCGTGTGTGTATTGAGCAGCACCGGTCAATGTCTCGATGTTATCGGTAGGAATACGGTTATCAACAACGTTTACCACACCCCCAATTGCGCCTGAACCATAAAGTAGGGTAGCTGGGCCACGAAGCACTTCAATTTGCTCTGCTGCTAAACTGTCATTTGAGGTGGCGTGATCGGGTCCGATACGAGATGCATCACTACTGTCTAAACCATTTTGTGTGATTTTAACACGCGGGCCATCTAAACCACGAATAATAGGGCTTGATGAAACGGGACCAAAATAACTGGCATTAACACCCGGTAAGCCTTTTAGAGTTTCACCTAGAGTCGGTTTCGCTTTATTCTTTAAATTGTCACCTGATAACACATTAACCGGTGAGATCATCTCTAAGCTGTTTTTGTGTAAGGCTGACGCATACACAACAACGGTTTCTACGGATGTAGGCGTCAAAGTAACAACAACAGATTGATCATCCCCATTAATATCAACACGCTTATCAATGAAATTATCTTTGCTTACATGAAGTTGACCTTTGCTGTCGACATCAATTTTAAATTCACCTTGCGCGTCAGTCATTACAGCCTGTGATTTACCATGCACATGGACTTGTGCATTAACAACGGGTTGTTGATTTTTATCTACTACTTGGCCTGTGATAACAGCAGCAATGCTTGATTGAGAAAACAGTGCAGCGGCAACAGCACTAGAAATAATTGAAAATTGCTTCATTGTTACTACTTTTTACGTTGGTTGTTGAGTGTTGTGATATAATATAACACCACCATTTTTCAATGGCAATAACGTTATACTATAACTTATAAACTGTCGCGATTTAAATTTCATACACTATACTTAGATTATTTAATCGGTATGGCCTGTGGTTATGTCTGATAAAAATAGAGTATTTAAGGCGCAGTTCACCATCGCAGATTTACGTGAGCATTGTAATCATCAGGAAACCTTCACCACCGCCTGTGACAGAGGGGAAAGTTATCAGCATTTTGTGCTCAAATTGCTGAGCTATTGTTTTTTTTCGCATAATAAGCAGGCAACCATCAATGCTCGGCTAAAAAACAATCAACCCGATGTGTCAATAAAAGCGCTCGATGAGCATTATGAGACGTGGCTGTCTGTTGATCAGCCCGATATATCCATGTTAACTAAAATCGCTAAGCGAGTTGATGAACTGTGGGTTGTCACCACGCTTGAAAGTGACTGGTTAAATGAGTATCAACGTCAGCTTGCGTTGATCAGCAACAGTCACCTTATCGCTTTCGATAGTCAGTTTATTGAACAACTCGTTACTCATCTAAGTAAAAATTTGCAGTGGGATATTACTATTGATCAGCAAACGATTAGCGTGGCAGATAAACACCATTTTTACCAAACACGTGATCTTGTATGGCATTAAAGTTCAATAGTGATTTTACCGTTAGGTTTGCTGCAACACAGTAATACTTCACCTGGACGCACAAAGGCAAGGGGCTCTTGATTATAACGTACGTCACCTTCTACAAGCTGAGCACGACAAGCACCGCAATATCCTTCGCGGCATTGATAGGGTACATCTATTTTATGTTGTTCAAGGCATTCAAGGAGAGATGAACAGCCAGAGTCAAAATCTATACTCTGGCTGTCTGTTCCTGCAAGGATAACCTGTGCAGTGTGTTTAGTGCTCATTACAGATCGAAATCACCAAAGTCTGATGCATCAACTTGAGAATCGATTTGACCAACAAGGTAAGAACTTATCTCGGCTTCTTGCGGTGCAACTTGCACGTTATCAGAGACTAACCACGAATTGATCCATGGAATCGGGTTGCTCTTACTTTCAAACTGAGCAGGTAAGCCTACCGCAGTCATACGTGCATTTGTAATGTATTCAACGTATTGGCATAAAATATCTTTATTTAAGCCAATCATTGAGCCATCTTTAAACAGGTATTCAGCCCAGTCTTTTTCTTGCTCTGCGGCATCAACAAACATTTTAATTGCTTCATCTTTACATTGCGCTGCAACAATCGCCATTTCAGGATCGTCTTTACCGTCTTGCATAATGTTTAAGATGTGTTGTGTGCCTGATAAATGAAGAGCTTCATCACGCGCAATTAATTTAATGATTTTTGCATTGCCTTCCATTAGCTCGCGTTCAGCAAACGCGAATGAACATGCAAAGCTGACATAAAAACGAATTGCTTCCAGAATATTAACCGACATCATCGCAAGGTAAAGCAACTTTTTAAGGTCGAACAAGCTCACTTTAACTTCTTCACCATTAATCACATGTTTACCTTCACCGTAAAGGTTGTAAATCGAAATCATGTTGATTAATTCATCGTAATACTTAGTCACCGCATCGGCACGTTCACTGATTTTTTCGTTACTCACGATATCATCAAAAATAAGCTCAGGTGACTGCGTTACGTTACGAATAATGTGCGTGTAAGAACGGCTGTGAATTGTTTCACTAAATGCCCATGTTTCAATCCACGTTTCAAGTTCAGGAATTGACACAATTGGCAGTAAGGCAACGTTAGGCGAACGACCTTGCACACTATCAAGTAATGTTTGGTATTTTAAGTTACTTAAAAAAATGTGTTTTTCATGGTCAGGTAAAGCTTGAAAATCAAGACGGTCTTTACTTACGTCAACTTCTTCAGGACGCCAGAAGAAAGATAATTGCTTTTCAATTAGCTTCTCGAAGATAGGGTACTTTTGTTGGTCGTAACGTGACACGTTTACCGTCTGGCCGAAAAACATCGGTTCTAGTAATTGGTTATTATGGTTTCGGCTAAAAGTTGTATATGACATAGTGAATACTCAAAAAACAGTCAGGACAAAGCGGGCTAAGGAGCCCGCTTGTGTATGTTATTAATTTAATTAGATTTTACAAGCACCGCCTGCACAACCATCATCTTCCACCTCAGGTGTAAGCTCATCTTGAGCATCTGAAGCGCCATCACGGGTGTTATGGTAATACAACGTTTTAACACCCAGTTTATATGCTGAAAGGAGGTCTTTTAAAAGCACCTTCATAGGTACTTTACCGCCTTCGTACTTAGATGGATCATAATTTGTATTCGCAGAGATCGTTTGGTCAACGAACTTCTGCATAATGCCCACTAATTGCAGATAACCATCGTTTGATGGGATATCCCAAAGTAGCTCATAATTGTCTTTTAGGCGCTCATACTCTGGTACTACTTGTTTCAAGATACCATCTTTACTTGCTTTAACACTGATGTGTCCACGCGGTGGCTCAATACCATTTGTTGCATTAGAGATTTGTGATGAAGTCTCTGATGGCATTAATGCCGACAATGTTGAGTTACGCATACCATGTTCTTTAATGTTTGCGCGCAGTGTATCCCAATCTAAGTGAAGAGGTTCATCACAGATTTGGTCAAGGTCGCGCTTGTACGTATCTGTTGGCATAATACCTTGCGAGTACGTTGTTTCATTAAATTTAGGGCAAGCACCACGTTCTTTAGCAAGCTCATTTGATGCTTTCATTAAATAATATTGAATTGCTTCAAATGTTTGGTGCGTTAATGCATTTGCACTACCGTCAGAATAACGTTTACCGTTTTTAGCAAGGTAGTATGCGTAGTTGATGACACCAATACCTAACGTGCGACGACCCATGGTTGCGTTTTTCGCTGCAGGGACAGGGTAGTCTTGGAAATCAAGTAAGTTATCAAGCGCACGTACTGCAAGTGCAGCAAGCTCTTCTAACTCATCAAGTGACTCAATTGCACCTAAGTTGAATGCAGAAAGTGTACACAGTGCGATTTCGCCTTCTTCGTCCATTACGTTACTAAGTGGCTTAGTCGGTAATGCAATTTCTAAACATAAGTTAGACTGACGGATCGGTGCTACCGTTGAGATAAACGGGCTATGAGTATTACAGTGGTCAACGTTTTGTAAGTAAATACGACCTGTACTAGCACGCTCTTGTGCGAACATTGAGAACAGCTCAATCGCTTTAATACGTTTTTTACGAATCGACTCATCTTGCTCGTATTTTACGTATAGCTCATCAAATTTAGCTTGGTCTTCGAAGAATGCATCGTAAAGACCCGGTACGTCTGATGGGCTGAATAAAGTAATGTAGTCGTCTTTAATTAAACGGCTGTACATTAATTTGTTGAACTGTACACCGTAATCTAGATGACGAACACGGTTGTCATCAACACCACGGTTATTTTTAAGGACTAATAAGTTTTCAACTTCTAAATGCCACAGCGGGTAGAATAGGGTTGCTGCACCACCACGGACACCGCCTTGAGAACAGCTCTTAACCGCCGTTTGGAAGTGTTTATAAAATGGAATACACCCAGTATGGTATGCTTCACCGTTACGGATTGGGCTACCTAAAGCACGAATACGGCCCGCATTAATACCAATACCTGCACGTTGTGATACGTATTTTACAATCGCAGATGATGTCGCATTAATTGAATCAAGGCTATCACCACACTCAATCAGTACACATGAACTAAATTGACGCGTAGGTGTACGCACACCAGCCATAATAGGAGTCGGCAATGAAATTTTGAATGTCGAAACCGCGTCATAAAAGCGCTTGATGTAATCAAGGCGTGTTTCTCGAGGGTAGTCAGAGAATAAGCTCGCTGCCACTAAGATATATAAAAACTGCGCGCTTTCGTAAATTTCACCCGTTACACGGTTCTGTACTAGGTATTTCCCTTCAAGCTGCTTTACAGCGGCATAGCTGAAGTTTAGATCACGGTTATGATCAATATACGCATCTAACTCGTCAATTTCTTGCTCAGTGTAATCAACGAGTAAGTGTTGATCATAACGTTTGTCTTCAACCAGTTTTGTAATGTGGTCGTATAAACGCGGCGGCTCAAATTGACCATACGCTTTCTTACGTAAATGGAATACAGCTAAACGAGCAGCAAGGTATTGATAATCAGGGGTATCTTTAGAGATCTGATCGGCTGCTGCTTTAATGATAGTTTCGTGAATGTCGTCAGTACGAATGCCATCGTAAAATTGAATATGTGATTTCAATTCAACTTGTGACACAGACACATTATTTAGACCTTCGGCGGCCCAAGCGATGACGCGATGGATCTTATCTAGATCAAGTGACTCTTTACGGCCGTCACGTTTGCTTACAGATAGCTGTTGGTTCATAGTTTTGCCTGTATTCCTTGGGAAATTATATTTTTAGTGACAAAGGTATTCTTAATTATAATTATTATTAGCACCAGCATGAGTCAATTGAATAACATTTAGCCACAATATCTGGTGTTCTTTAAAACGCAGATCACAAGATAGTGTGGTCTGCGATCATTTGCAAGGGATAGAAATGCCCCATTTTGTGGATAACTATTGGATAAACGAATTGTGTTAGTAAGCATTAACCTTTGATCATTCATTGATGATGAAATTTGTAAAAATCAACTCAAGATCTACAAAAATTATCGTTTTTAAAAATAATTTCTGACTGTTTTTTTTATCAACAAAGTTTGCTTAAAACTCAACCCAATCACAATATATGGTGTTTTAACTTAAAACTAACACTATATATGGATAAATCCATCAGTTGGAGTTTGCCAGTTAAAATCTGCGCCCCAGCTCAGTGCGGTATCCACACTTGGTATATAACCCCAAAGTGCAGTTGCACTGTACATATTGGCAGCTTTTGCTGCTTGTATGTCGCGTTCGGCATCACCTATGTATAAGCAACGCGTTGGATCAACATCGAGCATGTTTGCAGTATGAATAAGTGGCTCTGGCGATGGTTTAGCAACTGCTAAGGTATCACCACTCACGACAGCCATGGCATTAGCAAGGCTTGGGATAGCTTGCACCAATGGCTCGGTTAAAAAGCCGGGCTTATTGGTCATGATCCCCCATTTAATGCTGTTTTGCTCAAGTGAGGCGAGAAGTTGCTCTATGCCATTAAAGCACTTGCTATGAATCGCAATGTCTTCTGCATAATAGTCGAGCAGTTGCTGCCTTAATGCTAATTGTTCAACGTCGGGCCATTTATCACCAAAGCCGACCTCTAATAATGCATTGGCCCCATTTGACGCTGCTGGGCGATAAATGCTTTTATCAACAGGCGCGATATTCGCATCTGCTAATACGCGATTTAATGCGCCGCCAAGGTCATCCGCAGTATCGAGTAATGTGCCATCTAAATCAAAAATAAAGGCATCAAAAGCGATATCAGGATTACAACCAGCCATTAGGCAAGTTTCTCAAAATGAAGAATGTAATTAACACTCACATCATCATTTAAACTGTATTGCTTAGAAAACGGATTATAGCTGAGGCCTGTGCTTGCTCTTACTTTTAAGCCTGCATCTTCTGCCCATGCAATTAATTGGGCGGGTTTTATAAACTTTTTATGGTCGTGCGTGCCTTCGGGCACCATTTTTAATAACTTTTCAGCACCCACAATGGCGTATAAATACGCTTTAGGTGTTTTATTTAATGTCGAAAAGAACACATCGGCGCCAGGTTTTGCAAGCTCAGCGACCGCACGAATGATAGAAGCAGGGTCTGGCACGTGCTCTAACATTTCCATACAGGTGATTACATCAAAGCGAGCAGGGTGCTCTTTCGCAAACTCTTCAGCCGGTACTTTCATATAATCAACAGGGACACCGGTTTCTAAACTGTGTAACTTAGCAACGGTTAATGGCTCTTGACCCATATCGATGCCTGTTACTTTAGCTCCCATGCGTGCCATGCTTTCACTTAAAATGCCGCCACCACAGCCAACATCTAAGGTTTCTTTATCAAATAAGCCGCCAACTTTGTCGGCAACAAAATCCAAGCGAAGAGGATTTATTTCATGAAGAGGTTTGAACTCTCCGTCGCGGTCCCACCAACGTTCAGCGATGGCTTCAAACTTTGCAATTTCTGCATTATCTACATTTTGATGTTCGGTCATAAAAAGCTTCCTCGTCAATCTGAGGCCATTATATAGGGGTAAATTAATAAATCGCAAAGATTTAGCGCCTGTAAATCTAAATTAATTGTGGTAGCATGGTCATGAAATAATAACTAAAGCTCTAAAGGCGGCGCTTTGCCTCTTTATGAGTCAATACTGAAGGAATGTGAAATCAAATGACTGATCTCGCCAATGAAATTCTGCCAGTCAATATTGAAGATGAATTAAAAAACTCCTACCTTGATTACGCAATGAGCGTAATTGTAGGACGTGCATTGCCAGACGTACGTGATGGTCTAAAACCTGTTCACCGTCGTGTTTTATTCGCAATGAACGAACTCAATAATGATTGGAATAAGCCTTACAAAAAATCAGCACGTGTTGTTGGTGATGTAATCGGTAAGTACCACCCACATGGCGACAGCGCGGTATATGACACCATCGTACGTATGGCGCAGCCTTTCTCATTACGCTATATGCTTGTTGATGGCCAAGGTAACTTTGGTTCAGTTGACGGTGACTCTGCGGCAGCAATGCGTTATACGGAAGTCCGTATGGCAAAAATGTCACATGAGCTATTAGCCGACCTCGAAAAAGAAACGGTTGATTACGTACCTAACTATGATGGTACGGAGCAAATTCCTGACGTATTACCGACGAAAGTACCTAACTTATTAGTGAATGGTTCATCGGGTATTGCGGTTGGTATGGCGACGAACATTCCGCCACATAACTTAACTGAAGTTATTAATGGGTGTTTGGCACTTATCCAAAACCCAGATATGACAATTGCTGATCTGATTGAATATATCCCAGGTCCAGATTTCCCTACAGCCGCGATCATTAATGGTAAGAAAGGCATAGAGCAAGCTTACCTAACGGGTCGTGGTAAAGTGTACATCCGCGCACGCGCAGAAATTGAAGTAGACGAAAAAACGGGTCGTGAAACGATCATCGTCCACGAAATTCCATACCAAGTTAACAAAGCACGCTTGATTGAAAAAATCGCTGAACTTGTTAAAGACAAAAAAATTGAAGGCATTAGCGCACTCCGTGATGAATCAGATAAAGACGGTATGCGTATCGTTATCGAGATTAAACGTGGTGATGTAGGCGAAGTTATTCTGAATAACCTTTATGCACAAACACAGTTACAAACCGTGTTTGGTATGAATATGGTTGCACTTGATAACAACCAGCCTAAGTGTTTCAACTTAAAAGAAATGCTTGAAGCATTTATCATTCACCGCCGCGAAGTAGTCACCCGTCGTACGGTATTTGATTTACGTAAAGCCCGTGACCGTGCCCATACGCTTGAAGGCTTAGCGATTGCCCTTGCGAATATCGACCCAATCATTGAGTTAATTCGTAAATCACCAACGCCTGCTGAAGCAAAAGCAGCCTTAACAGCAAGGTCTTGGGAACTAGGCACTGTTAAAGCCATGCTTGAAAAAGCCGGTGAAGAAAATGTAGCGCGTCCTGATTGGCTAGCACCAGAGCTAGGTATTCGTGATGGTGAGTACTATTTATCTGAGCAACAAGCACAAGCGATCCTTGACCTACGTTTACACAAATTAACGGGTCTTGAGCATGAGAAGATCTTAGACGAGTACCAAACACTACTCGATCTTATTGCTGAACTACTTTATATCCTTTCAACCCCAGATCGCCTTATGGAAGTTATTCGCGACGAACTAGTTGAAATTAAAGAACAATATGGCGACGAGCGCCGTACAGAAATCAGTGCAGCAGCTCACGATATCAGCCTTGAAGACTTAATTAATGAAGAAGACGTTGTCGTAACGCTTTCTCATGAAGGGTATGTGAAGTATCAGCCTTTATCAGACTACGAAGCACAACGTCGTGGTGGTAAAGGTAAATCAGCAACGAAGATGAAAGATGAAGATTTCATTGAACGTCTCCTTGTTGCAAATACACACGATACGATTCTGTGTTTCTCGACTGCTGGTCGTTTATACTGGCTGAAAGTATACCAATTACCACTTGCCAGCCGTGCAGCGCGTGGTAAGCCAATTGTGAACTTACTGCCGCTTGAAGCTGACGAACGTATTACTGCAATTCTACCTGTACGTGAGTACGAAGAAGATAAATACATCTTCATGGCTACAGCATTTGGTACAGTTAAGAAAACACCATTAACGGCTTATAGCCGTCAACGTGCAAGCGGTATCATTGCGGTCAACCTAAATGAAGGCGATAGCCTAATTGGTGTTGATATCACTGATGGTACAAACGAAATCATGCTATTCACAGACGCAGGCAAGGTAGTACGCTTTAAAGAAGCGGAAGAGTCGACCGTCGTTGATGAAAATGGCAATCCGGTACTTGATGAAGAGGGTAACCCTGAAATCCGCTTCAAAGGTGTACGCCCAATGGGTCGTACTGCAACCGGTGTGCGTGGTATTAAGATGGCAGACGACCAACGCGTTGTGTCGTTAATTGTGCCTAAGACAGACGGTGCAATCCTCACCGTGACTGAAAATGGTTATGGTAAGCGTACAGCACTTGCCGATTACCCATCGAAGAGCCGTGCAACACAAGGTGTTGTATCAATCAAAGTAAGCGAGCGTAATGGCGCAGTGGTTGGTGCAGTACAAGTTGATGAAAACGACGAAATCATGATTATCTCTAATCGCGGTACGCTTGTTCGTACTCGTGTTAATGAGGTTTCTACGGTTGGTCGTAATACGCAGGGCGTTATTTTGATACGAACTATTGACGAAGAGCAAGTAGTTGGTTTACAACGTATCGAAGAAATCGAAGTTGATGAGCTTGAAGCCATCGAAGGCGAGGGCGTTGAAGTAGTCGATACACATACTGAAGAAATGGTTGATAACCCACCTTCAGAGTAACATTGATTTAAAAAGCGGCTTCGGCCGCTTTTTTTATCCGCACTATAATTACTGGAATGAGGCAAAGTAATGACTAAATATAATTTTTGTGCAGGACCGGCAATGTTACCGCCGGCAGTAATGCAAAAAGCACAAAAAGAATTTATAGATTGGCAAGGTTTAGGCGTATCTGTGATGGAAATCAGCCATCGTAGTAGCGACTTTTTAGAGCTTACAGCAAAATGTGAAGCAAGCTTACGCCGTCTAATGAATATCAGTGACGAATTTGAAGTTTTATTTATGCACGGCGGTGGCCGAGGCCAATTTAGTGCTGTACCACTAAATTTGCATTTAGCAGATAAGCCCGCGGTGTATTGTGAAAACGGTGTGTGGTCAAAAGGCGCGACACAAGAAGCCGAAAAGTTCACCGCAGTGACAAGTATTAATGTTCGTAATGACGAGCAGCAAAATGGCCAGTTTTCAATTAAACCAGCGACAAGCTGGGAATTACCAGCTGATGCGTCATACATTCACTATTGCCCAAATGAAACGGTTGATGGTATTGAGATTTTTGACGTGCCTTCACACCCATCTGCGCCAATAGTCGCCGATATGTCATCAACAATTTTGTCACGCGAAATTGACGTAAACCAGTTCGATGTCATTTATGCAGGCGCACAAAAGAACATCGGCCCATCGGGTTTAGCAATTGTTATTATTCGTAAAACGTTGCTTGAGCGCGAAGGTCTCGAAAAACCAGGTATTCTTGATTACGCATTAGAAGCAAAGCAAGGCAGCATGTACAACACGCCACCGACATTTGCATGGTACTTAGCAGCAGAAGTGTTTGAATGGTTAGAAGCAAACGGTGGCGTAAAAGCCATGGAAGAGCAAAATATTGCCAAAGCAGAATTGCTGTATAACTTTATCGACAATTCAGAATTTTATAATAATAAAGTTGCTAAGCATTGCCGATCGCGTATGAACGTACCATTTTGGTTAAACGATGAATCGCTTAATGACCAGTTTATTAAACAATCGAAAGAAGCGGGTTTACTGGCGCTTGAAGGCCACCGCATTGTAGGTGGTATGCGCGCAAGTATTTATAACGCAATGCCACTTGCTGGTGTACAAGCCTTGGTTGATTTTATGGATAAATTCGCCAAGGAGAATAGCTAATATGGAACAGCTTCGTCTTGAACCTATCTCAAAGGTAAATGGCAGTGTCACGCTGCCGGGCTCAAAGAGCTTATCAAATCGTATTTTACTTTTGGCGGCGCTTGCACAGGGCACCACGGTCGTTGAAAATTTGCTAGACAGTGATGATATTCGTCATATGTTAGGCGCACTTAAACTATTGGGTGTGAATGTTACCTTAAATGACGATAAAACCGTTGCGACCGTTGAAGGTGTAGCAGGTAAATTCTTAACACCTAGCGAGCCGTTATTTCTCGGCAATGCTGGCACTGCTTATCGGCCTTTAACAGCGGTTCTTGCCGCTGTAGAGGGCGAGTATGAGCTTGTCGGTGAGCCACGTATGGAAGAGCGTCCTATTGGGCATTTAGTAGATGCTCTGCATGCGCTGGGTGGTGATGTTGAATATTTAAAACATAAAGACTATCCACCACTGGCCATTAAAGGCGGTAAAATTAATGGCGGCCAAGTTGAAATTGACGGCAGTATATCTAGTCAGTTTTTAACGGCCTTATTAATGGCAGCGCCATTATTTAATGGCGATACAGAAATCCGTATTAAAGGTACGTTAGTATCAAAACCTTATATTGATATTACCTTAGATGTTATGCAGCGTTTTGGTGTGTTAGTTAAACACGACAACTACGAAGTATTTTATGTAAAAGGGTGCCAACAATACCAAGCACTAGAGCGCATTATGGTCGAAGGTGATGCATCGAGCGCATCATACTTTGTTGCAGCTGCCGCAATAGCGGGTGGTGAAATAGAAATTAACGGTGTTGGTGCTGCGTCTGTTCAAGGTGATATTGGCTTTGCCAAAGTGATGGAACAAGTGGGCGCTAAGATTGATTGGTACGATGAAAAGCTGGTTGTGCGTAAAGGTGAACTTAACGCGGTTGATATCGACGCAAACGCTATTCCTGATGCGGCCATGACACTGGCCACTGTTGCGTTATTCGCAAAAGGTACAACTGCAATCCGCAATATCTATAACTGGCGTGTAAAAGAAACAGACCGCTTGTACGCCATGGCGACAGAACTTCGTAAAGTGGGCGCTGAGGTAGTCGAAGGTGAAGATTTCATCGAAATTACACCGCCAAAAACATTTAATGATGTAGCGATAGATACATACAATGATCACCGTATTGCCATGTGCTTTGCGATGGTGGCCGTTGGCGGTAAGCCAATAACCATTAATGATCCTAAGTGTACATATAAAACTTTTCCAACGTTTTTCAAGGTACTAGAGTCTGTCTCAAGTCAATAAAACAGAAGAAAATATAAAAAGTTACATTCAAAGTGCGGATCTATTACGAGAACTGACGTATAATGTTGCGGTTTTATTTTGGTGTGCATTGCAGGAGGTTATAAATGCAGGCGTTATTAATGCCCGTAATCACCATTGATGGCCCAAGTGGTTCAGGTAAAGGAACTGTTTGTCGCTTGTTAGCCGAGAAATTAGGTTGGGATGTATTAGACAGCGGGGCGATTTATCGTGTGCTGTCACTTGCTGCACTTCATCATCAAATTGAATTAGATAATGAAGATGCATTAGTGCCGCTGGCTGCAAACTTAGATGTACAGTTTTTGGTAGATAGCCAAACACACACGTCTAAAATTGTACTAGAAGGCGAAGACGTCACAACAACAATTCGCAACGAAGAAGTTGGTGCTGCAGCCTCAAAAGTCGCTGCTTTACCACGCGTAAGAGAAGCATTATTGCGTCGTCAACGCGCGTTTCGTTCTGAAAGCGGATTAATTGCAGATGGTCGCGATATGGGCACGGTTGTGTTTCCAGACGCGCCATTAAAAATATATTTAACAGCGACTGCTGAGGAGCGTGCGCGTCGTCGCTTTGCTGAGTTGAACGATCGTGGACTAGATGTTACACTAAGTGGTCTACTTGAGGACATAAAAGCACGCGATCACCGTGATATGACACGTGAAGTTGCGCCGCTTGTGCCTGCAAAAGATGCCATTGAAATCGATACTAGCGAGTTCAATGCAATGCAAGTGTTTGATAAAGTTATTACTTTAGTCGACGAAGCCGTACTTGCGGGTAAGCTCCCTAAAGCTAAAAAGTAAATTTTTTAATGTGCCGGCAGGATGCCAGCGCTATTTTAACAACCCCATGCAGCATGGTTGCTAATTGGTTATTTAATTATTTAGAGACGTATAATGTCAGAAAATTTTGCGCAGTTATTTGAAGAAAGCCTAAAGGGTTTTGAAGCAGAGCAAGGCTCTATCGTTAAAGGTACAGTTATCTCAATCGAGAACAACATCGTACTTGTTGATGCTGGTCTTAAATCTGAGAGTGCAATCCCTGCTGAGCAATTCAAAAATGCTGCTGGTGAACTAGAAGTTGCTGTTGGCGACGAAGTAGATGTTGCGTTAGATGCAATCGAAGACGGTTTCGGTGAAACTATCCTTTCTCGTGAGAAAGCGAAGCGTCACGAAGCGTGGATCCGCTTAGAAAAAGCATGTGAAGAGCAAGAAACTGTTACTGGTGTTATCAACGGTAAAGTTAAAGGCGGTTTCACTGTTGAAGTTGATTCAATCCGTGCTTTCCTACCTGGTTCACTTGTTGATGTTCGTCCAGTACGTGACACAACTCACCTTGAAGGTAAAGAGCTTGAGTTCAAAGTAATCAAGCTTGACCAAAAACGTAACAACGTTGTTGTTTCTCGCCGTGCAGTTATCGAATCAGAAAACTCACAAGAGCGTGAAGAACTTCTTGCTAACCTTGTTGAAGGTCAAGAAGTTAAAGGTATCGTTAAGAACCTTACTGACTACGGTGCGTTCGTTGACCTTGGTGGTGTTGACGGTCTACTACACATCACAGACATGGCGTGGAAGCGTGTTAAGCACCCTTCAGAAATCGTTAATGTTGGCGACGAAATCGCAGTTAAAGTTCTTAAATTCGACAAAGATAAAACTCGTGTATCTCTAGGTCTTAAACAACTTGGCGAAGATCCATGGGCAGCTATCGCTGGTCGTTACCCAGAAGGTTCTAAGCTTTCTGGTCGTGTTACTAACCTTACAGATTACGGCTGTTTCGTTGAAATCGAAGAAGGCGTTGAAGGTCTAGTACACGTTTCTGAAATGGATTGGACTAACAAGAACATCCACCCTTCAAAAGTTGTTTCACTAGGTGACACTGTTGAAGTTATGGTTCTTGAAATCGACGAAGAGCGTCGTCGTATTTCTCTTGGTCTTAAGCAATGTATTGCTAACCCATGGCAAGAATTTGCTCGTCTACAAAACAAAGGCGACCAAGTTACTGGTAAGATCAAATCAATCACTGACTTCGGTATCTTCATCGGTCTTGAAGGCGGTATTGACGGTCTTGTTCACCTTTCAGACATTTCTTGGAACACGCCAGGCGAAGAAGCTGTACGTGAATTCAAGAAAGGCGACGAAATCACTGCTATCGTATTGCAAGTTGACCCAGAGCGTGAGCGTATCTCTCTAGGCGTTAAGCAAATCGAAGCTGACCCTTTCAATAACTACCTGGACGCAAACAAAAAAGGTGCTATTGTTAAAGGTAAAGTGACTGAAGTTGATGCGAAAGGCGCAACTGTTGAGCTAGTCGAAGGCGTTGAAGGTTACATCCGTGTAGCTGATATCGCTCAAGAGCGCGTTGAAGATGCTACTACTGTAGTTTCTGCAGGCGACGAAATCGAAGCGAAATACGTTGGTGTTGATCGTAAGAACCGCACTTTAAGCTTATCTGTTAAAGCTCTTTTCGAAGCAGAAGAGAAAGAAGTACTAGAGAAGCTTAAGAAAGAAGAGCCAGCGTTTGAAAACGCAATGGCTGCAGCATTCAAAAATGCTCAAAAAGACTAATCTAAGTCTTTAATTGGAAGGGCAGTTTTGCCCTTCCTTTATCTCTTTTTAAGGAAACGTTATGACTAAGTCAGAATTGATAGAACAACTAGCTGAACAACACGCACACATTCCAGTGAAAGATGTTGAAAATGCCGTTAAAGAAATTCTTGAACAAATGGCCGGTTCATTATCTAGCTCAGATCGTATCGAGATCCGTGGCTTTGGAAGTTTCTCATTGCATTATCGTTCTCCGCGCACAGGTCGTAATCCAAAGACTGGCGAAACAGTTGAGCTAGACGGTAAGCACGTACCACATTTTAAACCAGGTAAAGAATTACGTGACCGCGTAAATGCGAGTATTGCCTAGTTTTATACAGGAGTAGTTACTTGTTTAGGGTATTAAAAATTGTATTAATAGCGCTGTGCTTATTTATTGCGTTTGTACTTGGTTCACAAAATCCACAACTTGTGCAAATCAATTATTTAATTGCCAGTAATACGTTGCCCTTAGCTGTTGTAATAAGTATCTGCTTTATTTTAGGTGTCGCCATTGGTTGTTTTATAAGCTTTACACTGTTTTCGCAGTTAAAGTGGCAAAATTATCGCTTAAAGAAAAAGTTAGCGCCTGAAAAAAACAATAAAAAGCTTGTTGCTAATAAAGACACCTAATCATGATTGAGCTTCTGTTTTTACTTTTACCCGTTGCAGCCGGTTACGGCTGGATAATGGGTAAAAACAGTGCTAAAAACCAAGCTCATCAGCTTAATCGCCAAATCACCTCTGAATATTCTAAAGGCTTAAAGTTTCTCTTAGACAGAGAAGAAGACCAAGGCTTAGAACACTTAATTAATCTTCTTGAAGTTGCAGCAGACTCCGTTGAACACTATTCAACATTGGCGACCATGTTTCGCCGTCGTGGCGAGTTAGACCGTGCAATTAAAATTCATGAGCTGTTATTAAAACACCCCAGTTTAGATGAACAACAAGCAGCCACCAGCCGTTTAGAGCTTGCCGAAGATTATATTATGGCAGGGCTGTTAGATGGTGCGGAAGAGCACTTAGTCTGGCTTGTGAAAGCCGGATACAAAGAAGCCTTAGAGCCTATTATTAACCTATATTCGCAAACGCGAGAGTGGGATAAAGGCATTAACATGTACGAGGCGCACAGTGAGCTATTTACAAAACCGCAGCATGTTAAAGCCATTGCTAATTTTTATTGTGAAGCCGCTTTACAAGACAACGATACACAAATTATGCGCAAGGCGATTAGCTTAAACCACAAAGCTATTCGCCCTTTGTATGAGCTCGGCCACAGCGCTTTTACCAAAGAAGATTATGTGAAAGCAATTTACTATTGGCGAGAGCTAATTAGCCAGTTTACCTTTTTTGCCCCTGTGTTTATTGAAGAGCTGGCGATGAGTTATGACAAACTTAACTTAACGCATCAATTTCATGATTTACTGAATGAACTGCTCGAAAAAGGGGGAGTATTAATAAAAATAAAGCATTGCCAAGCACTCCTTGAACAAGGGCATATTGAGCAAGCCATTAAATTTTTAACTGACAGTTTAAAGCGCCATCCCACGATCCGTGGTTTTAGCTTTTTATTACAACTGCTCGCGAAACAAAATAACGATATTAAAGATGTATTAGATCAAATTGATAAATTGGTTACCTCTTATATCGCAACCAAACCTGATTTTCAGTGCCAGCATTGTGGCTTTACCAGTCATACCATCTATTGGGTGTGTCCATCTTGTAAACACTGGGAAACAATTGTTCCAAGCCGTGGCATAGACGGTTTTTAATTCATATTAGTCCATTAGTTTTTTAGGAAAGTTATGTCTGTCGAAGATTCAAAAAAAGTATTAATTGCCCTTGATTATGACGATCAACAAACAGCGCTTACGTTTGTAAAGCAATTATCGCCTGAAACGTGTCGCCTTAAAGTAGGCAAAGAAATGTTCACGTATTTTGGCCCTAGCTTTGTAAAAGAACTAATAGATCTTGGGTTTGATGTTTTCTTAGACCTGAAATTTCATGATATTCCAAACACCGTTGCAAAAGCTGTTACAGCAGCTGCAAAAATGGGTGTATGGATGGTTAACGTGCATGCTTCTGGCGGCGTTGAAATGATGACCAAAGCAAAGCAAGCATTAGAGCAGTTTGGTGATGACGCACCATTATTGATTGCAGTAACAGTATTAACCAGCATGGATGCCGCCGAACTTACTCGCTTAGGTGTAGATAAAACACCTGAAGAGCAGGTTATCTACCTAGCAAAACTAGCTAAAGAATCAGGCCTTGATGGAGTAGTGTGCTCAGCGCAAGAAGCGAAAAAGTTAAAAGCAGAGCTAGGCGCAGACTTTAAACTGGTTACCCCAGGTATTCGCCCTGCAGGTAGCGATGCTGGTGACCAAAAACGCATTATGACACCAAAGCAAGCTGTTGAAGATGGAAGCGATTATTTAGTCGTTGGCCGCCCAATCACCCAATCTGCAGACCCAGTGGCAACACTAAAAGAAATTAATGACTCGCTAAAATAGCCTGCGTTATTTAATCTGAATGAATAAAGAGCAAAGTTTTTACTTTGCTCTTTTTGTTTTAGGGCTTAATTATCAGGGGGATATTTGCTTACAGTTTGTGCAAAGTAAATACATGCCTAATAAAAACCATGCATTTATTGATTTCATGAAACAAAAGTTGCTTAAGAGTTAGCCTAACTCATAAATAGTGACTTTACTCAGCTATTGGCTCACTTCATTTCAAAATTATTCAGTCTTGCTCTTAAACTCCAAAGTCTCCGATGATATTAGCCTTTAATTACTATTGCGTGCTATATACACGCATGCGACCATGCAGAATTAACAAGTAGTGTACGTCTACTTTAAACTACACATGAACAACAAAAATGAACAAACACCTCGGCAGAAACAACAAACAAAGAGTAGAAAATTTTCTACTCCTTTATGTTATTCGTAGTCTGAAGCGTAAGTATCTTCGTAAGAGTGAGAGTAAAACTCAAATAGGTTGCCAAATGGGTCTTCTAGGTAAACCATTTGCGCTTGCTTTAGTTCATCTTCAGGGTGATAACGGTGGATATCCATGCGAACTCTGCCACCATACTCTTCAACACGTTTAATTGCTGTTTCAAACTGCTCCTTTGGCAACTGTAAACAGAAATGGAAGATACCAAGGCGCGAGAAATCAACGTTGTGGCACTCTTCGCGGTCAACCATTTCGAACAGCTCAACACCGATACCATCAGTAGTTACTAAGTGAGCAATATTAAAACTTTTGAAGCCTTCACCGAATACCGCAATACACATGCGACCGATTGCTGATTTTCGCTCTTCTATAACTCTGGTGTTATTCATTACAATTCTAAGGCCTAGCGCTTTAGTGTAGAACTCAACCGCTTTGTCCATATCGCCAACCATAATACCCACATGATTCATTTTCATAATTTTCTCCTAGATATTGCTGAAATATAAAACCTAATTAATGAGTAAATTATATGAACGCTTATTGATAAAATGAAATTATCGATTATTATGAAAATGATAATTTAAAGTTATGAAGTGATGGTATGCTAAATCCTGTTTGGTTAGAAACGTTTATAACGCTTGTTGATGTTGGGCACTTTACACAAACCGCCGAAAAACTTTATATGACTCAACCGGGAGTTAGCCAGCACATCAACAAACTCGAAGAGGCGTGTGGATGTAAGTTAATTAAAAGAGAGAAGAAGTCATTTTCAATTACTGAGCAAGGTCGGTTGGTTTACAACCATGCGAAAGCGTTAATAAGGAATGAAAAGTTTCTCTTTGAGCAACTAAGCTTTGATGACCCTGTATCAGGAGAATGCACCTTAGCATGCTCTGGCTCAGTGGCGTTACTACTTTACCCAAGGTTATTACCACTTCAAAATCAACATCCCAACATTCACATTAATATTAAAGCAGCCCCTAATCATCAAATTTTGGCTGATATCAAAAACGGACATATTGACCAAGGAATTGTGACTAATATACCCAATGAAAGTTTCTTTGATTTTGAAGAGCTTGGCAAAGAAGAGCTGTGTTTGATTTTGCCCCAAAAAGCTAATGTTAATAATAGCTGGGAGCTATTATTTTCAGAGTTAGGGCTAATCAATCATCCAGATGCCGAACATTATTTGTCTTTGTATTTTAAGCAATCATTAGAACAAGAATTAACACAACTAGATGTTAGCAAAATTCCTGTTGTCGGTTCAATTAACCAAATTAGCCAAATCTTAGAACCAATCGCTCAAGGCATTGGCTTTACCGTATTACCCAAAAGTGCCGTTGACAGTTTTTATCTCCCTAAACGTTTAAAGGTTTTCAAACCTAAACAACCAGTAATAGAAAGTTTATATTTGGTCTGTAAAAAAAACAGAGTATTACCTGCTCGTTATAATACCTTTAATTCAATCATTCGGCAGACATGGGCTTAGGTTCGCTATTCACTCAAAGCCAACCTATAGAGCATTTACTCAGTGGTTTTTGGACAAAAACGTTTCAGCCAGAATAGTTGAAACGAAGATGGACATTTTCGTGTCAGTGACATCACTAAATTAGTAACGTACGGATTACTAAAAGTATGGAAAATCACTCAATCTAATGTGTAGCTCTGGTGATAAGGAAGAGCTACATGAACTCATTATTATCAATTTTAAGGTTACTTTTGATAAACTCGATAAATGATGAAATTCGCAGAGATGTTGCTGAGTTTTTATAGTAAATGGCATGAATAGGTTGCTCTATTCTGAGAGAAGAATCCTTGAACAGCTCTACCAAACTGCCATTTTTCCTATCTCTATATGTCATAAAATCAGATAAGCATGCGATGCCTGCTCCACTTAACGCTAAATGTCGAATTACCTCACCATTATCTGCTTGCAAGTTACTCGTTGCTTTAAAAACCTTATCGTTTTCATTCATGAGTGGCCAATTTTTCAAAATCTCAGGCTTACTAAATCCCAATAGCCTATGGCTGGATAGTTCATCAATACAACTTGGCGCACCAAATTTCTCTAGATACTCAGGGCTAGCAACAATGCGTATTCTGCTGCTACCAATAAATACAGCTCTCAATGTTGAATCTTTAAGTTGACCAATACGGATAGCAATATCCGTTTGTTTTCCGACTAAATCAATATTCTCTTCACTTGTATTCAGTTCGATTTCAACGTCAGGGTACAGCGTTTGGTAATGGGTAATACAAGGTGCAAGTCCGTGAATTGCGAAGGGCGTTGCTGCATTAATTCGTAAAAGACCTGAAGGCTTATCTTTTTGGACTCTTAATTGATCCTCTGCGAAATCAACTTCTTCGAGTATTTTTCGAACTCTTTTTAGGTAAATTCTTCCTTCTGACGTAACACTTAACCTACGAGTAGTACGACTCAATAACGTAGTTTCTAGTTTTGTTTCCAGTCTTGAGATAGTTCTGCTCACTGCAGCTGGTGTAATAGAAAGAATTTCTGACGCCCCTCGTACCGTTCCTGTATCTACAACAGCGACTAGTGCCTTCATCTCATCCAAAGTCGATTTCATTCGTTACCTTTTGTAAATTAAAAATTGATTAATATTAACTTTAATGAATCAGTCCTGCCAAGTAAAGTTAGTACTCACAGCAATAACATAAAAACTTTGGAGACGTTATGACAGTACCTTCATTTGGTGTAGGCACTTTTCGCTTAGAGGGCGAGGTGGTAAAAAGTTCAGTATTAAACGCATTAGAAGTTGGCTATCGCGCGATTGATACTGCTCAAATCTATGGTAATGAAGCGAGCATTGGAGAAGCATTAGTGGATTCTGGCATACCTAGAGAAGAGTTGTACATCACAACCAAAATCTGGGTAGACAATATGTCTAAGGCTGAACTCATCCCAAGCCTCAAGGAAAGTCTAGAGAAACTGAAAATGGACTATGTGGATCTAACACTAATTCACTGGCCTGGTGAGAGTGAAAATATCGAAGAGTATATGCAGGCTCTGCTAGAGGCAAAATCCCTTGGGCTAACTAAAGAAATTGGGGTGTCAAATTTCAATATTGAGTTGTTACACAAAGCCTTCGATGCAGTAGGCAAAGAAAATATTGCTACAAACCAAATTGAGCTAAGTCCATACTTGCAAAACCAGAAATTAGTCTCATATATGCGAGAAAACGGTATACAAGTAACCTCTTACATGACATTAGCCTATGGTGAAGTTTTAAAGGAATCTTTGATTATTGATATTGCAGCTAAGTACAAAGCAACACCAGCGCAAGTAGTGTTGGCGTGGGCATTAGCCAAGGAATTTGCCGTGATCCCATCGTCAACCAAACGCGAAAATCTCATCAGCAACCTGCAAGCAAAGCAACTCGGATTGACGATTGAAGACATTGATTTGATCGATGGTCTTGAACGCAATGGGCGTCAAGTGAGCCCTGATGGTCTTGCTCCAGAATGGGATGATTAAAATGAGTAATGTATTAATTATCAACGGCGGTAAAAAGTTTGCTCACTCTGAAGGAACACTTAATCGTAGGTTGGTAGAACTAGCACATGGATGTTTAATCGAGTTAAACCATGATGTCAAAGTTACTGAAGTCGATAGTGGCTACGATATAGAAACTGAAATTGAAAAATGGTTATGGGCAGATGTCGTAATCCACCAAAATCCTGCATGGTGGATGGGAGCCCCTTGGATTGTGAAAAAGTATATTGATGACGTGTTTACCCTTGGTCATGGTCGTTTGTATCAAAGCGATGGGAGAACAAGAAGTGATAGCGACAAAAAATATGGTTCTGGTGGGTTGCTTCAAGGCAAAAAGTATATGCTTTCGGTTACATGGAATGCCCCACAAGATTCGTTTACTGATCCTTCTCAGTTTTTTGAAGGGGTAGGTGTTGACGGTGTGTACTTGCCATTTCATAAAGCTCATCAGTTTTTGGGCATGTCTCCTTTGGGCACCTTTATGTGTAACGATGTCATTAAAAACCCTCAGGTAGAAAACGACTTTGATAGGTATAAAGCACACTTGAAAGAAGTGTTTTCAAGTTAATCTAGAACAATACAGTCACCTCTTGGCTGCACCTGATTGTACAGGATTACAATCTATCCATCCTCTTATATACAGAGAGGATGGGGGTTAAGCATGAGATAATCTGTACACATTACTCGATGTATTGGTGATAGTAAAAGTAGGTCAAACTTCAAACCATACTCTGAGGTAAAGCGCAGTCGAAACACATAAAGGGGCATTATAGTGTTAGAAAATTTACCGCGCCTATTTGTTACAGCTATCAAAACCAATAAAAAAAGAGTAAAGCTTTCACTTTACTCTTTTTCATATATATCAATAATCTTGTTAGCTCGTAGCTCGTAGCTCGTAGCTCGTAGCTCGTAGCTCGTAGCTCGTAGCTCGTAGCTCGTAGCTCGTAGCTCGTAGCTCGTAGCTCGTAGCTCGTAGCTCGTAGCTCGTAGCTCGTAGCTCGTAGCTCGTAGCTCGTAGCTCGTAGCTCGTAGCTTATTTCAACCTAATTGAAGTGGCTTCAATATCAATCAAACCTTGTTTAAACAAACCGCCGATGGCTTTTTTGTAGTTTGCTTTACTGGTCGAAAAGGTTTTTCTAATTGCTTCTGGGTCAGATTTATCACCTAGGTGTAAAATACCGCCTTCGGCTTTTAATTTATCTAGAATTTTTTCGCTAAGGTCGTTTACTTTACCCATGCCTGGTTTTTCGAGTAGTACGTCAATCTTTCCATCTTCACGTACTTTTTGAATGTAACCAGTTAAGCGTTGGCCAACGAATAACTTTTTGAATACTGTGTTGTAATACACCACACCAATGTGTGCTTCGTTAACCAGTACTTTGTAACCTAGGTCTGTTTTGCCCGCAACGATTAACTCAACTTCTTCCATTGGTGCATAGTTAGGCTCATCTTTTGATAAAAACTTATTAAAGTTACTTGATGCACAAATACGCTGACTGGCGTTATCTAGGTATAAGCGTACTAAATACGAGAAGCCTTCTTTCATTTTTGGCTTTTGTTCGTTGTATGGTGCAAGCACATCTTTCTCTAAGCCCCAGTCCATAAATGCACCGGTGTTGTTAATTGCTTTGACGCGCAATAGGGCGTATTCGCCAACTTGAGCAAGTGGCTTTTTAGTGGTACCAGTCGGGTGGCCAGCATGATCAAGGTAAATGAATACTTGAACACTGTCGCCAGCTTCAATTTCGTATTCAATTTCTTTGCTAGGTAAAAACACTTCACCTAAATCGCGGCCATCTAAATAGGCGCCTTCGTTTGATATTTCGTTAACGAATAATGTTTGGGTAGTTCCAAGAATGCTCATTATTATTCCTGTTCTGGTTTTTTCTTACGACGCATAGGTGAAAAACCATCCACATCAATAGGGGGTTTAACTGGCGCTTTTGGTTTTTTAGGAGCGGCTTTACGTTTAGGTTTCACTGGTTTTGCAGATATTTTTTCTTCTGCTTTTTTCCAAACAGTATCCGCTTTTTTCTCGCGTAGGCCTTTAAATTTACCTACTAAGCCCTCGACGGTGAAAAAGCTAAGTTCATCATTTAAGAATGCTTTAATTGCTTTATAGCTAGGCCAGTCTTTTGGACCGACAAGCGATATTGCAGTGCCTTTAAAACCGGCGCGTCCTGTACGACCAATACGGTGAACGTATTCTTCGGCATGTTTAGGTAAATCAAAGTTAATGACGTGAGTAACACTTAATAAATCAAGACCACGTGATGCGACGTCGGTGGTAATTAGTATTTTAAAATTCTCACGACTGAAAGCGTCCATGATCTCCAAACGTTTTGTTTGCGTTAAATCGCCAGCAAGCGCTTGCGCTTTAAAGCCTTTATCATTTAGCCATTGGCTTAAACGTTGGGTGTCGGCTCGGGTTGCAGTAAAGATAATGCACTGACCAACATCGTCTTGTTTTACAAAGTGCTCAAGTAGGGCTTCTTTGTGATCAAGGTGATCCGCTAAATAAAGCTTTTGCGTTATGTCGCTGTGCTGCTCGTTAGAGGCACTTAATAAAATTTGTTTTGGTGAACGTAATAAGTTACGTGATAGAGCATCTACCTGTGCATGATCTAGCGTCGCCGAAAACAATAAAGTTTGACGTAGACGATGATCGGCAAGTTCGTTGATCATTTTAACTTGCTCGGTAAAGCCTAAATCTAAAATACGGTCAGCTTCATCGAAAATGAGTAATTCAAGGCCCGAAAGCTGCAATGAGCGTTGCCCTAAATGGTCAGCAAGACGACCCGGTGTGCCCACAACAAAATGAGGGTCTTTACGAAGCGCTTTTATTTGGTCGTTAAAGTTTTCACCACCTAAAATTTTCACCGCGCTTATATTTGTGCCAGCAATTAGTAGCCTAAGTTGGCTATACACTTGAGTAGCCAGCTCGCGAGTAGGGGCCACTATTAAAACGCGAGGATCTCGTTTACTGAGTGCTTTTTGTTTCATTACGCGCTGTACAGCAGGTAATAAGAACGCCAGCGTTTTGCCCGACCCTGTTTTTGACTGTGCAAAAATGTCATGGCCCGCGATAGCTGTTGGTACCGCGTGAGCTTGAATATCGGTGGGCTGGGTGATGCCTTGATGCGCAAGTTGTTTTTCGAGGCGTGTATCAATCCCAAGTTCAGTAAAATGCAATGCTTAATCTCCGATGAGCAAAATTAGTAAATCGTGTTTATTATAACGTACTTGCCATAGTTGGAGACAGTAAAAACACAGCTATTTCGTTAGAGTTTTTGCAATTAGCGTTAATTCGCGTAAAATACGCGCCCTCAATGCGCCGGATTTGCGATTCGGTTAACGCCAATTATGGCATTTAAAGCAAAAGGTAACCTATGACTGCTGTACATAAAGACAATGTAACCAGCGAACACTTCGTTGTGTGCGCACTCTACAAATTTGTAGCCCTTCCAGATTTTGAAGCAATTCGCCAACCATTACTCAATGTGATGGAAGAAAATGAAGTACGCGGTACCTTGTTATTAGCGGCTGAAGGTATTAACGGTACGGTGTCTGCAAAGCGAGAAGGTATCGACAATCTACTTGCATGGTTAGATACACAACCAAACCTAGACAACATTGTGACTAAAGAGTCATACGACGATGAATGTCCGTTTTACCGCACTAAGGTTAAACTGAAAAAAGAAATCGTAACCATGGGTGTTGAAGGTATCGACCCGCGTGAAGTAGTGGGTACATACGTAAAACCGGCTGACTGGAATGCATTAATTTCAGACCCTGAAGTGATCTTAATCGATACGCGTAACGATTACGAAATCGAAATTGGTACTTTCCAAAACGCGGTCGATCCACGAACTAAAACGTTCCGTGAATTCCCTGCGTGGGCTAAAGAAAACCTTGACCCTGAAAAGCACAAAAAAGTGGCTATGTTCTGTACGGGTGGTATCCGTTGTGAAAAATCAACGGCGTATATGAAAGAACAAGGTTTCGACGAAGTTTTCCATTTAGAAGGCGGTATTCTTAAGTACTTAGAAGAAGTACCAAAAGAAGAAACCATGTGGGAAGGTGAATGTTTTGTATTTGATAACCGTGTAGCGGTTAATCACGACTTACAAAAAGGTTCATACGACCAATGTCATGCGTGCCGTATGCCTATCACAGAAGACGAAAAGTTAAAGCCAGAATACATGGAAGGTGTATCGTGCCATCACTGTCACGACAGCCTAACAGAAGAGCAGCGTGCTCGTTTTGCTGAGCGTCAAAAGCAAATCGAATTAGCACAAGCTCGTGGCGAAGGCCACATTGGCAACGAAGCTCAAGAAGTACTTCGTAAACGTAAAGAAGCTAAAAAAGCGCAAAAAGAAGCACAGCGCCAACAATAAGTTTCCACTTCTGAAGCATAATATACAAGCCTCAGCATAGTCTGGGGCTTTTTTATGACCTAAACATTATCTGCCACTCATACAGCTAATTATACCATTCCGCAAAAATACTTAATCATTTTGAGTGATTAAACCAGTCGCTACCTGCGTTAAAAATTTCTGATTTAGAACAACTAAATAACTAAATTTTTGCCTTGTTATCAACGCGGTTTTATTGCCTCAAAATAGACCACTTAATTAAGCGTAATGGTATTAATGTCAGTAAGTGGCTAAATGTCACCGTGATAACACACCCCATTTAACGACTAAATAGGTGCACTGTTTTACATCGCTTTCGATAGGATTTATTACCTTGAAGCAGAGCACTTGAATATAAGCACAGGTATTATTAATTTCGCCTCATCATTTTGTTTATTAAACGAAGTCTTGTTTTTATTGATCACAAAGCTGTTACACTTCGTAACAATTAAAACGATTCTTATTTAGGTGAACTTTTGACAATTGGCAAATTATATTCATGGACCTTAATCGCCTGTATTTCCTGCATATCTGTTGCACAGGCGGCCAATGTGGTTGTTGAACCCGTTACAACTGAAAAAGCAAAACAGCAAATTAAAGCCGTTGGAAACGCAGAAGCGATTCATTCAGTTACGTTGTACCCCGCAGTGGGTGACAGAGTGACCGCAGTGTATTTTAAACCGGGCGATAATGTGTCAAAAGGTGATTTATTACTCGAACTAGACTCACGCAGACAACAAGCCGCCCTTAAAGAAGCTGAAATTACCTTAAAAGATGCCGAGCGCACCATGAAAAGGCTTGAAGAGAGTCATGCCCGAGGTGCTGTTCCGCAAAGCGATTTAGATGATGCTAAAACCCTTTATGAACTAGCAAAAGTAAAGTTAATGCACGCTAAAACTGAACGTGAAGATCGTGAGATCCGGGCGCCTTTCAGCGGCGTAATGGGCCTTACCGATGTAGAAGTTGGGGACAGGATCACCGCACAAACTGCAATAGCGACCATCGATGACATTTCTCAGCTGTATATTAATTTTAATGCGCCTGAGGCCGCAATTTCTGTGCTTAAGCAGAAGTCTGAGGTAGAGGTTATTCCATGGTTAGGTGATAAAGTGTATACCGCAACAGTGGCTGAGTTAGACTCACGTATCAATGCACAAACACGCACGATAAGAACCAAAGCCAAACTAGATAACAATGAAAAGCAGTTTATGCCAGGCATGAGCTTTCGCGTGCACATTAATATTCGAGGCGATGAATATGCTGTAGTCCCAGAAGCAGCCATGATGTGGGGTGCCGCAGGTCCGTATGTATGGAAAAGTGTCGATAAAAAAGCAACCCGTGTTGATGTAAAAATTGAGCAGCGTTTAGCAGGGCGATTGCTCGTATCAGGGGGTTTAAATAAAGGCGATTTGTTAGTGACAGAGGGGGTACAACGATTACGCCCTAACCAAGAGCTGACATTTGCTAACGACGTTAAGCTTGCCAAGGAGTAATGATGAAGCAACAACCAATGATGGAAGACTTGCCGTCAATGGCAATTCGCCGGCCTGTTTTAATAGTGGTGTTGAACTTATTGATCATTATTGCGGGTATTGCTGCGATTGCTGGCGTAGAAGTACGAGAGCTTCCAGATGTAGACAGGCCACGCATTACGGTATCAGCGTCGTTTCCGGGTGGTTCACCTGAAACAGTTGATACCGAAGTAACAAGTAAACTTGAAGGTGCAGTCGCACGTGTAAGTGGGGTAAAGTCGATTCGCGCGCAAAGTGAAGAAAACAACGCACGTATCGTGGTCGAATTTCGCCCGGGTGTTAACTTAGATGATGCTGCAAACGAAACGCGTGAATCGGTTGCACGGGTACAACGCGAACTTCCCGAAGAAGTTGAACGGGTATCAATTATTAAGGCCGATAACGACGCTGAGGCGGTTGTGTCACTAACTGTTTCGAGTGATACATTATCTCTTGAAGCACTGACCGAACGCGTTGATGTAGACTTAGCCCCGCAATTTTTAACCATTCCCGGTGTGGCTGATGTACGTTTAAATGGTGACCGTGAACGAGTTTTAAGGGTTAGAATCGATCCCCTTAAATTAAGCAGCTTTAATCTCACTGTGCCCGACATTGCTAATGTATTACGCCAAGCGCCGTTTGATGTTCCGGCAGGGAGTTTAAAGTCGAGCGATCAACAAGTCATTGTCCGTGCTGATGCCACTTCAATTTCAGCAGAACAAGTCGCAGATATTATTGTTCGTGATGACACGCGTATCGGCGATGTCGCCGCCGTGTATTTTGGCCCTGCAGATCCTCGTTCGTTCGTAAGATTAAATGGCACACCTGTTATTGGCATGGAGATTATTCGTCAAGCCCAGTCGAACACCATTGAAATTTCAGATGAAGTATTAACACTGATTGAAAAAATGCGTGTGCGATTCCCCGAAATGGAATTTACACTCACCTCCGACGACGCACAGTTTATTCGCAGCTCAGTAGACGAAGTAATCAACTCGTTGTTACTCACTGTGTTGTTAGTTGTTATAACGCTGTGGGTGTTTATCGGCTCTTGGCGCGCAACACTGGTGCCTGCTTTTGCGATTCCCGTTGCTTTAATTGGATCGCTCGCGCTGATATGGGCGTTGGGTTTCTCAATCAACATATTAACGTTACTGGCCTTAGTATTAGCGACAGGTTTAATTGTTGATGATGCGATTGTGGTGAGTGAAAATATTCAACGTCAACGCGGTCTAGGACTTGGGCGGCGAGCCGCAGCGGTAATTGGTACCCGCGAAGTATTTTTTGCGGTGGTGGCCACCACGGCTGTATTGGCCGCAGTATTTGTACCTATTGCGTTTTTACCATCAACAGCGGGGCGGTTGTTTCGTGAATTTGGTGGAGTGCTCGCGGGCGCAGTGATTATCTCTAGTTTTGTCGCATTGTCTCTAGTCCCTGCATTAACCTCTAAACTTAAATTAAAGCAAGGGGGATTTCATCCATTTGCAAAACTTGGGCATGGCTTAGCGGCTGTTTATAAACGCACGATTCATGGTGTATTAGACCATGCATGGATTACATTTTTTGTGTGCTTAATTGTCGCTGCGGGCTCAGGTGCACTGTATATGAACCTTGATAACGAGTTACTTCCCACAGAAGACAGAGGCAAAATTAGAATTTTTGCACGTGGCCCCGATGGTGTCGGCCTTAACTTTATGGATAGGCAAGCCGTGCAAATGGAAGATATATTACTGCCTTTTGTAGAAAGTGGCGAAATTGAGTCAATATATACCGTTGTTGGGCAATGGGATCCCAATATTGTATTCATTACCGTGCCTTTAAAGCATTGGGATGAGCGTCACTTTAGTCAGCAAGAAATCATTAATAAAATACGTGGACCGCTGGGTAATATTCCTGGTGCAGCTGGTTACCCTGGTGGTTCAAACAGTCTAAATTTGCGTGGTCAAGGGGGTGGCATTGAGCTGGCGCTGCTTGGCCAAGATTACTTAGAAATATTTAAAGCAGCACAGGCATTCTCAGCTGAAATAGAAAACGCAATTCCAGAGGTTGCGCCAGTGAGAATTTCGTACCAACCGTCGCAGCCACAGTTACGGGTTAATATAGACAGACGCCGTGCAGAGGAGCTTGGTGTGTCTTTAAGTGATATTTCAATCACGTTAAGAGCGGCGATAAATGGTGATGATATTGCTGATTTAAACATTGGTGATCAATCAATTCCTATTATGTTGCAGGCACAAAATCAAACCATTACTAATCCAAATGATCTGGCCAACTTATACGTTGGGGCGCGAGATGGTCAGCTTGTGCCGCTCAGCAGTGTTGCAACGATTACTGAAGAAGGCGTGGCAGCTGAGCTTGAGCGCCACGCACAGCGTCGTGCAATTGAGCTAAGTATGGAACTACCCGAAAATGTCACTATCGCTGAATTGGTCACCAAAATTCGTGACATCTCTGAGACTAACTTACCGAATGGTATTAGCCTTGCCTTTAAAGGCGAAGCACTTACATTTGAAGAAACAGCTAATGAAGTATTGTTAACCTATGTATTGGCTTTTTTAATTGTTTTACTCGTACTCGCGGCACAATTTGAAAGCGTAAACAGTGCGATTGTGGTTATGATCACGGTGCCTTTTGGTATCACGTCGGCTATTTTGGCTCTGTATTTAACGGGTACGTCTTTAAATATTTACTCGCAGATAGGCTTAGTTATGCTGATTGGCTTAATTGCTAAAAATGCGATACTGCTGGTGGAGTTTGCTGACCAATTACGTGACCAAGGTCGCTCAGTAAGGGTCGCTGTTGAAGAAGCTGCGTTAGTTCGTTTACGCCCGATTGCTATGACGTTGGTATCTACCTTACTGGGTGCGTTGCCGCTCATTTTGTCGACAGGGGCCGGTGCCGAAGCGCGTAATGCCATTGGATGGGTGGTGTTTGGTGGTTTAGCCTTAGCGGTATTATTCACGCTTTATTTAACCCCCGTTATTTACCTTGGTTTAGCACGTTTTATCAAACCTCGTGGTGATGAGTCTAAACACCTTGCCGATGAGTTAGAAAACGCTTAATCGACCTTAATTGGCTATTTTTCTTTGAAAAAATAGCCAATTACCTCCACAATCAATAAAAACACCCAATCTAGGTATGCGTATGCAAGCCGAACACATCGATATTGCACAATTTTTAAGTGATCATGCTCCATTTGATGACTTACCAGAAGAGGCAATAAATAAATTAGCGTCGCAAATTGAAATTGCTTATTTTCGTGCTGGCACCGAGATATTAAATTACGGTGACGACATAGCCGATTTATATGTTATTCGTACCGGTGCCGTGGAAATGTATCGCCGTGATGGTGAATTATATAACCGCTTAACCGTAGGGGGCATATTTGGCCAAATGGGTTTGCTAATGAATCGTAAAGTACGTTTTCCGGCAAAAGCACTCGAAGACACACTTGTTTATTGTATTAATGTGGAGTTGTTTAACCAGTATTGCGACGAGTACGAACCATTTGCAGATTTCTTTGAGGCTGATGGTAATGTACGTTTGCACCAAGCTATCGTCGAGCAAGCCGATAGCAATGATTTAACTACCGCAAAAGTAAAGTCATTACTGCACAGAGATGTGGTCACGGTCGCAAAAGATGCAACAGTTCAGTTTGTCGCGCAGTTGATGACACAAGAGTCGGTGTCGTCAGTATTGGTTACTGATGCCGATAAACCCATTAGCGATGACCCTGATGATGATGATGGCCAAGTTGTTGGCATCATAACTGACCGCGATTTACGTTCCAGTGTTATTGCACAAGGATTAAGTTACGAAGCACATGCTCAGCAAATAATGCAGACTGATCTTGTATTACTCGATAGCAACGCCTACGTGTTTGAAGCCGTACTAGCGATGCTCCGAGATAATATTCATCACTTACCCGTTGTTATTAAGAAAAAACCCATTGGGGTTATTTCGTTATCAGATATTTTGCGCTATGAATCGCAAAGTAGTTTATTACTGGTGCGTGGCATTCTTGCTCAGCAATCAGTTGAAGACTTAGCTTATTATGCGCGCCAGCTGCCTAATGTATTTGTGCGGATGGTTAATGAAGATGCTAATTCTCATATGATTGGCACTGCCATGGCAGTGATAGGGCGAACATTCAAACAGCGTCTACTCGATTTAGCCGAAGAAAAGTTTGGTCCGCCTCCTGTGCCTTATTGCTTCATTGCACTGGGGTCAATGGCAAGGGATGAGCAATTAATCGTTACAGATCAAGACAACGCCATTATTCTAGACAATAGTTTTGATGAATCATTACACGACGCGTATTTTCAAAAACTTGCTGACTTTGTCTGTGATGGCTTGGCTGAGTGTGGTTATAAGTACTGCGATGGTGAAATTATGGCGTCATTTAAAAAATGGCGTTTAACGCGGGAACAGTGGCAAGAACAATTTGCTAGTTGGATAGCAGAGCCAAAACCACAAGCATTATTGCACAGTTCAATATTTTTTGATCTTGATGGTGTTTACGGCAAAACCAAATGGGCAGAGGAACTAAAACGGTTTATTGCTAAAGAAGGGCGCAGCAATAAGCGTTTCTTAGCGAATATGGCAGCTAACGCACGTAATAGAACGCCTCCACTGGGCTTTTTTAAAGACTTTGTATTAGAGCATAATGGTCAACATAAACGCTCAATGAACTTAAAACGTCGTGGCACAGCCCCTTTGTCTGATGTAATCCGTGTGCATGCTTTAGCGATAGGCAGCCGTAAGCAAAACTCATTTGAACGACTTGAAGATATAATTGATGCCAAGTTATTACCAGAAGGAAAAGCGCAAGACTTACGAGATGCCCTTGAATATATCGCCATGATCCGTATTCGTCATCAGGCTTGGCAAATAGAAAAGCTAGATGAAGCGCCCGACAACGATTTAGAGCCACATTTGCTATCGCCTTTTGAACAGCGAAATTTAAAAGAAGCGTTTGCGATTTTAGATAAAGCACAGAACTTCTTAAAATTCCGTTATTCAGCTAATTCAGGTGTGAAGTAATGACCTCTAATAGCGCAAAACAAAACTGGCCTGCGCGTTATAAAGCGCTATCAGCGACGAGTCGTCATCCTTGTATACAACATTTTTATCAAAGTGCGGTAAACGACCTTAATTTACCGATTAGTGAAGTACCACTGGTTGCGTTAGATTTTGAGACGACCGGTCTAAATTTTGATAAAGACGATATTGTTAGTGTGGGGTTAGTGCCTTTTACATCAAAACGGATTTATTGCAAAGACAGTGCACATTGGCTTGTTCAACCAAGGCAAAAGCTCGATGAAGAGTCCATAGTCATTCATGGCATTACACACTCCGAATTAACTGGCGCGCCTGACTTCTCGTCGATAATTGAGCCGTTATTAGCCGCATTAGCTGGTAAAGTGATTGTTGTGCATTTTGCGCCTATTGAACGCCACTTCCTGTATCAAGCGTTAAACGCACGATTAGGTGAAGGTTTAGAGTTTGCAGTAATAGACACCTTAGAACTTGAAAGAAGAGCGCTTAAAGCGAAACAGGGATTACTTGGTCGGTTATTTAACTCCAAACTTGGCTCGGTAAGATTAGCTGACTCACGAACTCGTTATTCGTTACCTGCATATCAAAATCATAACGCCTTAACGGATGCAATCGCAACCGCTGAGCTTTTGCAGGCACAATTAGCGTATCATTATCGACCAGACACGCCATTACGAGAGTTACTAATTTAACTAAAGTAATAATTCCCATAATAAAAAAACGCCGCAATTGCGGCGTTTTTTAATACCATATTATCTAGCGAGTTCTTGGCTCTGTTCTAAGCCCAAGCACTAAACTCACACACATAAGCAACAGCACGAATGTAAAAGGTAAGCCTGTTGATACTGCACCAGCTTGTAACGCCTCTATGGCTTGTGTTCCACCAATCCATACTAATGCAGCCGCAATTGCGCCTTCAATGGTTGCCCAGAAAATGCGCTGTGGTACAGGTGCATCAACCTTACCGCCTGCGGTAATCGAATCGATAACTAATGAGCCAGAATCAGATGACGTGATAAAGAACACTAACACCAGCACAATAGCAATGAACGACAGCACTTGAGACATAGGTAATGCTTCAAACATTTGGAACATAGCCAGTGGTACATCGGTTAGGCCTTTTTCACCTAGTACACCGACTTTATCAACCACTTGTTCAATTGCGATACCACCATAAATTGACATCCAGAAGATAGTAACAACAGTAGGGACAAGTAATACGGCAATTAAGAACTCGCGAATTGTACGTCCTTCAGATACGCGCGCAATGAACATACCTACAAACGGTGACCATGAAATCCACCAAGCCCAGTAGAATACAGTCCAGCCGTGCATCCATGTTTCGTCTTCACGGCCATGTGGGTTACTTAGTGGAATAATGTTTTCGACATAACCCATCACCGTATTCGGGATATTACCAAAGGCTGCAGCAAAACCAACAATAGCAACAAATACAAGCAGTACAAAGGCAATCACCATATTGATATTACTTAGCAGTTTAACACCACCATCAATACCACGTATGACCGAAATCACCGCAAGCAAGGTAACGCCAGTAATAACGCCAATTTGCAAACCGATGCCCGCGTCAGTCCCAAATACATGATTAATACCGGCAGAGGCCTGCTGAGCGCCTAAACCAAGCGAAGTGGCAAGGCCAAATAAGGTCGCAAGCACAGCCAGAATATCAATAAGGTGGCCAGGCCATCCCCATGCTTTATCGCCTAAGATAGGGTAGAAAATTGAGCGAATAGATAAAGGTAAACCTTTGTTATAACAAAAGAACGCTAGTGATAGTGAAACGACTGCATAAATAGCCCACGGGTGAAGGCCCCAGTGAAACATGGTTGCACCCATAGCCATTTTTGCGGCTTCAGGGGTATTTGCTTCAACACCGAGTGGTGTTTCATACCAACCAGTGTAGTAAGCAACCGGTTCAGCAACGCCCCAAAACATTAACCCAATCCCCATACCGGCCGCAAATAACATGGCAAGCCATGAAATACGCGAGTGAGTAGGGCGAGCTTCATTTCCGCCTAAACGAATATTACCGTAGGGTGAAATGATTAATGCAAAGCAAAACAATACGAATAAGTTTGCTGACCACATAAAAAAACCATCAAAATTATTAATAATGTCGTTTTTGATACCGTTAAGGGTTGCTTTTGCAATTTCGGGGTCTGAAATAAGTGTTGCAATTAAAAAGATTGCAATTAAACCTGCACTAATGCCAAAAACAGGGTTGTGAACATCGAACCCCCATTTTTGTACATTGTCTTGGCCGACAGTGTAATCCGTATTGTCGATGCTGTACTTGTCATGATGTTCGCTCATGAATACCTCTTGTTGTAATTTTATCTAGCAGAAAGCTAAATGGCCGGTTGGAACACGTTTGCCCAAAGAATATTTTTACGCAATAAACGTGAAAATAGTTTGAAGACAAATCAATTTAGTACCAAATAGTAGTCTTTAGTGTAGGAGTTAGAGGGAAAATGTAAATGCTTTAGGCGCTAAATAGCCGAATAAAATCAATTTTCTCAGTTTTTTGATGGGTTTTTAAACAAAGTTAAGAAGAAAGTAAAAAAGTTTAATGACAGTATTGTTTCAGAACGAACAGATTAATACTAAAGAAGCTGCAAGCTTATGACTTGCAGCTCTCGCTACTATTTTTTATAAGCGTCGTTGTGAACGCCAGCAGCACGACCCGAAGGATCCGCATTATTTTGGAATGATTCATCCCAAGCAAGCGCTTCAGGTGTTGAACATGCAACAGATTTCCCGTGAGGAACACACTTTGCTGATGCATCTCCAGGGAAATGATCCTCAAAAATACAGCGATAAAAATACGCTTCTTTTGAATCCGGTGTATTAATAGGGTATTTGTATTTTGCATTGGCAAGTTCTTGATCGCTAACTTGCATGCTCACATACTCTTTAAGGGTATCTATCCAGTTATAACCTACACCATCAGAAAACTGCTCTTTTTGGCGCCATAATACGTCATCAGGTAAGTAACCATCGAATGCTTCGCGAATGATGTGTTTTTCAATTTTACCGTCTTTGCACATTTTGGCTTCTGGGTTAATGCGCATTGCAATATCGACAAACTCTTTATCTAAGAACGGTACGCGAGCTTCAACACCCCATGCCGCCATTGATTTATTCGCCCGCAAGCAATCAAACATATTAAGTTTAGAGACTTTACGATTTAGCTCTTCATGAAACTCTTGTGCGTTAGGGGCCTTGTGGAAATACAAGTAGCCACCAAATAATTCATCAGCTCCCTCGCCAGAAAGCACCATTTTAATGCCCATTGCCTTAATTTGACGTGCCATTAAGTACATGGGGGTTGATGCACGGATGGTTGTTACGTCATACGTTTCAATGTGGTAAATGACTTCACGCAGTGCATCAATACCTTCTTGAATGGTAAAGTGAATAGGGTGGTGAACAGTGCCTATCATATCGGCTACTTTTTGCGCTGCCGCTAAATCTGGCGAGCCCTCAAGCCCAACCGAAAAAGAGTGAAGTTTAGGCCACCACGCGTCTGACTCGTCGTTGTCTTCAATACGTTTTGCTGCAAAGCGTTGCGTAATTGCAGAGATAACAGACGAATCTAACCCACCAGAAAGTAATACACCATAGGGCACATCGCACATTAATTGACGTTTAACGGCTGCTTCTAAACCGTTTTTAACATCACTCACTTTTGCATCATTGTTTTTTACCGCGTCATAGCTTTGCCAATCACGTGAATAATAACGACGTAGCTGACCGTCTTTGCTCCATAAAAAATGCCCCGGTGGAAACTCTTCAATATGTTTACAAATTGGCGATAGTGCTTTTAATTCTGACGCAACATAAAAGTTGCCATGTTCGTCATGACCTGTGTAAAGCGGAATAATACCAATGTGGTCTCTACCGATTAGGTAGGCATCTTGCTCTTCATCGTATAAACAAAAAGCAAAAATACCATTTAAATCATCTAAAAACTCAGGCCCCTTTTGTTTGTACAGGGCTAATATAACCTCACAATCAGATTGAGTTTGAAAGGTAAAATCGGTTTCTAAATTTGCCGCTAGTTCTTTATGGTTATAGATTTCACCATTGACAGCGAGAATATGTGTACGCTCTGGATTATAAAGCGGCTGTGCACCACTTGACACACCAACAATGGCAAGTCGTTCATGAACTAAAATTGCTTTCTCTGATGAATACACGCCAGACCAATCGGGTCCGCGGTGCCTTAATAGTTTTGACATCTCAATTGCTTGGCTTCGCAATTGGGCAGGATCAGATTTAATATCTAATACCCCAAAAATTGAACACATAGTGACTCCTCATTCCAATTATGTGCGCAGTTAACAATAATTTTAAAACTGCGAATCTTTGTTTTAACAGAAATAATTACCTAAGTCACACAGGTTTTTTAATTATTTAAGAATAATCTATGCACCGAAAACACAGGCTTTGCACCAGATTGATCCAAAAGCTTTGTATGAACAATCGTGAACGAATTATTTTTAGTAAAAATGAAGAAATTTGATGAAATAAGCGACGTAAAAATTATTTTTGCTGCACCAATTTGGCGCAGCAAAAACAATTTATATCACTGTAAACATTGTCTCGAAAAGTAAATACACTCTTGTATAGACAACTTGGTTTAGGGGTTAGTCATTTATTAAACGCCAAACGAGTTTAAACACAGGGCATTTAGACTGTTAACTTTTGGCATTTTTGTACTTTAAAGCAATTGCAAGTTGATTTAGATGAGCAACGAGCTTTTGCTGGGCTAAATGAGCTTGCTCAAGACTAACAAACTCAAAGTGTAAGAAGTCACCGGGTTTAAGCTGAGCAAAATGACGCAAGTCAGCCTCAATAACAGTACCAATTATTGGATATCCACCCGTTGCTTGCGCGTCATTCAGTAAAACAATGGGTTCACCATTGGGCGGTAATTGAATACTTCCGGGCATAACTGCCATTGAGGGCAGCGACAATGAATGCGCTAATTTACACTCATCGCTTAATAATTGAGCGCCCATTCTGTTACTGCTAGGCGAAATATGCCATGAATGCTCTGTAAACTTTTCACATGTATTATCAGGTAATATTGAGGCATGCGGACCGGCAAGAATACGAATATGTGTACTCTTTGGCGGTAACATGGCACCTAATCCGATTTTAGTTGCATACTTAGGCGTTATATCGAAACGATCACCCGCCTTTAAAGCATGACCATGCAAGCCACCAAAGCCTGCTGCAATATCGGTTGAGTAAGAGTCTAAAATAGCCGTTGGTAAATGCCAGTCACCACCAATAGCTAAATAGTTTCGAAACCCATGTCGGGCTGCGTTTAGCTTTAGTATATCGCCTTTTTTTATATAAAAACTCCAGCCCGGTTGAACAGCATTACCATTCACAGAGGCTTTCATGTCGGTGCCATGTAAGGCGATGTAATAGTCGTTATCAAACTGTATTTCGGCAAGCCCAAGCGTGATCTCAATCACGGGATGGTTATCGGGGTTGCCAACAAGACGATTAGTGATAATTTGTGCATAAGGGTCAACACACCCTGATTGAGCAATGCCTAAATGGCGAGAACCTACGCGGCCTTGATCTTGTATAGACATTTGCATGCCGGGCTTGAGTATGGTGATCATTTTAGCACCTCCTGAATAACAAACTCTAACGTATCGCCCGGTGCAATTGCACACGGTGTCTGTGCATTTATATCAAACAGTTTGAAATCTGTATGACCTATTATTTGCCAACCACCTGGAGAGTCTTCGGGGTAGACGCCAGTTTGCTCACCGCCTATAGCAACCGCGCCTTTAGGGACATGAATGCGTGGTTTGTCGTGGCGCGGCGTGTATAACTGGGGGTTTAAGCCTGCTAGGTATGCAAATCCGGGTTGAAAGCCCAAAAACAAAACATGATACGTTGCACTGCTGTGCATTTGAGCCACGTCGTCTGCGGTTAAATTATGGTATTTAGCAACCGCTGAAATATCGGGGCCATAATCGCCACCATACACCGTCGCGAGCTTATGATGTGTAGAGGTAAAATCATTGCTTTTAATCTCATGCCAGTGACTAAGTAATGAAGATTGCCACTTAGCTAGTAAAGATGACTCTTTTAAGTAAAGGGTGAGGTTATTATTCGCAGGCACCACATCAATAAAGTCCCCTGAATTTCGACAAAGTTGCGCGAGTGCCCAAATCTTTTTTTGTGTTTCAAGCACATCTTGCCCTGACTGATATACATCGAAAAAAATGCAATGCGTAGTCAGTGCTGTGATCTGTGGTCGTTGAGTAGAAGCCATTGTATGTCACACTTTTTATTATTTGTTGATGATAATTAGCATATAGGCCCAGTGGTGATAATGTAAATGAGTCTTTCGCGTTAATTAAAAACTCAACACTGCCAAGCCGTTATAAAATAATGATAACAGCTTGGCAGAGAGTAAAGGAAAAGGCTACTTATTGTTGTTTAGTAACCAGTTAGACAGTAAGCGTACACCGTAGCCAGTACCGCCTTCAGCGAGTTCATCTTTTGCTTTATTGTTAAGTGCGTTACCCGCGATATCGATGTGTACCCAACGAGTGTCACCCGCAAAGTTTTGTAAAAAACTTGCCGCTGTTGTTGCACCAGGACCGTGAGAACCAATATTTTTTAAGTCTGCAATGTCAGATTTTAACGCATCGTCGTAGCCCAGCGGTAAGCGCCAAAGATTTTCGTTTACTTGCTTACCAGCCAGTGTTAATTGCTCAATTAATTGATCGTCTTTTGAGAATACGGCGGCGTATTCGTTGCCAACAGCCCCAATTTTTGAGCCAGTGAGCGTTGCAACATCAATCATAATAGAGGGTTTGAACTTATCGCGTGCATACCACATAGCGTCACTTAATACTAAGCGTCCTTCTGCGTCTGTATTTACAATCTCAACGCTTAAACCTTCAGCTGTGCGAACAACGTCACCCGGTGCAACAGCAAATTGTGAAACCATGTTTGCTGCCATCCCCATGACCGCAACAACATTGGTGTCGGCTTTAGCTAACGCCATTGCTTTTACAGTGCCTAGTACGGCTGCAGCACCCGCCATATCTGATTTCATACGTGCAATTGAAGCGCCAGTTTTAAGGCTATAACCGCCAGAATCAAAGGTAATACCTTTACCTACTAACGCGATAGGTGTGTTTTTATTACCTTGATAATGGGCAACAACAAGGCGTGAACCTTCTTCACTACCACGGCCAACCGCTTCGAGCGCACCCATACCCAGCTTTTTAATTTGTTTAGGTTCTAGAACCGTGATTTTAACACCTAACTTTTTAAGCTCTTTTGCGGCTTTAGCAAAGTCAGCTGGAGTCATCTCTGTCGCTACTTCACTGGTTAAGTCGCGTGCTAAAAATACACCCTGTTCAATATGTTGTAGTAAAGTGTGGTTTTTGACCGCTTGGTCTATATTTTCGACATCGACAGTGTAATTAACTACATGGGGGTCTTTTTCTTTTTTGTATTCTTCAAAACGGTGGTCACGTAGGTTAGCACCATGAGCAAACTCGGCCGCATATTTGGCGTTTGTGTCTGTTTCTTTCAACACCGAAAAATCAAGACTAACCGAAGCTTGTTTCGCACTGTGAAGCTTAGCGTGAACATTACCTCCTAACTTTGCCATTTTTGCAGCATTGAGTTCTGCTTGCTCACCAAGCCCAACAAGTAAAATACGTTGATGTTCACTGTTGTTTGGAGCAATGACTTCTAATGTTTTTCCGTACTTGGCTTTAAAGTCTGCAAAGTTAACCACTTTATCTAAGTGGGCTTGCGTTTCAGCGCTTAGGTAATTGAAATCAGAAACACCTGTTTTTGAATCAAAAAACAGCACTAATGTGTTGTCAGTTGGTTTAATAGATTGTGCGAAAGTGAACTCTGCTGCATTCACTTGCGTAGCAAGTGTTATACCCAATGCGAGAGCGGTTAGGCTATGTGCAATTCTCATTATTATATCCCAATGTAAAAAGGTGCTTTTTACCTTAAATATACAAAAGAGTTAAATTGTTAGCGGTGAATCACAGCTTAGACGCGTTTAAGGTGAAATGATTTATTAAACTCGCCGGTCTTTTAAATATACAGGCTTTAATGAGGAAATTAGTATGACAATTAAGTCAATGTTACTGATATTACTGACCAGTAGTGCCATGATGACTGCAAGTAAAGTGTATTCACAAGACACCATGCAAAACGCCACGCAGCATATTGAAACTATTGTACTTGGCTCTGGCTGCTTTTGGGGGGCTGAAAAACGCTTCGAAGCACTGGATGGGGTAATTGATGCTGTATCAGGCTATGCAGATGGTGAGGGATTTAAAGCAACGTATAAAAATATTACCCGTCAATCACGTCGTTTCGACGACAATAACTATGCTGAAGTGGTAAAAGTCACTTATAACAGCAATGAAATAACCACAGAAAGCCTCCTTAAGCACTATTTTGAGAATCACGATCCTACGCAGCTTAATCGCCAAGGTAATGATGTTGGTACACAGTACCGTTCTACAATTCTTACCAGCAACGAACAGCAGCAACAAACAGCCATTGAATTAAAACAGACGTACCAAGTAAAGTTAACGGCCGCAGGCTACGGAACAATTGTCACAAAAATTAAGCCGCTCAAGAAATTTTACGCAGCAGAAAATTATCACCAAGATTATTTAAAGAAAAACCCGAATGGGTATTGTCCTGATCATTCAACAGGCGTGGTATTTGATTCAACCAACAAACCCAACGTTGATAATAGTGCCTTACTGACAAATAAACAGATTGTGGTTATTGATGCGAAAGGGTATTGCCCATACTGTGAAAAGTTCAAAAAAGAAGTTGCCAATAACTACCAAGGTACTATTCCCATGACCTTTCGTTATGCCGATGAACTCGATGGGCTGACAATTAAGACCCCAACTTGGGCAACGCCAACTTTATTGTTTATAGAAAATGGTGAAGAAGTGTATGGCCGTCAAGGGTATGTAAGTAAAGATGAATTTTACAAAGCGCTCGGTGCGTTTAAGTTGGGTGACAGTGAGGCGTTTAGGGTTGCATTTCATGCTCGTACCGACAGTCCATATTGTAAGCAATATGATATTTTTAAAAATACGCCAGAGGGGGTTTTTATTGATAAACTCAGTGGTGCCCCATTATTTAATACCCGAGATCGCTTTAATTCTGGTACAGGTTGGTTATCGTTTACCCAAGCCGTTAAAGGCAGCGTCACCATGCACGAAGATAACAGTTATGGTATGCAGCGTATTGAATTAAAATCGAAAAGTTCAGGGATCCACCTAGGCCATTTATTCCCAGGTGAAGGCCCACAAGGCAAAGATAGGTATTGTATTAATGCAACAGTGCTTGAATTTGTTCCAGCAGAGTAAAATATCGATATGCTATTAGTTCAAAGTCATTTTTTAGCCTAAGCTTGTGTGTATGCCCAAAAGTGACGTTTGAAATGTGAAAATAAATCTAATAAGTGGTTTGAGTGCTGTTGTAGTAATAAGCTTATTTTCGTTGCAGTTATTATGCGCAGAAAGAGCCTCGTATGTAGTTGGCGTAGAGAACATTGAATATCTACCTTATTACGAAGGGAGCGATAACAATAACTCACGGTTCACTGGATACAGCGCACAGTTATTAAAATTATTCGGTCGTAAATACGACTATAATATAGTGTTTTACCCAACGCCTCTAAACCGCCTTTATAAAGATTTTATTACGCAAAGTTACCTTGATTTTAAATACCCAGATAACCCGCAATGGCAAAAAAGTTTTAAAGATATCTACACAAAAACCAAGCAAATAGTCTATTCAAAGCCTTTTCTAACAACTGTAACCGGTATTGCGAGTCTTAATCCTGATACACAATTATCTGATTGCACCCGGTTTGGTAAAGTGCGTGGTTTCACCTCACAACGTTTTAAAGCATATTTTGAAAAAGAGGGAATTGCCGTTATCGAAACTGCTGATACAACGGAGCTTATTTCTTTGCTTTTATTGAACCGAATAAATTGTATTTATATCTCGCGGGATGTTCTTAACTATAAATTACGGGAAAAGTTAAATGTAACGACCGATGTCTACTTCCATGAATTGCTCGGTGTAGATGTACAAGACTTTCATGTATCGACGATTAATCATCCAGAGATTATTACTCAGTTTAACCAATTTTTAGCTACGTATAGTGAAGAAATTCAAGAACTGAAAGAGAAATTTAGTATCGGCCAATAGGGGGTTACAGTTTGCTTATTGGTTTATCATGTAAATCAGGCGCGAAAAAAAGCCCGGTCAGAACACACAAGAACCGGGCTTTCGACAACAATTTGGTGGGGTAACTTTACAACGCTAAGTTTTGCTTTGCGCGAGTTAAGTTATGATTTACAAGTTCGTTTTTAGAAATTTGAACTGCTTCATAAAAATCAGAAAGAGCTGCAGTATCGTTTTCTGACATGATGCGTGCAACACCACGATTACTTAATGCAAACGAAGTTAATTCGCGACGTTTGTATCCTGGTACTTTACTTGTACTAAGAAGTGAAATTGCCTCGGTACACAGGCTTTCAGCTTCTGAAAAATTCTTTTCTTTTACGCTCAATGCACAACGGTTGAAAGCATTTTCGTATGTGCTGTTTACGTCGTTTGAAGAGTGAGCTTGCTCGATAACCATCAGTTTATAATCAGCTTGGTTGGCTACTGCCATCGCTGAGCAAGTTAATAAAGAGCTAAGTGCAATAGTGGTTACAAGTGTTTTAAACATGATAGATTTCCTTTGGTTAAGTTGGTGTTTCTTGCCAACGAGTGAACTTTAAAATATTCCTATAAGTTAAACAAACGATTAAATTAAAACTGATAGATGAAGAAATTTAATCTATAGAGTAATTACTCAATTCTCAGCGATTTAGTAGTGAAAATTAGAGAGGAGAGTGTCTGAAAATTACTTTCAAACACAATAAGCTTTGTTATGTGAATGCTATTTATGTACTGATGTGATCAGTTTGGTTGAAAACACATACTCTAGATCAGCTAGTTATGATTGAAGCTATTTATTTAATGTAATATGCAAAACTAAAATATCTGCTGTATCAGTTTGTTCTTTGAGTAAGATAGTATTACCGCTTATAGCAGTTATTTGACTACATAAATCCGCACAAAACTTTTCAAAATCAATACTTAAATTTTGAACACCAAGTTCATAATCGTAAAAATTCATTGTCCTAGAGTCGTTTTCTTTGTATTGAAGATAGAAGCCATTTTTAATTGGGTAAATGCTTGAAATAAAATGCGTATTATCAATTAGATTGGTACCAGAAGCAGTCATTACTTGGCCACTTGAAAAACTAAGTAATTCGTCGTTATGATTTAAAAAAATATCTTTATCTTTCAATTGCGTTTTTAATGACACTATTTCGTCAGTAACTAAATCAAATTTAACTATTTCATCATTGTGAGTGTTCTTATCAACAAACAAAATAGCATCTGACTGTCTATACCACCCGATTGGATACCCAATGATTCCATTTAACCATTCGATTGCGAACTGGTCTTCCTCTAGCTTAATAAGAAATGGTTTGTTATTTATACTGCTTGCGATACGTGTTCCAGAGGGGTCCCATATTGGTTTTGATAAAGCATATTCTTGCTCAGTGTTAACGAACAATAATTGTTCTTCTTCAGTCTCAATATGTTTAATAAAAAGTTGTGGAAGTCCATTTTTCATTGACATGTAGGCGATGAGTTTTTCATCAGGTGAAAGTGCAGCTTCTTTATCAATGGTATTAGAGTTTACGATTTTTATAGGAGTAGAGAGTGAATCTAAAGCGCTAATCAAAATATCTTGATCAGACTTAGCCTCAATAAAATACAGTTTGTCCTTAACGATTTGTGGATAAATCAAAAAGTTATAGCTTTTAAAATAAAGAGTCGTTAATTGGCCGTTTAATTCAAGTTGTTTTAACTCACTGCCATTACTCAATAACAAAGACTCACCATCGTTAAACCAAGTCATAAAGTGCCAGTTATGATCAATTTCACCGACTGATTCAAGGTTAAAACTCGATAAATTTAATAGTTTTACCTCCGAGATTGCATCTTCATTGAAGCCAATTATCGCTAATTGTTTCTGGTTAGGTGATAAAGCGAGCTTGTAGGGCTTGAAATCATCACTTGGTTGAAGAATTTCGTAAGAATGGCCAGTAATCAAGTTATGTCGATATAGGCTTACATTACGGCTGTGTTCGGAACTGTTTTGATTTGCTAAATAGAAAAGGTTTTCTTGTTCATCTATAAAAAACAAGCTGTTCCAAGTTATATCTGTACGAGAAAAGAGTTTTTCTTCGCTGATCACGTTCGCTTCTGTATCTAATTGCAGTCGATTGAATGAAATACTCCCTTCATCTTGAAACGAATATACAAGCGTATTTGCATCTGTATCCCATGCAAGGTAGGTGAACGCTTTTAAGTCTGTACTTAATTCTTTATATGAATTTAATAGTAAATCTTTGATTAAAAGCCTTCGCTTATTAGGACGATTGGTATTTTGTATGTAAGCCATGAAACGCCCATCAGGACTAACTTGTAGGTAACGCTCTTTTTCATTGCTTGCAGTAATAGGCTTAAGATCTTCTAAAGAAATGTGTTTATCTTCGTTAAGGAAATTGAAAAGGAAGATAATGATAAACAAAGCAGGGATAATTAAGAGTGCTAGTTTTGTATTTTTTATCTGATGTATTTTTGTTAATGGAGTGCTCGTTTTTTCATCAGAAAAACGTATTTCAGCCTCGAGACTATAGCCCCGTTTTGGGTGTGTTTTTATAATGTGCTTTTCTTCATCGGATAACGCTTGTCTTAACAAAGCAATATTTCTGCGAACTGAATTAGGGCTGTAAATAGCTTGTGGCCAAACATTAGCAAAAAGCATTTCGGCTGATAACACTTGATGTGGTTTTTGCGAAAATACTTCAAGAAGTGCCATCACCTTAGGCTCTAAAACAACAACTTTACCATCTGTTTGAATTTCGCCAGTCTCAAAATTAACTAAAGAGTCATTAAGAAAAAATTGTTTTGATAATTTACTTTCACTCAAGTTGATAGTTATCCATTTGTTATTATTAGTTATTTTCAGCTTAATGTTTTCTTAAGCTTTTCTTAATCACTACTTCATCGCTTTTTGTTATGCGTAAAAGTAAAAGTATCGAAAGGCCAAGCGCCATATTATTCAATAAACAATAAAAGGAATGTAAAGTGAAGCGATATTTACTAATGCTCATATTTTTTATGTGTTTTATTAGCCATAAAGCACACGCAATGAAAGAGGTAGACTATAACAAATTGGCAAGTCAATTTATTACGGTTTTAAACACTAAAAATTTAGATGAGATCGAAAAATTTGTAGTAAAGAACTTCTCGCCAAATTCTCTTGCACGCTGGGAGGGTAAAGGTAAAGACCGTTATGTTGGGTATTCGATGAATGTAGCGCTTTTTCATGGAGAGTTGAGTGTTATTTCTACAGAACTTGATACGTCAACTAATCGCATCCGTCATATCAGTAAAGTTTATTCAAAGAATACAGATATGCAGCATCAAGTAGTGTTATTTTTTAATGATGACCAATTACAAGCAATAACAGGGTGGTCTATCGAAGAAACTCCACAAAACCAAGGTTCAAAAGGCTCTTTAACTGAGTCACAATTTATTGAAGAGATCAAAATCTATACTGATAAACTGGCGCAAAGAGGTAGTTTCTCTGGCACGGTATTACTTGCTAAAAATAATGACATTTTGTTCAGCGCTGCATATGGCTTTGCTTCACGTCGCTATGATGTGAAAAATAACTTAGAAACTAAGTTTCAAATTGGCTCAATGAACAAAATGTTTACTAGCGTCGCTATCTTACAGCTAATAGAAGCTGGCAAAGTATCGCTTGATGATCCGCTCACTAAATTTATTGATAAAAGCATTTTAGGGAAAGGTGATTTTAGCAAAATTAAGATTCGACACTTATTAAGCCATACATCAGGGATTGGTAATATTTCTGGGTATGACGAGATACAAAATAAGGTGCGGTCTCTTAAAGGTATCCAACATTTATACAGTTCAATTGATGCTACATTTGAACCGGGAACTGAATGGCGTTACAGCAATACGGGTATGGTTTTACTTGGTCAGGTGATTGAGAATGTAACTGGTGAAAATTACTATGATTACATAAACGAAAATGTATATAAAAAAGCTAACATGCAACAAAGCGGAAGTTATGACTTAGATGTGCCTGTCAAAAATACTGCCCGTAATTATTGGTTTTCTGTCGAAACTGGTCAAGTAACTGAAAATTTGATGTTTCAATCGGTAAAAGGGGGACCTGCAGGCGGAGGTTATTCAACTGTAGGCGATTTACACAAATTCGCCATGGCAATGCAAAATGCTCAACTAGTAAGCCGTGAACTCTCTAATAAAGCCTTATCAGCAAAACCTGAGCTAAATGCACCAAACTGGGGATATGGTTTCTCTGTGAGAAGTTCAGCAGGGAATACAACTGTTGGTCATAATGGGTCCCATTTAGGCATGACAGCAAGGTTAAATATGTATCAAGAAAAAGGCTATATTCTAGTTGTTTTGGGGAATTTTCAATCTTCAGCATGGCCTGTTGTGGCAAAAGTAGATCAACTCATAAAGCGTTTGTAAAAATTCATTAAAAATAGGGGCGTATTAAAGCCCCTTATAAACAACCTGCAAATCTATTATTGTTAAATTTAATAACAATGTAATGGTTTTACGTTGTGGTAGTGTTCGTGTCAGTAGGCTATATCATGTTAAAAATGCGTTTTAATTATATATGTAGCAATCATTTAGTAACTTTGTTAAAACTAATCCTCTTAAATAACAGGTGTTAACATCACAAAGGAATACTGGTGCAAGGATATAAAATCAGCACGGATAAAAATTACCTCGATTTTGAAGTAATTTACGGTTTTATTTCAAAAAGCTATTGGGCGTCCGGAATACCAAGGCAGACGCTAGAAACAGCCATTTCAAACTCATTTTGTTTTGGTGTCTATGATAGCCATGATTATCAAATAGGTTTTGCCCGCCTCATAACAGACAAAGCAACATTTGCCTATCTTGCTGATGTATTCATAGTAGAGAGTCATCGAGGCAAAGGTTTGAGCAAGTGGCTTGTTGAGAGCATAGTCTCTCACCCAGAGCTTCAAGGCTTAAGGCGTATGGTATTGGCAGCAAGAGATGCGCATGGTTTGTACGCGCAATATGGTTTTCAACCAATTAAGAATCCAGAGATGTTCATGCAAATTTGGAATCCAAATGTTTACCATGAGCTAGAGAAATAACAACAATTTAAAGGTTACATGGAACCAACTACTTTTAGTTTGTGGTGAACTTAGCGTTTGATTGCAGTGTTATCTTATAAGGCACTAGTATAATTAAGGACAGAATTATGAAAACAGGAATTTTATCTATCGGGTTATTATTTACATCAAATCTTGCTTTTGCTGATTGTAAAGTAGCGCTTGAAGAAAGGTTAAAAGACGATTTGAACCTCACATACCAACAATTTGATCAGACATACGATGCTGGGTTTAGATTGTTAGAAAAATCAGGTTGCCATGCTGAAGCCGCAATTCTGATAAAACGTTTTATCTCTCACAATAATTCAAAAGAAAGCTCGTTAACGTGGCATTTAGCTCAAATGGAAGGGCTAGCTGGTGATTATCAACAAGCTGTTTTTCACGCAAAAAAAGTATTGGACCCCGATGAAGAGCTAAGTGGTTCAAAAATGTATTGGAATGACTTTGTGTTAGGAAACATTGCTTTTTGGAATAAAGATAAAGAAAAGCTAAAACAACACATAGCAAATATTGAAAAGGGACAAAGCTTTAAACCTAACCAGATAAATCTGAACTACCTGAATCAGTTGCTCAAACATTTTGATTTAAGTTACAAACAAGCATTGTCTGAAGCTTAAGGTAAGCTTCGTTAGCTTAATTTCTAGATTGCTACTCGAATTTGAAAGAAGCATAAAATGATCAGTACATAAACGACAAAACCCAGCCTAAGCTGGGTTTCATGAAATAATGCGGATGAACTTACAATGCTAAGTTCTGTTTGGCTCGAGTTAAGTTGTGCTCTACCAAATCGTTACTTGAAATCTGCACGGCTTCATAGAAATCAGATAATGCGGCTGTCTCGTTTTCAGACATAATACGTGCAACGCCACGGTTACTTAATGCAAATGATGTTAATTCACGACGTTTATGACCAGGGACTTTACTTGTCGTTAGCAAGTTAATTGCTTTAGAGCAGAGTGCTTCGGCTGCCGCAAAGTCTTTTTCTTTAACGCTCAATGCGCACTGATTAAATGCTAATTCGTATTGATTGCTTTGTTCTGCAAGTGTTGTAGATTGGTCAATCACCATTAATTTGTAGTCACCCTGATCAGCCACTGCCATCGCTGAGCAAGTTAATAAAGAGCTAAGTGCAACGCGTTTCATAAGTGTACTAAACATAATTTTTTCCTCTGTTAGAGTCGGCATTTATTACCGACAATTCAACTTTAGTTGAGAGAGGAAAATCGAACAAACGATAAAAAAACACCCAATAGGTGAATAAATTTAACCTATAGACTTTAGTCGAATAAAAGGCTTGAAAAGTGAGGCTCTCATGCTAAGAATAGTGTTGCTGCAAGGCTTAAGCTGTATCAGGAGGGGGCAGTATCAAAAAAATTATACTCTTCGTTTTTATGTTTAATAATTAAATACATTTAAAAAAGTAGCATTGTCCCCATTTATCTTTTAAAGGTTATTAATGGAAAGGTAAATGGATTTAATCACGATAGCACGGGTTGTTATTAGTACACTGTGTGGCGGAACTGTATTGTTTAAATGTATTGTTTAAACTGCTCTTTAAGCTGGTACTCTGGGCTAAAAAGATGCCAAAAGGGGCATATTTATGGCCAATATTCCCACTTCTTTCGCTATTTCATATTCCTCCCCCTGTATTTGAAAATGTGGCTAAAGCAAAGCACGAACAACGTAAAAAACAAAAACGATATGATAAACCCACTTCATGACAGGATTAGCTATCTATTCACTGTAATGACCTTATGTTTAAGTGCATGGCGCATGCAATAAATAGCCATCATTCTTTTATACTACAAATAATGAAAAATAGTTAAGCATTAAATAGTGCTTTGACTATAATTACTGTTAAAACTTATTGAACTAACAGTTAGTTGCAGAATTAATAACATACTAAAGTGACCTTCTCATGAATAGTATGTTTTCAAAAGTTACAAGGTAAGTTAGTAAGCGATTATGCCTTAAAGAGCTGCTGCAAAGCGAAACTAAACAATAATAAAGATGAAGAATTTATATGCCTTTAACTCTAAAACCATTGTCAGAATGTAAAATACTTGTAGTTGATGATGATGAAATGATCAGACTTACACTTGAAACAATATTAGAAGAGCACTTTACTGTTTTACCATTTAGCGCTGGAAATAGTGTCTTAGAATACTGTAAAGAAAACACTGCTGATTTAATTTTGTTAGATGTGAATTTGCCTGATATCAATGGGTTAAATGTATGTAGGCAAATAAAAGACGATCACGCCTTTGAAAATGTACCTATTGTTTTTATTACATCGACCTACGATACCGATTCACAAAATGCCTGTTGGGAAGCCGGAGCAACAGATTTCATTGGAAAACCCATCACTGCTTCAACATTAATACACCGCACGAAGAATCATATTGAGAATAAACTTCGCCTCGAAAAGCTAGTTGAATTGACATACAAAGACTCTCTAACAGGTTTGTTTAATCGCCATTACCTAGACTTAGAGGTCTCTAATGTTTTTAAGCAAGCTATACGTGACAAAAGAGCTTTTAGCCTACTGATGTTAGATATCGATCATTTCAAGCGTTATAACGACCATTATGGCCATCCACAAGGCGACGTATGTATTAAAAAGATTGCTGAGGTATTAAATCGTTCAGTTAAACGCCCGCAAGATACGGTTGTACGATATGGAGGAGAAGAGTTCCTTGTGCTCTTACCTTACACAGATTTTGATGGAGTAAAGCAAGTCTGCGAGCGAATTAATCATGAACTAGCGAGCGAAAATATTCGTCACGAAGAATCTTCTTTAAATAGGGTGTCAGTCAGTATCGGGGGAGTTGTGTATTCTCACCAAGAGATGAAACAGTTTGATGAACTTGTCTCATTAGCTGACGAAGCATTATATGAAGCAAAAAATGCGGGTAGAAATTGCTTTAAATTACATGCAATTGACTGATGAAATAATCAGATTTTAACGTTAAAAATTTCATCTATACTCATAGTTGCTTATTTACTAGGTGAATATGTATGGCTAACTTAAAAGACCGTCGATGTTTTCTAAAAAAAATGGGTGTGGGAGTCGCTGCTTCAACACTGGCATTTAAAGCACCGTATGTTTTTGCAAAAAACACTGTCACTTTGAGAGTGATGGGCACACATGTCACCTTGCAAGAAGAGTTACGTCAACGAGCAATGCGTGAGCTTGGCATTAATATCGAATTTACTCCAATGGGCAGTGCTGCTGTTTTACAAAAGGCGGCAGCGGATCCAAGTTCTTTTGATTTGTACGAACAGTGGTCTGATTCAATTAATATTTTGTGGCAAGCTGGGGCTATCCAGCCATTAGATATTGATAGGCTTATTTATTGGAACGAAATTAACCCACTAACTAAAACCGGGCGTGTAATACCTGAAGCAAAAATAGGGGCGGGGGATTCACCCAATAAGCTTTTGTATGTTCAGCCTGATGGTCGTCTCGGTACGACGCCTAGCAAAAAAATCAGTTATATGCCGTATGTTCACAATGTTGATTCCTTTGGCTATAACACGCAATTTATTGAGCAAGGTATTCCCTATGAAACCGAATCGTGGGCATGGTTGCTCGACGAGAAAAATAAAGGGAAAGTAGGATTAGTTAATGCGCCCACCATAGGTATTTTTGACGCCGCACTTGCTGTTCAGGCCCAAGGGCTGATGAGTTTCAATGACTTAGGAAGTATGAGTATTACAGAAATTGATCAGCTGTTTAAAATTTTGCTCGAGAAAAAAAGGCAGGGTCACTTCTCTGGATTTTGGACATCGGTTCCACAGTCGATAGACTTTATGAAAACTAACCGTGTGACTATTCAAAGTATGTTTTCACCGGGAGTAAGTGCATGCAGAGGACAAGGTATCCCTGTTGTGTATGCTTCACCCAAAGAAGGTTATCGTGCTTGGCATGGGGTTATGTGTTTATCGGCCAATACGCAAGGGCATGTAAAAGATGCAGCGTACGATTACATGAACTGGTGGTTGTCAGGCTATCCCGGTGCATTTATAGCGCGTCAGGGCTATTACATTTCTAACCCAGAACGAAGTCAGCCTCTTATGTCTATACCAGAGTGGAATTACTGGTATCAAGGTAAAGAAGCGGTGACAGACTTAACAGGCACTGATGGAAAAATCTCTGTTAAAGCTGGGCAGGTAAGGGATGGAGGCAGCTACATTAAGCGCTTTTCTAATATCGCGGTTTGGAATACCGTCATGCCAAATTATGATTACAGTTTAGATAAGTGGTTTGAACTGCTTAATTCTTAAGGAACTGCCTTGTCGAATATTTTCTCACGCTCTGTTGCTGCAAAAATGTTATTAGCGTTGATGCTAATTTTACTTGCTATGAGCGCCAGTTACTACGTTATGAATAAACGCCTAAATACAATAGAGGTTGCTTTTAACGATATAAGCCGAATCAGTAATTACGCTGTCAGTATTCTTAGGATCAATAAAGACATAGTCGAAATGCAACGCGATATCTCTGTGTATGGCGGGAGTGGAAGCAGTGCTGTGTTTGAAAAAATCGTCGAAAATTTTCAAAGTATCAAAACACGTCTAAGCGATGTTGAGCTTAAAAATGAAGAGAATGAGAGTCAAATTTACCTCAACGCCATGTCTGAACTAGTAAAGAGGTACGGCGAGAATTTACAGGTCTTGACCAAGCGCTACGAAATAAGAGCAACATTGACAGAAAAAGAATTACCCCGAATTTACGCTGATGCAACGACACACCTTGATAACTTAATGCGAAAAGTAACCACTGTTGAAGAAAAGTTATTTATTTCTGAGTATCTCAATCTGTGGCATTCGTTGCATCGAGATGCGTATTTGTTTTTAACCAAAAAAGATTATGCAAAAAGAGCGTCAGTTAACGATGCTTTACGAATGATTTCGACGAAATTAAATGCCTCTGTGCATATTCAAAAAAGTGAATACCGCTCTGAAATTAACCAACTTTCAAAAATGGCAGATACTTATAGTCAGGCATTTGCGAGGAGTATTCAAGCAAATCGCAATTATTTAAGTTTAGTCAATGTTGTAATGGCCGGTGACGCAATTGAATTTAGTACTTTAGCAAATGAACTAAGAGAGCAATCATTAACAAGGTTAAGCCGTATCAAGGAAGAAGCAGAAAAAACAGTTTCTAAAACAGAGCGTATTTTAAAGCTACTCGCGTGGGGAGTGTTAATTTACATTATTGCCTTGTCTGCTTTTTTCCATTTGCAGATCTCCAAGTCTATTAAACGCCTTACGGTGAGCTTTAAACACTTTCTTAATGGCGATTTATCTGCACCAATTTATGACTTACATAGAAAAGATGAAATAGGTGTACTTGCAAAAGCGGCAGATAGCTTCAGAATTTTAAGTAAAGATTTATCAGATGCCAAACAAACCGCCGAACATACCACTAAAGTTAAGTCAGAATTTTTGGCGAATATGAGCCACGAAATACGAACGCCTATGAACGGTATTTTGGGTATGGCACGTCAATTGAGTCGTACACCATTAAATGCAGAACAAGAAAAAATGTTGGCCATCATACACTCTTCAGGTGCGAGCTTATTAGTAATTATCAATGATATTTTAGATTTAAGTAAAATCGAAGCCTCAAAAATTGAACTGGAAGAACAGCCAATAGCATTAAACTTATTACTCGATGGGCTAACGCATTTATTTAAAGCGCAAGCTAATAATAAACAAGTCGAACTGTTTATTTCAGTGTTGCCTGAGGACCCCAATTTTATATTTTTGGGAGATGAAACACGCCTTAAACAAGTGCTTATTAATTTAATTGGCAATGCAATTAAATTTACAGAAAGAGGCAGTGTATCGTTAAATGTGAGTATTCATCAGCTATCTAATGATGAATTTAGCATTACATTCCACGTTTCAGATACCGGAATTGGCATAGCGAAGGAACAGCTTAATAGCTTGTTTGAGGCCTTTTCACAAGCAGATGCCTCAATTACACGACGGTTTGGTGGTACAGGACTCGGTTTAGCCATTTCTAGTAAGCTATTAAAATTAATGGGGACTTCATTGCACGTTGAAAGTGAGTATGGTGTTGGCTCAGACTTTCATTTTGATCTCAATGTTATCCGAGCGAATGAGTCTGTTTATAGTGAACAACACCGCATGCAAGAACCCCATGAGCAAGCAATTGATTTCTCTTGGCTGAATGTGCTGATTGTCGAAGATAACGAAATTAATCAAATCGTTATTGAAGCGATGTTGAGTGAGTTTAATATCAGCTCTATCAATATGGCCGATAATGGCGAGCAAGCTATTCTTCAGTGTGAAACACGGGCGTTTGATCTCATTCTTATGGATATGCAAATGCCTGTCTTAGATGGGCCGCAAGCGACATTAAGGATCAGAGAGATGCCTTCCTATAAAAACACTCCCATCATTGCTTTAACTGCCAATGTATTAAGTGCCGACAAACAACGCTGTATTGATGCCGGGATGAATGACTTTATTGCAAAACCAATTAATTATGAGTGCGTTAAAGCTATTTTGTTGAAATGGTGCACAAAAGCAGCTGATGAACGGTAAGGGGAGCTGAGTGAATATTTTACTAAAAGAAAATAAAAAAGCAGCCTCATTGAACCCATACTTTGCTTTAGTGTCGATAGTATTTGTTGTTTTTATAGCAATCGCCGTTAGCTTTTTTGAAGGGCAAGTAAAAGAAGATGTTTTAGACTCGATAGACCAAGAGTTCGTCGAAACGAATCAAAGGCTAAAAGAAATTGTAACAACGACACTGTCAGAATATAAATCAGATTTACGGTTTTTGTATTCAACCCCGCCAATTTCAGGCTTACCAAGAGCCCATTTTAACAATGGAATAGACCCATACGATGGCACTAGTTATCAGCAATGGAAAGAGCGATTAGAAACTATTTTTATTGGTTTTATGGAAAATAACCTCGCCGTTGAACAGGTGCGTGTTATTGCGGTGACTGCTGAAGGTAACGAACTTATTCGTGTTCAGCGTGTTGGCGCATCTGTAGAAGCCTCTGCAGATTATTCATTACAATCTAAAAGTGGCGAGCCTTATTTCTTGCCCAGTACGTTGCTTGAACCAAAGCAAGTGTATATGTCACCACTGTCTTTAAATCGTGAGTTTGGTGAAATTGAATTTCCTTTTAAACCGATGATTCGGTTTTCGATACCAATATACAGTGAGAACGGTAAGCGTTTTGCTTTTTTAATTATGAATGTTAATGCCAGTACATTACTTAATAACCTTAAAGAAACAGTGTTTGATACCTCACAACTTATTATTAGTGGCTCTGATGGAGATTTTATTATTCATCCACTTGAAAGCTATCAATTTTCTAGAGATTTAAATCCCAGTGTAAATTGGCAGGCTGTTTACACCGAAAACATAAAGTACAACGGTATCTATTTAATAAAGTCAAAAGCGAATACAGAAGAACAGTTCTATGTACGTTCAGAAAAGTTGTATACCAGATCAGGTAATAAATATGGTTTTGTTAATTTTAACCTACTTGCACCTAAAGAATATGTTGATAATTTGATCAATGAAAAACGCTTGATCACCTACAGCCTGTTATTTGCAGTGATTGTTTTCACATCAATTCTTTTAATTACATTTTATCGTAATGCGATTAGAAGCCAATTACTCGCAGAAACCAGACAAGAAGCATCAGCAATTGTCGATGGTTCTATCGATGCAATTATTGCCCTTAACTTAAAAGGGTATCTGACCAGTTTAAACCATACTGCAGAGCGATTATTGCTCATTTCAAGTAAAGCGGCAGTAGGGAAATCGAGTAAGGAAATTGAATTTCTATCTAATTTACCAATCGATGATTATGTAAAAAAAATACAGAGTTCTAGAGCTCAAATAAAGGACGAGTGTTCATTCGTGCAAGGTGAATATATCGCGCATTACGCAATTTCAGTGAGTCCTGTTTTTTCTGAGCACAGTAACCTAAGTGGTTTGGCTTTAATAATTAGAGACATTAGTAAAGAAAAACAGGCTGAAATTAAAGTTAAACGTCTTAACTCTGAGCTTGAAGCCAAAGTGCGTAAACGTACACACGCACTTGCAGAAGCAAAAGACGAAGCAATTAAACACAGCGAGGTTAAAAGTGCATTTATATCGAATGTGAGCCATGAACTGCGAACATCATTAAATGGTGTCATTGGCACGCTAAATATTTTGAAACGAGAAGCGCTAACAGATAAGTCACGCAAGCTTGTTGATATGATGGAGTTGAGCGCATCAAGCTTAAACTTATTAATTAACGATATTCTTGATTTGTCGAAAATAGAGGCAGGAAAACTCGACTTAAATATTCAGTTGATAAACCCGCTGCTACTGATTGAAAGTTTGGTGAGCTCGTGTGCTGTCAGAGCCTTCGATAAAGGGGTTGATGTGTACTTAGACACCACAGAACTTTCATGCGATAAGCTAGAAGTAGACCCCCTTAGACTAACTCAAATTATTAATAACCTGATTAGTAATGCCATTAAGTTTACTGAAAAAGGGTTTATTAAAATTAAAGTGAGTTCGGAGCATGTTGCTAATAATGAATATAAATTAAGGGTTAGTGTACAAGATACAGGAATTGGCATTGATCCTCTTTCGCAAAAACGACTGTTTGGTGCATTCCAACAAGCGAGTAGTGCAATTACCGAGAAATTTGGAGGGACGGGATTAGGAATATCGATCTGTAAGCAGTTATGTCATGCAATGGGTGGAGAAATTTACTTAGATTCAACTTTAAATCAAGGCAGTACATTTAGCTTTTATATTAAGGCACGCGCGAGTGAAAGAAACTTAAAGCAAGAGCAGGCATGTTTTTCCTCTAAACATGTTTTAGTGTGTAGTCAAAATTCACATATTATAGAAATAATTGAAAAATTGGTTGTTTTATATGGCGGGCACGTAAGCGTTTCATCGCTTAGTGAATTAGACCGACACGATGATGAGAACATTGATTTTGCCATCATAGACGACGAAGAAATCAATAATAATACGAGCTTAGATCACCTGCATGAAACACATAGCAGCACTCACGTTGTCTTATTGCATCAATCTGATACTTCCATACCAAAAAGCAAAGCGGGCAAAGTGAGTAAAATAAGTAAACCCCTTACACAAACAGCCCTATTACGCGTTGCAGGGGTTGAGCTGCGTGATAACGAAACACACACGTTATTACATGACAACAGTGATGGTGAGTTCGCAATTTCAAATGAACGTTTATCACAAATTAAAGGCAGTAAGGTACTTATTGTCGATGACAATAAAATTAACTTAGAAGTAGCGAAAGGGGCACTTGACGAGCTACCCATTGAAATACTCACGGCCAACAATGGCCAAGAAGCCATTGAACATTTATTGCAGAGCGAAGCAAGCGGAGCGCCTGTAAACTGTGTACTACTCGATTGTCAGATGCCAACTTTAAATGGCTATCAAGTGTCTGAAAAAATACGTTCAGGTGAGGCTGGTGGCGCTTTTATTAATGTACCTGTGATTGCCATGACTGCGAGTGCGATGATTGGCGAAAAAGAAAAATGTTTATCAGTCGGTATGAATGATTATCTTAGCAAACCAATTAAAGCCGATGATGTGCTATCAAAAGTTGTGAAATGGATTTTATCGGATCATGAACAGCAAACAGAAGCACACGTTAGCACAGTAGATGAAGCACAGTCATTATGGAATCGTCAAGAAGCGCTTGTACGGTTACTTAATAAAGAGGCTTTACTAAAAAGAATATGCCAAATATTTATGATCAACGCGCCGAAAAAACTCACTGATTTAAAAGAGCAATTTGCAGTGCAAAATCATGCAGAAGTACATCAAACTGCGCATGCTTTAAAAGGGATGTGTGGTGAGGTGAGTGCCGACAAGCTCAGAAAATTATGTGAAGAAATTGAGTTAAAAGCACGCGAGCAAAACCTCGAAATCAAAGACACACTTCAACAACTAGAGCGCCTGTTGCCACAACTAATGGCTGAGATAAAAGGGTGGTTAGAATCGCTAGAAAGATGAAATTACTCACGACAGAGCCCGTGTGAATGATGCCTGTGTTATGCACAGGCATCCAGATAAGTGATTATTTTAAATGCTTAAACGTATCAATCATCCACTTTATAAATAACTCTAGCTGTGCGTTAGTCTCACTCGGTTCGTGCTGGACTAAATAGTATTTATCTTTAGTTTTTAATGGCATATCAGTAAAATTAAATAGCCATTGCTCTTCAAACCAGGTTTGACTAATTGGTAAAGGAATAAGTGCAATTCCCATCCCTTGCTGTGCAGCACGCGCAACCCCGAACATACTATCAACCTGAATAATTTGTTTTGGTGCGAAGTCTTCAATACCTGCATGTTCAGCCCATTGGTGCCATGCCCAAGGACGTGCTTTATGCAGTATTAGGGGCACTTCATTAAGGGCTTGAAAAGGGTTTTCATGCCATGCTTGCCAGTTTTCTTTATTACATGCTGGTGTATACGACAACGAAAATAATTCGTGTACAACCCCTTCGTGTGGCTTAGATGACGATAATACAATTGATAAGTCACTTTGCTTGGTCAGTTCTTTGCGCGTTTTTAAGGTGTTTAGCTGTAAGTTAGTGTTTGGATGATCGGCGGTCCACTCACTCAACTTTGGCATTAATAATTCACTGGCAAAAAACTCAGGCAGAGTAATGCTTATAGTGATATTTTCTTGTAACTGACTAAATTCATTAATGGTTTTTTCGAGAGCTTTAATCAGAGGTGACACTGAATCATAAAAGTTCTTACCCGCAGCGGTTAAACGAATAGAGCGAGTTTGACGTTCGAATAGCTCAATCCCCAATTGCTCTTCTAATTGCTTGATCTGATGGCTTACGGCTGATGGCGTAAGATAAAGTTGGTTTGCTGCATCTTTAAAGCTCAGTGTGCGAGCAGCGAAACAAAATGAGCGTAGGCCACGAATAGGTGTTTGCATAGTTAATTTCAGTAATTCTCAATAGCGCGTTTTATGAAGTTAAGAGCTAAGCAATTATTATCCCAATATTTAAAAACTAACAGACTAAAGGGTGAATATAGCTAACTTTTGCGATAACGCCTAAAAATTAAGCGTTAATTGCTTGTTTAATCTAGTTTTTCGCCTCAAAAAGCAAAAAAGGCGAGTGTAGCAGTTTTTATTTATTGGTAACAAGTAAAGTGCTCCTTACGTGTTACTCACAAGTTTAGGGCATTTTATACTAATTGTGTGACAAATTGGTGCAGTGAGGGGGATATAAAAGATAAAAAAAATCCCTCTTGCGAGGGATTTTGGGTAACTCAGCGCCATTGGCACTGGGAATGAGGTCGGTACATTGGGATGTCAGTGGTTAGAAAACCATTTCAGGGACATCACCTTCAATAAGCAATTTTCCTGCCGTTTTGCTTATGATTTCATCTACTGACACGCCTGGTGCGCGCTCTAGTAGATGAAAAGCGCCGTCTTTGACTTCGAGTACGGCTAAATCAGTTACGATTTTCTTTACACAGTTAACCCCAGTTAACGGTAAAGTGCAACTTTCTAATAACTTAGAGTCGCCATGCTTACTTGCATGCGTCATCGTAACAATAATATTCTTCGCGCCAGCAACAAGGTCCATCGCGCCACCCATGCCTTTAATCAGCTTTTTTGGGATCATCCACGATGCGATGTTTCCGTTCTGGTCAACTTCAAATGCACCTAATACTGTTAAGTCTACATGACCACCCCGTATCATGGCAAAACTATCTGCACTATTAAATATTGCTGCACCTGTTGCTGCTGTCACGGTTTCTTTACCCGCGTTGATCATATCTGCATCAACTTGGTCTTTAGATGGGTACGCACCCATTCCTAACAGACCATTTTCAGATTGCAGCATGACTTCTATGCCATCGGGTACATAGTTAGCGACAAGGGTAGGGATACCAATCCCTAAATTAACGTAATAACCGTCTTGTAGCTCTTGTGCAACGCGCATAGCTACTTGTTCACGTGATAATGCCATTTTAATGCTCCTTAATCGCGAGTCGTTACACGTTCGATGCGTTTTTCAAAGTTACCCTTGATCACACGATTAACATAAATGCCTGGGGTGTGAATTTGGCTCGGCTCCAGTTCACCCGGCTCTACGATTTCTTCAACCTCAGCAACGGTAATCTTACCTGCGGTTGCAGCCATTGGATTAAAGTTCATGGCTGTGTGACGAAACACGAGGTTGCCATAGCGATCGGCTTTCCATGCTTTAACAATCGCAAACTCACCTGTAATTGATTCTTCTAAAATGTATGGGCGGCCATCAAATTCTTTAACTTCTTTGCCTTGTGCAACAGGGGTGCCGTAACCAGTTGCAGTGTAAAATGCAGGAATACCCGCACCACCAGCACGCATTTTCTCAGCAAGTGTACCTTGTGGCGTAAGTACTACGTCAATTTCGCCATTAAGTAACTGTTGTTCAAATAAGGCATTTTCACCAACATAAGAGGCGATGATTTTTTTAATTTGCTTGTCGTGTAGCAAAATACCTAAACCAAAGTCGTCAACACCACAGTTGTTAGATACAACCGTTAAGTTTTTTGTTTGTTTACGCTTTATTTCGCCGATAAGTCCTTCAGGAATACCACACAAGCCAAAGCCACCAGCGATAATGGTATCGCCATCTTTTAAACCTTCCATCGCAGCTTCGTAACTCGAAACCACTTTATCAAAACCGGCCATGAGCCTACTCCTTAATTATTCTGCGTGTTCTTTAGAGCAAGTGAAACCTTGCTGACAGGTTGTTTATTTAATGCGCTACAAATAGCCCAACCAGCTTTCGCCAGTCTTTCTAAATCAATTCCATGCTCTATGCCAAGCCCTTGCAGTAAGTAAACTACATCTTCAGTGGCAACATTTCCTGACGCTCCTTTGGCATAAGGGCAGCCACCAAGGCCTGCAACGGCACTGTCAACTGTTGAAATACCTCGCATTAGCGCGGTGTAAATATTTGTGAGCGCTTGCCCATAGGTGTCGTGAAAATGTACAGCGAGTTTTGACTTATCAATATGTTGCAGTAATAAATCTAATAACTCGTCCACTTTTTTTGCTGTTCCTACGCCAATTGTGTCACCAAGGCTAATTTCGTAACAACCCAAGTCTAATAAACGCTGCGACACCTTTAATACATCAGTGTAGTCAACGTCACCTTGGTAAGGGCAACCCATTACACAACTTACATAGCCACGAACACGAATATTATTTTCTTTCGCAAAGTCCATGACCTCTTTAAAGCGGTCAATACTTTCATCAATCGAGCAGTTAATGTTCTTTTGACAAAATGCTTCGCTGGCTGCGGTAAATATAGCAAACTCTTTAATGCCCACTTGATGAGCGGCTTCTGCACCACGTAAGTTAGGGGTTAGCGCACTTAAATTAACATTAGGTAAGTTTAATGCGTTGATCACATCACGTGAGTCAGCCATTTGCGGCACCCATTTAGGTGATACAAATGCTCCCGCTTCAATATCGTTAAGACCCGCGTTGGCTAGGGCGTTAATTAGTTCGATTTTATCTTGGCTGGTGACGGCTGCTTCATTTTGCAGTCCATCACGGGCACCCACTTCAACAATACGTACACACGCAGGGAACTGTGTCATACCGCCTCCTGTTCCTCGACTATGGCGAGCATATCGCCATGGCTCACTAATTCACCTTCACCAAAACAGTAGCTGGTTAATACACCATCATGTGGAGCATTAAGCGTGTATTCCATTTTCATTGCTTCGATAATTACAACCGCATCGCCTTTAACTACTTCGCTACCCACAGCAACAAGGTGTTTAACGACTGTGCCGTTTAATGGGGCCGCAAGAGGAAGTGCATCACTTTCATGTTCACTAATGTAGTGTTTATCGATGAGTTCAATCACTGTTTGCTGAGCGTTATACATTACAGTGATATGCGTGTCTGTTTGGATAACATGCGCGACAACTTTTTCACCATTAATGACTAAGCGAGCAAGGCCATTTTCAACAGTGCCTGAACTTGTATAGGCAACTGAGTTGAGGTTGATTTTAAAACCATCGGCACACTTTTCAGCTTGCACCGCAACATCAGCAAATGGGATTTTTGTTAGCGCAGCGCTGTTTAGCATAAAGCCAGTTAATTGCTGCCATGGACTCGCACTACTGCCTTTTAGTGTACTCATGTATGCAAATGCAGCGATTACTGTCGCGAGCGTATGTTGTTGCTCGTCTTTAGCGACTAATTGCGCACCTTGATCTTCAATAAAGTGTGTATCAGGCGCACCAGCTTGAAACGTAGGGTGGTTAGCAAGGTTGTGTAAAAAGTTAACGTTACAACTAAACCCAGCTAAATGAAATTGTTGCAGTGCTTTTGATAAACGACCAAGCGCAGCCTCACGGTTGTCATCGTGAACAATGAGCTTAGCAATCATTGGGTCGTAAAACGGGCTAATTTCATCGCCAGCGGCAATGCCAGTGTCTATGCGTACAAACTCTGATTCAGTCGGGGTGAATAGGGCATCAATACGGCCAGAACACGGGATAAAGTCATTGCTTGGGTCTTCTGCATAAATACGTGCTTCAAAGCTATGACCTTGCAGCTGAATATCCGCTTGTGACAGCGGCAGTTTTCCACCTGCAGCCACATTAATTTGCCAGCTTACTAAGTCAACGCCAGTGACCATTTCGGTTACCGGGTGCTCTACTTGTAAACGAGTGTTCATTTCCATGAAGAAGAACTCATCGCCACACAGTAAAAACTCAACAGTACCCGCACCACGATAGTTAATTGCTTGTGCACAGCGTACAGCGGCTTCACCCATTTCTTTTCGTAGCGAATCAGATAAACCCGGTGCCGGTGCTTCTTCAATTACTTTTTGATGGCGACGTTGTAAAGAACAGTCACGATCGCCTAAATAAACACAGTTACCATGATTGTCTGCAAATACTTGTACTTCAACATGACGGGGTTTAGTAACGTAACGCTCTAGAAGCACTAAATCATTACCAAAGCCAGCTTTAGCTTCACGCTTTGCCCCTTCAAGCGCACTGATAAAGTCTTTTGCATGCTCTACTACACGCATTCCTTTACCGCCACCGCCAAAGGCTGCTTTGATAAGGACAGGGTAGCCAATTTTTTCTGCTTCGGCTTTTAAAAATTCAGTGTCTTGGTTATCGCCATAATAGCCCGGCACTAAAGGGACATTGGCTTCGTGCATAATTTCTTTTGCACGCGTTTTAGAACCCATTGCTTCAATACTTGATGCTGGAGGACCAATAAATGCAATGTCGTTTTGCTCACAGGCTAGGGCAAACTCACTGTTTTCAGATAAAAAACCGTAGCCGGGATGAATGCAATCAACGGAGGTTTGTTTTGCAACGTCGATAATTTTATCTGCGACTAGGTATGAGTCTTTACTTGGTGCAGGACCAATGTGATAAGCCTCATCGGCCAGCTTTACATGTTGCGCGTGTTTATCTGCATCTGAATATACAGCAACCGTAGTTAGGCCCATTTGTTTTGCTGTGCGCATAACACGGCAGGCAATTTCACCACGGTTTGCAACGAGAATTTTTTTCAACGTTTTTGTTGTCATAATGGATCCTATTTCTGCCAATTTGGGCTGCGTTTTTCAAAAAATGCGCTAAGACCTTCTTGTCCTTCGTCTGATACACGAATACGCGCAATACGCTCTGCTGTTAAATCGATTAGTGTTTCATCAATGGCTTTACCCGCAACATCATTGATTAGCTGTTTGGCTGCTTTCACTGCAATAGGCCCATTATTAACAAGGCTTTGCAAGTGCTTGTCTAATGCTGTTTGTAAGTCACCGGTCACTTGATGAATTAAACCTAATTGTTTCGCTGTGTGTGCATCAAAGATTTCTGCGGTTAAAAAGTAACGGCGTGCAGCACGCTCACCAATCGCTTTGATCACATACGGACTAATCACAGCTGGAATTAAACCTAACTTCACTTCGCTTAAACAAAATTGTGCATCGTCTTGGCAAATAGCAATATCACAACAGGCTATTAAGCCTAACGCACCACCAAATGCAGCCCCTTGTACGGCACATAGCGTTGGATGAGGGCTTGTTGCAAGAACATGCATTAATTTGGCGAGTTGCTTTGAATCTGCGAAGTTTTCTGCAAAGTCATTGCCAGCCATCGACTTCATCCAATTTAAATCAGCGCCTGCAGAAAAATGCTTACCTTGTGTTTTTAATACCAAAGCACGTACATCACAGCTATTGGCGTGCTCAATGCACTGAATGAGTTCGCTAATCACGTCTTCATTAAATGCATTGTGTTTTTCTGGGCGGTTTAAAACGAGGACAGCCACATTTGATTTTGTTATTTGTAGTGTTACTGACATACGGCCTCCATTACATTCTAAATACGCCAAACTGAGAATCACGCTCTGGGGCGTTTTTAGCAGCACTTAAAGCAAGACCTAACACATTTCGTGTATCGGCAGGGTCGATAATGCCATCATCCCATAGTCGTGCACTGGCATAATAAGGATGACCTTGTTTTTCGTATTGCTCGATAATTGGCTTTTTAAATTCGCTAATTTGCGCATCAGTCATGCTTTCGCCTTTGCGGGCTAAACCGTCTTGCTTCACTTGAGCAAGTACGCCAGCTGCTTGCTCGCCACCCATAACCGAAATACGGGCATTAGGCCACATCCACATCATTGTTGGTTCAAACGCTCGGCCACACATACCGTAGTTACCCGCACCATAAGAGCCACCAATTAACACGGTGAATTTGGGTACGTCAGCACACGATACCGCGGTAACCATTTTTGCACCGTGTTTTGCGATACCTTCTGCCTCGTACTTTTTACCCACCATAAAGCCGGTGATATTTTGTAAGAAGACTAAAGGGATATTTCGCTGCGCGCACAACTGAATAAAGTGCGCACCTTTTTGAGCTGATTCACTAAATAAAATGCCATTGTTAGCAACGATACCAACAGGGTGGCCAAAAATTTTCGCAAAGCCCGTTACCAAGGTTTCACCAAAGTAGCGTTTAAACTCATCAAACGATGAGTCATCAACCACTCGTGCAATGACTTCACGTACATCAAATGGCTTTTTAAGATCAGTACCAACAATGCCGTAAATTTCGTTAATGTCGTAACGTGGAGGTTTTACGTCTTCAAGTAATGGTGCAGTAGGGCGCTGATAATTAATGCGCTCAATACATTGACGTGCAATAGACAGTGCATGTGCATCGTTTTCAGCATAGTGATCGGCCACACCCGATGTTTTACAGTGCACATCGGCACCGCCTAGCTCTTCAGCGCTAACTTCTTCACCTGTTGCGGCTTTTACAAGCGGTGGACCCGCTAAGAAAATAGTGCCTTGTTCTTTTACGATAATGCTTTCATCTGCCATTGCAGGCACATACGCGCCGCCAGCAGTACATAAGCCCATTACCACCGCAATTTGCGGAATGCCTTTACCCGACATACGTGCTTGATTATAGAAAATGCGACCAAAATGCAGTTTATCTGGGAATACATCGTCTTGTTCAGGCAGGTTTGCACCGCCCGAATCAACTAAATAAATACACGGTAAATGGCAGCGCTCTGCAATGTCTTGTGCGCGCAGATGCTTTTTCACTGTTAGTGGGAAGTATGTCCCTCCTTTAACAGTGGCATCGTTGGCGATGATCATACATTCAACGCCTTTAACACGACCAATACCCGCAACAACGCCTGCACATGGAATCGCTTGCTCGTAAACACCAAACGCCGCAAATTGAGAAATCTCTAAGAACGGCGAACCTTCATCTAATAATGTTTCGATACGATCGCGTACAAATAACTTACCACGGCCAACATGGCGTTCTATTAAAGCAGGGCCACCGCCTAAGCGGATATCGGCCACTTTTTCACGTAAGTCGTATACAAGGGCAGCCATGTTATCGTGATTTTGCAGAAATTGCGGATCGTGTGGATTAACACTCGATTTTAAAATCGTCATAACTTTAATCCTTATCGGCTTTCAGTGAATAATTCGCGACCAATCAGCATACGGCGGATTTCAGAAGTACCCGCACCAATTTCATAAAGTTTAGCGTCACGTAATAAACGGCCTGTCGCGTACTCGTTGATATAACCGTTACCGCCTAAGATCTGAATTGCATCTAATGCCATCTTAGTTGCCAGTTCTGCCGCATATAAAATGGTACCAGCCGCATCTTTACGCGTTGTTTCACCGCGATCGCATGCGCGAGCTACCGTGTAAACATATGAACGCGCTGCATTCATTTGCGTGTACATGTCGGCAATTTTGCCTTGAATTAATTGGAATTGACCAATTGGGCTATCGAACTGTTTACGTTCATGAATGTACGGTACAACAATGTCCATACAGGCTTGCATGATACCAAGTGGACCCGCGGCTAATACAACACGCTCGTAATCAAGGCCACTCATTAAGACTTTTACGCCTTCGTTTAAGTTACCTAAAATGTTTTCTTCTGGTACTTCACAGTTTTCAAATACAAGTTCACAAGTATTCGAACCGCGCATACCCAGTTTGTCTAGTTTTTGTGCGGTAGAAAATCCAGGTGTGTTGCGCTCAACGATGAAAGCAGTGATCCCTTTAGGGCCTGCATTTAAATCGGTTTTGGCATAAATAACGAACGTGTCAGCATCGGGACCATTGGTGATCCACATTTTGTTACCGTTAAGAACAAATACGTTGCCTTTTTTCTCGGCCTTTAATTTCATTGATACTACGTCAGAACCTGCATTGGGTTCACTCATAGCAAGCGCACCAATGTGTTCACCGCTGATAAGCTTTGGTAAGTATTTTTCTTTTTGCGCTTGTGTTCCATTACGGTTTATTTGGTTTACACATAAGTTTGAATGAGCACCATAACTTAGGCCAATTGAGGCACTTGCACGGCTAATTTCTTCCATGGCAATAACATGTTCTAAATAGCCTAAACCCGCACCGCCAAATTCTTCAGCTACCGTCATTCCTAATAAACCCATTTCGCCAAGTTGTGGCCAAAGTTGATTTGGGAACGTGTTGTCTAAATCTGTTTGTTCAGCAAGAGGGGCAATCTCTTGGCTTGCGAAGCTATTAACGTGATCACGGATCATGTCTGCGGTTTCGCCAAGTCCGAAGTTCATTTCTTTATAAAGTGAAATAGTGCTCATAATATGTGTTCCTGTGAGAGTCTGTTGACGCGTATAAAAAGGGTGTCAGGTTATTCGTCTAGGTTATTGAGGGTTTCACGACAGCGACGTTCAGCGGTGACTAATTCCATAAGAACAACTTTAATGTCGTCCATTTGTTGGCTTAAATCCGCTTTCTTTTCTGCAATAAGGTCAAGCATAGTCACTAACTGTTTAGCGCTTGATTTATCTGCGTCGTAAAGTTCAAACAAACGGCCGGTTTCGGCAAGTGTAAAGCCTAAGCGTTTACCTCGTAGGATCAGTTTTAGCCTTACTTTGTCACGTTTCGAGTAAATACGGGTTTGACCGTTTCTCTCAGGTGAGATCAAGCCTTGGTCTTCATAGAAGCGAATAGAGCGCGTTGTAATATCAAATTCTTTTGCTAGTTCGCTGATACTAAACGTTTGCTCATTGCTGGCAGGCTCGACTGCTGCACTTTCAAAGTTTGTTTGATTGTCTTGTTTCATGATTTATTTACCTCATTCGAATAACACCAATATAAGTGAAGTTTACGTAAAGGTAAAGAGCCATTGTGAAGTTATACTTTAGACTTATAAGGTTAGCGCTCAAAATTTATTGCAGCGCCTTATTTATATGGCTTTGTGAGGAAATGTTTGATTTTTAATACAGCAAAATACAGATAAGTTTACAGTTTTACCGGCCGCAAAAAAGTTGATTTTAGATTTACGTTGGCGTAAACGTAAATATTATGTATGCTGAATTAAATCGAAATTAAACTATAACAAATTAACTGTTTGGTTACACATGATTTGAACACATGATGATAACCACTAACATGGAGCCAATTATGATTACTGAAGCCGTTGTTATTGTTGCCGCAAAACGCACACCTATGGGTGGGTTTATGGGCGCACTTAGTGGCGCACACGCAACTGATTTAGGGGCGACTGCCATTAAAAGCAGTTTAGAGCACGCGGGATTATCTGCGGATAAAATCGACGAAGTGATTATGGGCTGTGTATTACCGGCAGGTTTAGGTCAAGCACCAGCGCGTCAAGCAATGTTAAAAGCGGGCCTAAATCAAGGCACCGGTGCAACGACGATCAATAAAGTATGTGGCTCAGGTTTAAAAGCGGCGATGTTCGCGCATGATCTAATTAAGTCTGGCTCTATTAATGTTGCTGTTGCTGGTGGTATGGAAAGCATGAGTAATGCGCCTTACATGCTACCTAATGCACGTGGTGGTATGCGTATGGGTCACGGTGAAGTGAAAGACCACATGATGTGTGATGGCCTCGAAGATGCTTATGACAACAAAGCAATGGGCTGTTTCGCACAAGACACCGCTGATCAATATTCAATTGGCCGTGAACAAATGGATAACTTTGCATTAAGCTCGTTAACCAAAGCCAATGCCGCCATTGAATCAGGTGCGTTTGAGAGCGAAGTTGCTGCACACACTATTTCAACGCGTAAAGGCGATGTAACGGTTTCTATTGATGAGCAACCAGGTAATGCTCGCCCAGATAAGATCCCAGGCTTACGTCCTGCATTCAAAAAAGATGGCACTATTACGGCGGCTAACTCGTCGTCAATTTCTGATGGTGCTGCTGCTCTTGTATTAATGCGTGAGTCTGACGCACACGCACAAGGTTTAACACCGCTTTGTCGCATTGTTGCTCACAGCACACATTCACAAGCCCCTAGCGAGTTTACATTAGCACCTGTTGGTGCAATGAAGTCATTACTAGATAAAGCAGGTTGGTCTGTAGAAGACGTTGACCTTTGGGAAATCAATGAAGCATTTGCCATGGTAACTATGCTTGCAATCAACGAGCTTAAACTCAACGAAAGCAAAGTGAATGTTAACGGCGGTGCATGTGCATTGGGTCACCCAATTGGTGCCAGCGGCGCACGTATTTTAGTCACCCTAATTCATGCATTAAAGAATCGTGGTCTTAGCAAAGGCGTTGCCTCACTGTGTATTGGTGGTGGTGAAGCGGTTGCGATGGCAGTCGAAGCTATTTAAGCATTTTTTAGTCTCTCACAGCCGCAACGTATTTTAAAAACTATCATGTTGCGGCCTCTTAATACCCACTGGGGAGGAGTGCCTCATGCACCAAGTACCTTTATTTATCAACGGCGAATTTACCCAATCAAGTTCAACGCAGCTTATTGATGTTATTAATCCTGCAAACCAAGAAGTTTTAGCACAAGTGCCTTGTGCAACAGATGCCGAAATGGATGCCGCAATTGCTTCGGCTAAAGAAACGTTTAAAACGTGGAAAGAAGTGCCTATTTCTGAACGTGCGCGCATTATGATGAAATATGCCGCGCTATTAAAAGAAAATCACGATGAGCTAGCAACGATTATTTGTCATGAACTGGGCAAAACATTCGAAGATGCGAAAGGTGATGTATGGCGTGGTATCGAAGTTGTTGAACAAGCCGCAAATGCGCCTTCGTTAATGATGGGCGAAACCATGGAAAACGTGGCGCGTAAAATCGATACATACTCGTATATGCAACCGCTTGGTGTGTGTGCTGGTATTACGCCGTTTAACTTTCCTGCGATGATCCCACTGTGGATGTTCCCACTGGCTATTGTGTGTGGTAACACGTTTATTCTTAAGCCATCAGAGCAAGACCCACTTACACCAATGCGTTTAGCCGAGCTGTTTGTTGAAGCGGGTGCCCCTAAAGGTGTTTTACAAGTTGTTCATGGTACTAAACCACAAGTAGACCGCTTACTAGAAGACCCTGCTGTACGTGCAATTTCATTTGTGGGTTCGTGTGGAGTCGGTGAGTATATTTACTCAAAAGGCACTGCGAATCTTAAACGTGTTCAAGCTTGTGTTGGCGCCAAAAACCACATGGTTATCATGCCTGATGCGAGTAAATCACATGTTGTAAACAACCTAGTAGGTGCTTCGGTTGGTGCTGCGGGTCAGCGTTGTATGGGTATTTCGGTTGCTGTTTTTGTTGGTCAAGCGAAAGACTGGGTTGATGAAATTAAAGCGGGTTTTGAAAACGTGCGCCCAGGTGTGTGGGATGATGCGAATGCAGCATATGGTCCGCAAACATCAAAAGCGGCAAAAGACCGTATTTTATCGCTTATTGCAGGCGGTAAAGCACAAGGTGCAACCTGTTTAATTGATGGCTCAGACTTTACTGTTGAAGGGTATGAGCAAGGTAACTGGGTTGGTCCAACGTTATTCACTGATGTTACAACCGAGATGGACTTATACAAAGAAGAAATCTTTGGTCCAGTACTGGCGTGTATGTTTGTTGATACGCTTGAAGAAGCAATCGCGCTAATTAACAACTCACCATACGGTAATGGTACGTCATTATTTACCTCAAGCGGTGCAGCCGCACGTAAATTCCAACACGAAATCGAAGTAGGCCAAGTAGGCATTAACGTGCCAATTCCGGTGCCACTGCCGTTTTTCTCATTCACTGGTTGGAAAGGATCTTTCTATGGTGATCAACACACGTATGGCAAACAAGGTATTCGTTTTTACACTGAAACGAAAACCATTACGTCTCGTTGGTTTGAGGACGATATTGCCTCGGGTCCGAACATGAGTATTAACCTTAAATAAGCGCCGGTAAGCGCGCTTTATAAGGAATGAGCGAGGCTGTCCTCGCTCTTTAAACACCGATTTATACAAAGAATAAGACAACAATTTAAGAGGTCTACTATGGACTTTAATTTAACCGAAGATCAGCAAGCCTTTGCTGAAACAGCCCGTCAGTTTGCAGAGTCTGAACTGGCACCTTACGCCGCTAAATGGGATCAAGAACACATTTTTCCAAAAGACACCATTAAGGCAGCGGGTCAGCTTGGTTTTTGTGGTTTATACACGCCAGAAGAAGCGGGTGGTTTAGGGTTATCTCGCCTAGATTCAAGCATTATTTTTGAACAGCTTGCGATGGGGTGTACAGCAACCACCGCCATGCTAACGATTCATAATATGGCAACCTGGATGGTAGCAAGCTTCGGTACCGATGCAGTAAAAGAAAAATACTGCGAACAACTTGTCATGGGTGAATTACTTGCCTCGTATTGCTTAACCGAGCCGGGTTCAGGTTCTGATGCTGCATCACTTAAAACAAAAGCCGTTAAAGAAGGCGACGAGTATGTGATTTCAGGCTCTAAGATGTTTATCTCTGGAGCGGGTGAAACTGACTTATTAGTGGTTATGGCACGCACCGGTGGTGAAGGTGCTGCAGGTATTTCGGCATTTGTGGTTCCTGCAGATGCAGCCGGCGTTGAGTATGGTAAAGCCGAAGAAAAAATGGGCTGGAATGCACAACCAACACGCTTAATTAGCTTTGAAGACGTGCGTATTCCTGCTGCAAACTTACTGGGTCAAGAAGGCGAAGGTTTTAAATTTGCGATGCAAGGCCTAGATGGCGGTCGTATTAATATTGCAACGTGTTCGTTAGGTACGGCGCAAGCTGCACTTAATACAGCGCGCGAGTATTTAAAAGAGCGTGAGCAATTTGGCAAGCCTTTAGCCGCTTTCCAAGCGTTGCAATTTAAAATTGCTGACATGAACACGGAGCTTGTAGCTGCGCGTCAAATGGTACGTTTAGCGGCGTTTAGACTGGATACGGGCGACAGCGAAAAAACCACCTACTGTGCAATGGCAAAACGCTTTGCCACTGATGTTGGCTTTAAAGTATGTGATGATGCACTGCAAATTCACGGTGGCTATGGCTATATCAAAGAATACCCACTAGAGCGTCATTTTAGAGATGTGCGAGTACATCAAATACTTGAAGGTACAAATGAAATTATGCGTGTGATTATTGCGCGCCGTATTTTAGCTGAATCAGCTAACGACATTCTATAAGGAGCGTACTATGTCCAATCCATCTATCGATCTTGTTATTGAAGGCAACGTAGCGGTGTTAACAATGAATAACCCGCCTGCGAATACCTGGACACACGATACACTTACCGCCTTAAAAGACACGGTGACAGAGTTAAATGCCAATAAAAACGTGTATGCATTGGTTATCACAGGTCAAGGCGAGAAGTTTTTTAGTGCCGGTGCCGATTTAAATGTGTTTGCAAGTGGCGATAAAGGCGTTGCGGCAACCATGTCTAAAGTATTTGGTGACGCATTTGAAGCATTAACAAACTTCCGTGGTGTTTCAATTGCTGCAATAAATGGCTATGCCATGGGCGGCGGTCTTGAAGTTGCCCTAGCGTGCGATATTCGTATTGCAGAGCAACAAGCACAAATGGCGCTACCTGAAGCAAAAGTAGGCTTACTGCCTTGTGCTGGCGGGACGCAAAATCTTGCGTGGTTAGTGGGCGAAGGTTGGGCAAAACGCATGATCTTATGTGGTGAGCGTTTAAAAGCCGACAAAGCACTTGAAATTGGACTTGTTGAAGAAGTTGTTGCACAAGGCGAAAGTTTAAATGCAGCAATGGCGCTGGCTAATCAAGTAGCTGAACAGAGTCCTGTTGCTGTTACTGCGTGTAAAAAACTCATTCAAAAAGGCCGTACTCAGCCTATGGCTCATGCATTACCGCTTGAGCGTGAACTGTTTGTTCAACTTTTCGACAGCAAAGACCAACGCGAAGGTGTGAACGCATTCTTAGAAAAGCGTAAAGCAAACTGGGTAAACGGCTAATGAGTAATTTAACACTACTAAATCATCAAGATGCGCCAGTGGTGTTCGAAACTGCAGAGGCCGCTAGCGGCCTCATTGCAATTGCAACACTTAACGCGCCAAAGTCGTTAAATGCATTAAATTACGACATGATCCAGTTACTTGAGCCACAGCTTAGAAAGTGGGCTGACGATGACTCAGTAGCGATGGTTATTTTAAAAGGTGCAGGTGAAAAAGCGTTTTGTGCCGGTGGCGATGTGGTGAGTTTACACAAAGCGATGAGCACAGGTGAGCCTGCCAGCTACATTGAAGATTTCTTCACGCTAGAGTACAAGCTTGATTACCTAATACACTGCTACGAAAAACCCATTATGTTATGGGGTAACGGTATTGTGATGGGCGGGGGCCTTGGCTTAATGGCGGGGGCAAGTCATCGAGTCGTAACTGACACTTCTCGAATCGCGATGCCTGAACTCACTATTGGTTTATACCCAGATGTTGGCGGCAGTTACTTTTTACATAAAATGCCAGATCAAGTGGGCCTATTTTTAGGTTTAACGGCGGCCTCTATTAATGCTGAAGATGCATTATTTGTAAACTTAGCCGATCATTATGCAACGGCCGATAAATTTGATGCCATTTTTTCTGCTATCACTGCTGAAAAATGGGGTAAAACAGCCTCATTAAACCATGAAAAGCTGACTCAAATTTTAGTCTCTATTGATAACATTTCAGGTCGAGTACCAAAGGGGAATGTGAAAGCTAACCTAGCAGTTATTCAAAAGCTTGCTGAGTTTGAAACCCTAGAAGACAAAATTGACTATATACAAGCAATCGACACAGAAGATAAATGGCTGTCACGTGCTCAAAAATCGTTGGCACATGGTTGCCCGCTGAGTTGTGCATTGGTAGAGCGTCAACTTGCTGCATCGAAAGGCAAAACACTTGCCGAGTGTTTTAAAATGGAGCTTGGTATGTCGGTACGATGCGGTGAAGTAGGTGAATTTCAAGAGGGTGTGCGTGCTTTATTAATTGATAAAGATGGCGCACCTAATTGGCAATTTAAGTCACTATCAGACATTGAACCTGATTTACTAGAAAGCTTTTTTACATCACGCTGGGATGAGCAATCTCACCCACTCAATGTGTTAACCAAGGGGTAATACAGATGGCTAAATTAACAATAGGTTTTATTGGTTTAGGCAATATGGGTGGCCCAATGGCGGCTAACCTAGTTAATGCCGGCCACACAGTACGCGTATTTGATTTAAATAAAGCGGCGGTCAGCGAGCTTGAAGCAAAAGGCGCAATGGCCGCAAGCGATGCAGCTGAATGTGCTATTGGTGCCGATATTTTTATTAGTATGCTACCAGCAAGCAAGCATGTTAAGTCGCTTTATCTTGGTGAAACGGGCTTAATTAATTTACTAGATAGTAAAACACTGGTTATTGATTGCTCAACCATTGATGCTGAATCAGCTCGTCAAGTAGGCAGCGAACTGGCACAAAAAGGCATTGATTTTGTTGATGCGCCGGTTTCAGGTGGTGTTGCAGGTGCAACCGCGGGTACGCTGACCTTTATTGTCGGTGGTGAGCCACGTCACTTTGAAAAAGCCAAGCTTGCATTGGTTGATATGGGCAAAAATATTTTCCATGCGGGTGATATTGGCGCAGGCCAAGTGGCTAAAATATGTAACAACATGCTGCTTAGTATTTTGATGGCAGGGACAAGTGAAGCTCTGCAAATGGGCATTAATAATGGCTTAGACCCCAAAGTATTGAGTGACATTATGACCGCCAGCTCAGGCCGTAACTGGACCTTAGAGCTTTATAACCCGTGCCCAGGTGTGATGGAAACCGCACCGGCTAGTAATGATTATAAACCGGGCTTTATGGTTGATTTAATGGCAAAAGATTTAGGTCTTGCTATGGAAGCAGCCCAGCAAAGTAATTCATCAACCCCAATGGGGTCAATGGCTAAAAATTTATACACCATGCTGCAACACCAAGGTGCAGGCAGTGATGATTTTAGTGCCATTTTTAAATTATTCTCGAAGTAGGAGTGTGTTGTGGAAATTAAAAACAACAACATCGTTATTACTGGTGGTGCGCAAGGTTTAGGCTTTGCGATGGCCGAAAAGTTTGCATCGCTTGGCGCAAATATTGCGCTGATTGATATGCAACAAGACATCCTCGATACCGCGGTATCTGCCTTGGCTAAATACGGCACAAAAGTACAAGCCTATGCAGCAAATGTGACTGATGAAGATGCAGTCGTTACAACATTCAACACGATTAATAATGACTTTGGTCATATTGGTGTGCTTATCAACAATGCGGGTATTTTACGTGATGGTATGTTTATCAAAGCGAAAGAAGGCAAAGTGGTTGATAAGATGTCGCTTGCCCAATTTCAGTCTGTTATTGATGTAAACCTGACGGGCGTGTTTTTAGCCGGACGTGAAGCAGCAAGTCACATGATTGAGTCTGGTAAAGGTGGCGTTATCGTTAATATGTCGAGCGTTGCACGAGCAGGTAATATTGGTCAAACAAACTATGCTGCTTCTAAAGCGGGTGTTGTTGCCATGACAACGGGCTGGGCGAAAGAGCTAGGCCGCTTTGGAATTCGTGTGGGTGCAATTGCACCGGGTGTTATTCGCACCGCAATGACCGATGCAATGAAGCCAGAGGCAAAACAGCGCATGATGGCTGTAACCCCAGTGGGTCGCTTTGGTGAAGCAGAAGAAATTGCACAAACGGCACAGTACATTGTTGAAAACGATTTCTTTACAGGCCGTGTTGTTGAAATAGACGGCGGTATTCGACTTTAATTTCAATTACCCATTGAATACCAAAACGGTAAGCTTAGCTTGCCGTTTTTTTGTTTTTAGATTAGGGTGAGTTTTTGATTAATAAGGAAATTACAATGACAACAGAGAACGTTAAAGCTTCACTGATGAAGGGAATAACAGCACAATTTACGTTAGGCAAGCATGTCATTGAATATTGGGGGTCAGCCTATACCGGTAAAGAGACCTTAAAAGTCGATGGTGAATTAATAAAAGAAGCCCGTAGTTTTAAAACTTCCTCTTGCCATGAATTTGATATTGATGGTAAAGCCTGCAAGCTAGATGTAATCGTAAAGCCCTTTAGAAAATCTACCGCAGTTATTTCATTAATGTGTGATGGCGTTTTAGAACAAAGCTATCAGCTAAAGTACGGTACAATACGAAAAGTTGCATGGTATTTTAAAGCGATTCAACTTATGGGGTTTTTTGCTCTAGGCTGGATGTTTATGAGAGACGTAATAAGTGTGATGGAGTTAATTATTCTTGCAGGCATCATTTTAACTGTTTCAGAACTGTTTTTTAAACAACATGGTTGGACCATTGAAAAGCAAAATCCTTGTAATTAACTTACCAACATTCAATAATTAAACGGCTAATAATGCCGTTTTTATTTTGAGAGATGCAGTGAATCCCAAACAAATCCGCAATTTTTATATCAACGAAGAACAGTCTGTATACTTACTGTCTCACCATGATGCAAAAAAGCACCGTCGATGGCTCAACATATGTATTAAACAATTAACCTTGCTTGGTTACACGCAAGTTGAGCTAATTGGTTCAGGGGCATTTGGTTTTGTTTTTGCGGGGATTGATGATGAAGGCGTGCCATGGGTATTTAAGTTTTCGCGGATAACACTGGCACAAAGCGTTCGCGACCGCCTAGAAGACGAAGCTTACATGCTTTCTCAAGTAAATAACCCCTTGGTGCCGAAGTTTTACGCCTTTGAAAGAATAAAAAAGCAAGGCATCTTAATGATGGAACGCGCCCTTGGCGAAGATTTAGAAAAAATATCCATCAAGCAAGGGCGTTTTAGTGCAGCAAAAATTATGTCGCTAGCGCTTAAGCTCAGGAATGTACTGGTTGATTTGCGTGAGCACAAAAATGGCATTAGCCCACAACCCATTGTGCATGGTGATATTAAGCCTTCTAATATCGTGTATGACGAACAAAGTAATAAATTATCTTTGGTTGATTGGGGCAGTTCTGTGTATGCCCAAATCGACAGTGAAGGGAATCCGGTTGCCAGCAATTTTATGGATTTAATGTCGGCAGATATAAGCACCACCAACGCACGTATGGGCGATGTGTACTTTATTGGTGATGAGCAGATGTCGGGCGGTCAATCATCGCCACGGTTTGACGAGCAAGGCGTTGCATCAACCTTGTATGCATTAGCATCTGCACAATCATGCCGCTTTGGCGCAAAAGTTATTCCTGCCACCAGTCTTAACTTACCCATTGAGCTTGCACGGGTAATTGATGGCATGCTTTCAAAAGATAAAGCAACGCGAGATGGTGCGGGCGATTACTTTATGCGTAATATGCCAACCATGGCTAAAGCATATTTACCAGAGCTGCCGCGTGAGCTGATACGCCCCTATATTCCCTACTGGTTTAGCGACATAGACGAGCACCCTGATACCGTAGTATACAGCTCGCGTAAACAGTTTTTGCGCCAAGCTGATCATAATCAACAACTGCTCGATGTAAATGATGCACAGCTTGATAGATACTATAAAGAGTTCTTATTTGATACCGGCGATACCGAAAAAGCATTTTTGGCTGCAATCAGTCGATTAGCTAAATACCCGGTAGTAGGGGGCTTAAGTTTTCACTGGAAAGAAAACTCCGTGTTTGTTGAGTCATCCTTAATTTTGCATGACGAAAGCTTAGGCACTGCCTTTACAGACGCTATAAATAATACCGTGATGCTTGCTCAAGGTATTGAACAAAAAGGCCTGTTTAAGTGTTGCTTATTCGATGCGCGTAAAACTATTCAATTAGAACGTGACGGCACAGGGGCCTTTAAGTTTGAACATTTACCAGAACTTGATTACGAAGTGATGGATGTACAGGCCTCTGATGTAACGCGACCACACTCGTACTTTGAAGACGGCAAAGACCCCGATGAGCAACTACAACTGCCTAAAAAAGTGATTAAATGCGTATTTGAGCTAAACCAAATACATCACACAGGCTGTATCATTTTTGAAGCTTTGCCAGATAGAATGAAAATTCACCATTACTACCGCTTACTTGACGCCAGTAAAGAACCTGAATTTAAGCGCTTACTTAGTAAGTTGATGCAATATGCTGTTAGCATTACCGATGTAGGCGTTGCTGGTTTTATGAAACTCCCGTATAAAAACACCCGTGAATTTGACTTATGTGCCAAACAACCCGATGAATTCTACCCACGAGATCCAAAAAGAGTCGCTCTGTAATGCGCTGGGCTTAACATAGCCAAACAAAGCCAAAATACAGAACTCACTTTTTTACCTGCCACTTTATAAAGACGTCGCGTAAGTTGTTTTACCGCTCACTTAGCCATTTCTAATACCAATATCAATCCGCAGTAATAGAACATCATTTTGGTATCAACGATGTTTTATTGTCTCAAGAGTACTTAATTTAGCGAATTGGTACAATTTTCTTACGTGCAATCCACTGATTTAAAGGGAGCAAAATTGGCCTAAGACTTAGTTTTAATTGATGGGTTTCAGGTGCAGGCACGGTAATTTACATAATACTGTGTTTTTATACAGTTGCTGGTACTTGTGCCCAATAATATTAAGTACACTGTTTTGAAGTCTAAATATACTTTTTAATTATGTGTTTACAAAGATGTTTATGTGTAGAAAGATGGGTGTATGAAAAATAAGCCATTAAATGCGTTATGAAGCAGTAAAGTGGTTGGGTAACAAAGGGCATGTAAGGAGTAATTATGACATTCGAAGATGCACAAAAAGATATGAATACTTCTTACTGTGGTGGTGGAACCGGCGTTTTAGCATCTGGGGTTATCTGGTGTTTAGCGGGAATAGTTGCACTTCAATACTCATATCAATCTAGCATGCTCGCGCTTTTTTTTGGTGGGATGTTTATACATCCTATCGCTATATTTTTATCAAAAGCACTGAAGCGTTCAGGAAAACATAATGCTAAAAATCCGCTCGGAAAACTTGCTTTAGAAAGTACGATAATTTTATTTGTTGGGTTGTTTATTGCCTTTGCTGTAGCAACGTTAAAGCCTGAATGGTTTTATCCAATTATGCTAATGATAATTGGTGTACGTTATTTAATTTTTAATACTTTATATGGCACAAAAGTGTATTGGATTTTAGGGGCTCTGCTTATGATATCTGGCGCGCTGTGCATATTTTTCGCAAGTCATTTTGTAATTGGTGCGTTTATAGGGGCTGCATTAGAAATCGTGTTTGCGGTCGTTATTTTAAATCAATCAAAAAATTTGCATCTAAAAACAACATAACACGCCTTGCTTGTGTGAATTTTAACTGGCAGTTATACAGATTTGAGAATTGGAGAAACATGGAAGAACTTTACCTAGAAATAGCGTTTACGCTCTGAACACTTATTAAAACGCTGTTTATAGTTAAATCGGTTGTCGTTCATGCCACAGCGATAAAACTCATTTTACAAGGAAGAGAAAATTATGCGTTATTTAATACTTATCTTATTTATTCCATTTTTTACTTTAGCTGAAAGCAATCCACAACTAAAAAAGGAATTAATGCAAATGGAAATTCAAGATCAAAGTATCCGCAATAAAATAGGAAAAGTTGGCTGGCAAAATCCCCCCAAAGAACTCATAAACCAGCTAAAGATAATAGATGAAGCTAATACAACTAAGCTAAAAGCTATTATCAAAGAACATTCATGGCTAACAAAAGAACTGGTCGGTATTGAAGGAGTGAGTGCTGCTTTTTTAATAATTCAGCATTCATCAGATATTGAATTTAAAGCAAAAATGCTTCCGTATTTAGAGACATCATATTTAAATAATGAAGGTATAACGGGACAGCAACTTGCCCTACTAACTGATAGGGTCCTTATTGCTCAGGGCAACAAGCAACTCTATGGCACTCAGGCTGACTTAATCGAGGGTCAAATAGTATTTAGTCCTATTGAAGACAAGGCTAATGTTGATAAACGTCGAGCAAAAATGAAAATGCCACCACTCGATTTTTATAAAAAGTTAATGGAAGAAATGTACGGTATAAAAGATCACCCTGAAATAGATCTTAATTAATACAACGTTAAGCTCTTTTAAGACAGGTTTTCGGTGGGATCTTAATGGTAGAAATGAAAAAGTTTATTTTACTGGTTTTAGCTGTGCTTACTTTGACTTCTTGTAGCAAGCCTTTGCCAGCGGATAAGTTATCTTACGTAGGTGAGTGGGAAAGCAAAGAAATGTACTTGCTTATCCATCAAGACGGTACGGTGGTATATGAGAGGGTCCAAGATGGTGGGTCAACATCTATAAATGCGCCGTTAAAAGAGTTTATAGGAGACGACTTTGTAGTAGGTGTGGCTTTTTTAACCTCTAATTTCGATGTGACAGAAGCACCACATTTGGTTGGTGACGAATGGGTAATGGTTGTTGATGGCGTGAGATTAACAAAAAACCAAGGTTATTAGATATTGCTGTAAATATTTATAGGAACTTACTTAAATAATTAATATTAGGTTGTTTTTATTATAAGAGATTCTTACTTTAGAAGCGTGTGTTTGCGTTATTTAGTGTTTCAAAAGGGATGTTATGAATAAATTATTATTTTTTATTGTTTTTTTCGTTATTAGTAATGCTCAAGCAGCTGACGCGACTTATTTCTCAGAACTAAAAGCCGAGCTTGATCAGGCTGTACCAAAGATTTTAGATAAGCATAAAGCCCCTGGTGTTGCCGTTGCCTTTGTTCAAGGCGAAGAGGTTACCGGATTTCTTTCTTATGGCTTTGCAGATATTGAAAGTCAAAAAGCCATTACAGAAAATACCATGTTTAATGTAGGCTCAATATCAAAAGTAGTGACTTCGTGGGGGGTTATGCAGTTGGTGGATCAAGGTAAAGTTGAACTTGATAAACCAATAAATAATTATTTAAAACGCTGGAAGATACCTAAGTCTGAGTTTGGAACTGAAAATGTAACGTTAAGAAATGTTCTGTCGCATACATCGGGCTTGTCTCTCGGTCCTTACTTTGGCTGGGGCTCACCGACAGATGTTCCTTCGATTGTAGATTCATTAAATGGCAAGAATAATGGTGCAGGCGATGTAAAATTAATACATACACCAAATACAAAATGGTCATACTCAGGTGGTGGGTACTCTATTGTTCAGTTACTCATAGAAGATGTATCGGGTTTAAGTTTTGAAGACTATATGCAGAAAAATGTACTTAAGCCGCTCGGAATGAATAACTCAACATTTAATGTAACACCTGCTGTTATGAGTAAATCAGCAACACCGTATGATGAAAATGCAAAGAAAACATCCATGATCTACTTTGCTGAGCAAGCCGCTGCGGGTTTACAAACAACTGCTATTGATTTAGCACGATTTAATTTAGCCGTGCTTAAAAATAAGGAAAATAAATACAATGGCTCTCGTCTTATATCACAAGCTTTAATTAAAGAAATGATTACACCTGTAGCAAATACAGGGGGTCGCTGGAGTATGAGTTATGTTGTCGATTCAGAAAATAAAAGTTTAGGGTTCGCTGGATTTAACCAAGGGTGGATAGCGTTAACACGGTCGATTACAGACCAAAATAGAGGCTACGTAATACTTACCAATAGCAGCATAGGAAGCGTTAGTAATGATATTGATAGTCTTATTTTATCTAAACTGCGCAAGCCTAAAAGTGAGTAGTTTATAGCAACTAAGCTTACTTAATAGGTATTTTTGATACTTAATAAGGTGGTTATGTTGAAAAGCATAGAGATAATAACAATCTATTTAGTATAGAGCTCAATAATAGGGAGTCGTACTGATGAAACGCTTTCCCATGTCTTTATACAATTTACAAAAGTGATGGTTTGGAAAGTGAAGCCGGAGGGTACGTATGCGAAACTTTATTACTAAGCAACTAATACCATTCCGCAAAAATACTTAATCATTTTGAGTGATTAAACCAGTCGCTACCTGCGTTAAAAATTTCTGATTTAGAACAACTAAATAACTAAATTTTTGCCTTGTTATCAACGCGGTTTTATTGCCTCAAAATAGACCACTTAATTAAGCGTAATGGTATAACACCAAAAAATTCCTTGGCCCTAGTTATTTATCGATAGTTAAGCTACAAATTTATGTTTCAGTTTTAAAAGCGTTTGCGGACCGGTTTTTCGGCGTAATTAATTAAATGAAGGAAAGTACGATGAATGGAAGTGAAATTTTGTCAGGTGGCGGTCAATATGTGATTGGTTTAGGGACCTTAGCATTATTAAATGCAGGCTTAGCTCAAAGTAAAAACAGAAGTGGGCTATTATGGTTTTTTATATCCTTGCTCTTAGGGCCATTAGCAACATTTTTATTAGTTGTTCTGGATAAACAACCAAACAGAAATTACTAAAAATTATTAGCATGGATACAATCAGGCAATTTAAATTCAATTACGCTTGATTACATTAAATTTTTGTCGACGAATAAACAGCCCCTTATAAGGGGCTTAAAGGTGAAAATGAATCTATTATTTGTTTGTTCAGAAAATCGTTTGCGCAGTCCTACCGCAGAAGAGGTGTTTTCTGAATACGAAGGTATTAATGCGATAGGGTGCGGAACAAACCTCGATTCTGAAACACCTTTATCTGGTGATCTTATCGAATGGGCAGACGTTATTTTTGTGATGGAAAAAACTCACAAAAATAAAGTATCGAACAAATACAAAGAACTACTTAAAGGAAAGAAACTTGCCTGCCTAGAAATTCCTGATAATTATCAACGGATGCAACCAGAACTTATTAAATTGCTAACAAGCAAGGTGCCAAGGTACGTTCGATTGTAAATGATATCAAGTGTCTAAAATCATCAGTGTGTTACCTTAGATTTATACAAATATTGATATGGGATTATTGTCAATGGCTGACGCGGCATGTAATGAAAAAGAGAGAATTGAAGCACTTTTTGATACTTTATAAGATGACTATGTTGAAAAGCATAGAGAGAATAACAATCTATTTAGTATAGAGCTCAATAATAGGGAGTCGTACTGATGAATCAATTAACTGAAAAAACGATTGCGTGTCCGTATTGTGGTGAACACATTGATGTATTATTGGACCCCGCTGATGTTGATCAGCAATACATAGAAGATTGCCAAGTTTGTTGTAAGCCTATTAATTTTTTGGTTTTTGAAAGCGCTGATGAAACGCTTTCAGTGACAGTATCCAGTGATGATGCTGGTTATGGGTTTGCGTCTTATTAGATTACGGATTGTTAGCTATTTTTATGCTTAACGCTACATTAAACAAAAACCTGCATATTGCAGGTTTTTGAATGTTAAAGTTTTATGGCTTCTGAGCTTCTATGATCTCAGTGATCCCCTCAGCGGAGAGTATTTCTATCCAATATCCATCTGGGTCTTTAATAAAGGCTAAGCCTTTCATTGAGCCATCATCAGGCTTTTTCACAAACTCAACATCATATTTAGCAAAGCGTTCACAGGCTGCGTATACGTCAGGCACGCTAATACCAATATGACCAAACCCTTTGGGTTCGTTATTACCATTATGGTAACCCTCAAAGCTGTCGTCGTTTTCAGTGCCCCAATTATGTGTAAGCTCTATAAGCGCTGGGCGGCGAAATACCCACTGTGCTTTTTCTTTATCAGTCCCTTTTGGTATAGCTTGCTCATAGCCTAAAAAGTACAGTGTAAATTCCATTGCCGGAAAATCGTACTTGCCTAATAGTTTCATTCCTAAAACGTTTTGGTAAAACTCTAATGAAGGCTTAGGATCTTTTATACGCAGCATTGTTTGTTGCATTACGTAATCTTGTGTCGCATTTGCGATTTGTTCTGGCGATTCATTGTAGTCAGACATACATGTCCTTTGAAAAGTTAGAGGTGAAAAAACATAAATGTAGTGTAGTAATCATAATCAACCTTCATTGAAATTTAAACCATGATACGTAAAGGCTATCTAATAAAGTGAACTACTTTCTTTAAAATAGGTGTATCTGTTTATGTCACTTAATACACGGGCCGATGCTATTAAAGATTGAGCAGATATTTATAAACCAAGGAGGAAATAACGATGTGGGTTTTACGAAAACGTCTAACAAATTGACTTAAATTGATTGGAACTTTGATTAGTACTTTTTTAACAGATACTTTTTAACTGGTACTTTTTAACTTGTACTTTTGACAGCTACTTTTGATTAGTCGTAAAAAAGCAGAGAAACAACCTAAATAAGCCGCTCTTAAAAACGGCTCATTTAAACTTAAAACATGAAGCTAGATTAATTACCCCAAGGGTTGCTAGCACTTGAACGCTGTTTACGCGCACGGGCTTTTTGTTTCGCTTCTTTTTTCTCATGAATGCGTTTTGCATCAGTAAAACTAAGCTCACACGGCTCACCAGGTTTTTGATCTGCTGGGATCACGCGATCGCGTGGTGGTAGCTCGTAGTTAACGTCATCAGGGCGCGGTAAGTTTTTTAGGCGGTACAGATAAAAGTTCTCGACCTTTTCTTGCGCCCATTGAGTTTTTCGCAAAAACTTAACGGCAGATTTTACATCAGGGTTATTTTTAAAGCAGTTTAAACGCAGGTAGGCATGGAGTAATTCCCAGCCATACTGGTCAACAAGTTCAGTGACAACCTGCTCAATGCCCACACCCTGTAGTGGGTTATTGCTGAAAATTTCTTTATTACTCATTCGACTGTCCTGTATTTCTCAAAACTAGGGTAAGTATAATTGCCTTTACCCTAGTTTTATACCTAACGAAGCAAGAAACTGTATTTTGAGTGGTTATTCTTTACAGTTAACCACAACACGGCCACGTATTTCGCCTTTTAATAACGCATCAGCATGGCTAATGGCGTCTGATAATGGAATTTCTCGCGAAATTGTATCTAGATACTCAGGCTCGACTAACTCGCTCAGACGTTGCCATGCTTCGATACGGTCAGCTTTAGGGCGCATAACACTGTCTATACCTATTAAGCTGATACCACGAAGAATGAATGGCGCAACGGTTGCTGGGAAATCCATGCCTTGTGCTAAACCACAGGCTGTAACAACACCCCCATAGTTAATTGATGCACAGACATTTGCCAGTGTATGACTACCTACCGAATCAATGGCTGCTGCAAATTGCTCTTTGGTAAGTGGTTTACCGGCAGTGGAGAACTCATCGCGTGATAAAACACGTTTTGCTCCGAGTTTTTGTAAGTGTTCGGCCTCGTTCATACGACCCGTTGTTGCTACAACGTCAAAACCGAGCTTATTGAGTAAGTAGATGGCAAAACTTCCCACTCCACCATTTGCTCCAGTCACTAATACTTCGCCGCTTTGTGGGCTAATACCGTGCTTTTCAAGCGCAATAATACTCAGCATTGCGGTGTAGCCTGCGGTGCCAATTTGCATTGCTTGTTTAGGGGTTAAATTAGCGGGGAGGGGAATGAGCCAATCGCTCTTGATTGAGGCTTTTTCGCTAAGACCGCCTAAATACTTTTCGCCAACACCAAAGCCATTTAATAATACGGTGTCGCCCGGTTTAAATTCGTCAGAATCGGACTCGCTAACCGTGCCTGCAAGGTCAATACCTGGGATCATAGGAAATTGTCTTACCACTGGTCCTGCACCCGTTATCGCCAGAGCATCTTTATAATTGAGGGTGCTGTAGTCAACATCAATATTAACATTATGCTGGTGGATGCTCTCAACAGGAAAATCTGTGTAATTGGCGTGATAGCCTTGATCATCTTTATTTATAACTATCGATTTGGCTGATGTTGTCATGGTTGACTCCTTTTAGACCGATCGTCTTTTAATGGTTAAATTAAAACCGTTAATTGATTTATAACGGCTTTATAAGATTAAACGTAAAAATTGTGCTGTATAAAGGGTAAGGGGTTCGCTTGATTTATCAAGCTTTGAGCGCATAACGGCACCTTCCCAGCCAATCCAAAAAAATTCAGCAAGCATTTTGCAGTCTGTTGATTTTGCGATTTGTTTTTGTTCTTTCGCTTCAATTAAACACTGCTCAACTAATTGCTGCCAATGCGCATACGCTTGTTTAATGCTGGCTATCATTGCGTCATCAAGGTGGCTGAGCTCTTGGTTAAGATTGCCAATAAGGCACCCTCGTTTAAACGCATATTTTGCCATGCCTTGTTTGGCATCGTTAGCAAATAAAACAACGCGTTCAAGTGGACTAATGGCGCTATTAGTGAGATGGCGTTTAAGCTTTGCTTGAAAGTAACTGTCGTAAGCATCAATTAAGGCTAAACCAAAATCATTTTTACTTTTAAAGTAATGATAAAAAGAGCCTTTAGGCACTTGCGCCGACTTTAAAATTAAATCGATACCTGTGGCGCTAAAGCCTTTTTCAGTTAATACAGCTAACCCTGTATTAATTAGCAATGCGCGGGTATCTGCATTTGAGCGCTCAATTTTTGGGGGCCTGCCACGACGGCTTGGCTGTATTATTTTTGTTTCCATAGCTCAATATTAGACCGATCGGTTTTTAACATGCAAGCAATTTGTTGTCTAAATTGTAATCATAATAAAAATGTCATAATTACAAATTAATGGGGAACTTTACTGAAATAGCCTGTGTCACAAATAATGGCTATGCAATTTATAGCTCGTTTTTACTGTATTTATAGGTGGTTTGAAATATAGAGGTATGACCACTTAAAGGTTTTAAATGTTAATTCAGTTGATCATCAGCACGTTACTCATTGTCAATTTATTTAATTGCTTTTGTCATTTGAATTTAACAGTTTTATTAACTATTCATTAAATGTAGATGTCAATTTCGCTACATATCTATAAATATAAAAGGTGAGGATATTACCTATGAAGAGACAGAAAAGAGATCGTTTAGAAAGAGCTCATTCTCAAGGTTATAAAGCAGGCTTGGCAGGCCGTTCCAAAGAACAATGCCCTTATCAACAAATTGACCCTAAATCAGAATGGTTAGGTGGATGGCGAGAAGCAATAGAAAACCGAAACATGTTCAAAACTTAAAATAGGCATCTTATTTACGCAAAAAAGCCCCAAAAGGGGCTTTTTTGTTTCTGCATTATGGGGTTATTAGAATGCAGTTGTATCTTGGAAAAGACCTACTTTAAGATCTTTTGCTTCATAGATTACACGACCGTCTACTTCTACAGTACCGTCAGCCATACCCATGAACAATTTACGCTTGATAACACGCTTCATATCTAAACGGTAAGTTACTTTTTTAGCCGTTGGTAAGATTTGACCAGTAAATTTAACTTCACCTACACCCAGTGCACGACCAAGACCAGGGCCACCTGACCAGCCAAGGAAAAAGCCAACTAATTGCCACATTGCATCTAAACCAAGACAACCCGGCATTACTGGATCACCTTTAAAGTGGCAGTCGAAAAACCAAAGATCAGGGTTGATATCAAGTTCAGCAACGATTTGACCTTTACCGTGTTCACCACCATCGGCAGTGATAGAAACGATACGATCCATCATTAACATGTTATCGCTTGGAAGACGACAATTGCCTTCGCCAAACATTTCACCTTGACCACAAAGGACCAATTCTTCTTTTGTATAGCTGTTTTTAGGTTCCATAACTCTTTTTCATCGCTTAGAAATTGCCCCGTACTTTAGCGTACACTTGTACGCTAAACAACTCGGAGCAGTTAATTTTTTGCTATTTTTCGTTTGTTTTATGACCATTTAATTAAACTGTTGCTGTTAAAGGGAGATAAAACCGCGCATTGTGTATTAAAAATCATTATAATTGCTGTGATTCTTTAACCAGTCTAAAGGAAATTTATGATCCTTTTTGTAAACTCACTGACAGTGATTGATTTTTCTTACTTGTGTAATAAACGCGGCGCAGTTGGCGAGAGCTGGATTGTTGATTTAACCCTGCATGGCCAACTTAATGATGAGTCTATGGTGCTTGATTTTGGTTTAGTTAAAAAACAAATCAAAGGCATTATTGATGAATGTATTGATCACAAACTTGCCGTGCCTGCGAAACTAAACGGTTCACTTACTCAACACGATGAGCACAGCGTATTAGATTGTCATTTTGGTGACAACCATCACTTAGCGATGAGCGCACCAAACCAAGCCTTTTGTTTAATTGATGCCGACGTGATTGATGAGCACTCAGTAACCGCGTTTTTAATTAAAACGATAATGCCGCAATTGCCTAGCAACATCGAAAAAATTGAAATTAATTTATACCCTGAGCGCAGCCAAAGTTTTTACTACCACTACAGCCATGGTCTTAAAAAGCATGATGGCAATTGTCAGCGCATTATTCATGGTCACCGTTCGCAAATTGGTATTAGCCTTGATGGCATGGCTATGCCGCGTTTGCAAAAAGAGTGGGCCGATAAATGGGAAGATATTTATTTAGCGACAGCTGAAGACGAAGTCAGCAAAGCAGAGTTAAAACATGTTACAGCGGAAGATAACGATGTGTGCTTTGCGTATACATCGCAGCAAGGCTACTTTGAAATGGCTATTGCTAAATCGCGTTGCGACATTTTACCGTGCGATACCACGGTTGAATGCATAGCTGACTATCTTAGTACGCAAGTTAAAAACGAATACCCAGAGTCTGAGGTGAAAATCACCGCGTACGAAGGGGTCGGCAAAGGATCAATTAGCTATGCGTAAAGGATTACTGCTAACCGCGTTGGCAAGTTTGTTGTCTATACATGTAAATGCGGTTGAACTAAAAGGACATTTAACTCAAGGTGGTTTAGTCACAGGCCAACTTGAAAACGTTAAAAGTGTGAGTTTTAACGGTGAAAACTTAAAATTGTCGCCTCAAGGTGAATTTGTATTTGGTTTTGGCCGTGACGCAGACACAGAGCACACATTAACGTGGGTTGATAATGACGGTGTCGCGCATGAGCAAGCCATTGTTATTACAAAGCGCGAATACAAGATTGACAAAATTACAGGCGTGGCAAAAAAGTATGTTTCGCCGCCTAAAGAGGTATCAGAGCGAATTTCTCGTGAAGCGGTTGCTGTACGAAAAGCGCGAGAAGTTAATTCTGACCTCCGTTATTTTTTAGATCCGGTTTATAAGCCAGCACAAGGCCGTATTTCGGGTGTGTATGGCAGCCAGCGTTACTTTAACGGTGAGCCACGTAGACCACACTTTGGCTTAGACATCGCAAATAAAACTGGCAGCCCTGTGTATGCGCCTGTCAGTGGTACCGTTGTTTTTGCTGAGCCTGATTTATATTACTCTGGTGGCACGCTGATTCTTGATCATGGCCATGGTGTGACTTCGACTTATATTCATTTAAGCAAATTAGATGTAAAAGTAGGGGATACCATTACCCGAGGCGATAAAATCGCTGAGATAGGTGCAACGGGCCGAGTAACAGGACCCCATTTAGACTGGCGTTTTAATTGGAAAAATGAACGCCTTGACCCTGCGCTAATGATGCAAGACACATTAGCTAATGAAAAGTAGAGACTATGACACAACAAATCGATCGTGACGCTATTATTGCCCAGCGTATTGCTGACTCAACAACGTCGGTAACAAAAACAGTATTTCCTGGCCGTACTAACCACCACAACACCTTATTTGGTGGTGATGCGTTAGCGTGGATGGATGAAGTTGCTTTTATTGCTGCAACTCGTTTTTGTCGTAAACCTTTAGTAACGATTTCGTCTGACCGTGTTGACTTTAAAGAAGCGATTCCTGCCGGTACGTTTGCAGAACTTATCTCTAAAGTAGTCTATGTTGGTAATACCAGCCTAAAAGTAGACGTAGAGATATTTTTAGAGAGGATGCATAAAGACGATAAGCATCTTGCTATCTCGGGTAGTTTTACGTTTGTAGCGGTTGATGATAACCACAGACCAACACCGGTTGTGTGCGATAAAATGATCTACGGTTTCGACAGCTAACACACTCAAAGATAGCTAAAATAAATAAGTACCTGCGGGTACTTATTTAATCAATCACTAAGAACACATCATACTATATATTGTAATATGTATTACTCAGCACTTATGAATCATTTACCTTAAATTAAACAGGGGATAGCAGAAGGTGTAATTTAAGAGCAAAGCAAAAAAGTGTTTAAAATTGGCCGTAACAAGGTAATAAAAAGCCCCACATATGCAGGGCTAACGTCTTTTTAACTGGCTGAATAACTTTTGAAGTTGCAGTACAGTGTTTTAATTTAAAGTACCATTGCTGCTATCCAACCCGATATCAATAGCGGAATATTAAAGTGAATAAATGTGGGTACCACTGAATCCCAAATATGATCATGTTGGCCGTCGGCGTTCAATCCAGACGTTGGTCCTAAGGTAGAATCAGAAGCAGGGGAGCCCGCATCACCTAATGCCCCAGCAGTACCAACAAGTGCAGCCGTTGCCATAACAGAAAAGTTAAGTTCTAAGCACAGTGGTACAAAAAGGGTCGCAATAATTGGCACCGTAGAAAAAGAACTACCAATGCCCATGGTGATCAATAGGCCAACTAATAAAATGAGTGCAGCGGCAAGCGGTTTGTTTCCTTCTATCATACCAGCAGCAGAGCTTACTAATGAGGTAACGTCGCCAGTTGCTTTCATAACGGAAGCAAAGCCTTGTGCCGAAATCATAATAAAGCCAATCATTGCCATCATGGCTACACCTTTACTAAAAACGTCGCTGTTCTGCTCCCACTTAACAATACCAAACAGACTAAATATCATAACTCCAACAAGGCCACCTAGAATCATAGAACCACTCACATTTTGAGCCAGCAATGAGCAAAGTACGGCAGCAATGCCAACAGCCAATACCTTTTTTGGTTGTTCGATAACAACGTCTTGCTGTTTTTCTGTTAGGGCGTGAGCCTCATAATGACGTCGCTTTTTGTAGCTAACAAATACCGCGATAATTAAGCCAACTAACATGCCAAGCGCAGGAATTATCATAGCGATAGGGACTTGTGTATTCACAAGTTCTAAGCCGTTTTCAGTGAGGTTTTTATGTAAAATTGAATATAAATAGATTCCACCAAACCCATACGGAAGAACCATATAAGAGGTTGCAAGACCAAAAGTTAAAATACAGGCAATGGCACGTCTATCTAATCGCAGCGTGTTAAATACAATAAGTAACGGGGGAATTAATATAGGAATAAACGCGATATGTACCGGGACTAAGTTCTGCGACGAAATCGCACACAATAATATGATGCTTAAAATTAAGTAGCTTAGGGTTGTTTCGCCTTTGTGGCTGTTATCACTCACTTGCTTGAGCAATTTGGCTGCTAAAATGCGTGTTAACCCTGACTTAGAAATAGCCACAGCAAATGCACCTAGCATTGCGTAACTTAGTGCTATTTCAGCGCCGCCCGATAACCCTTCGTTAAATGCATTAAGCGTATCTGACAAGCCAAGCCCAGCCGTTAAACCGGCAACAATGGCACTTAGTGTCATCGCGACAATGACATTAATACGGCAAAGTGTCAGTACCAGCATTAATATAACGCCAACAATTACTGCATTCATATTGTTCTCTATTTTGCTGTTTTGAGAGAGTTTAACAGAACTCGAGCAGTGGTTTTACGTTTTTGAGTAAATGCGAGCTGTTGATAGCGCACTTCGATGATTATCTGTTCAAATTTAGCCAATACGCTGGATAAATGGGGCTTTTGTTTTTTTATATTTGCAATATTTTGCAAAGGAGTAAGAGTGACATCGGTTTTAATACCCCGTTTATTCGCCCAACGGTAAAGCTGTTCTATTTCGTTAATAAGTGGCTCATTAGAGAGAGGCGTGCGCTTTGAATAGAAAAAGTAACCTAGAAAAACAAAGGCCAGCGTAACCAAAACTACAAGTGGTGTTATCCAGTTCGCTTTATTTCCAAATAATGATTTTAAAAAGTTTTGTTGTGATTGCTGATCAAAAGTCAGCACCCAATTCGTCCATTTATAATCTAATTCTTCAAGGTGATTTCTAAGCCAATTTATTGCTTTAAAGTGACTCCAGCGTTTTAGGCCAAATCCTAAATTTTCATTAAAGCTTTCATTTAATTCGCTTAATTGTGATAACGAGCCATTTAACCGCTCTGGAGCAACAACCGCGGTTGCATCAAACACATGCCACGCATTATTAAAATGTACTTCTACCCAGGCATGGGCATCGTATTGATAGACGTTGAGTGTTGAACCTTGCTTTTGTTCGCCGCCTAAGTAACCAGAAACTACACGCGCAGGAATTTTGGCAACCCTGAACATAAAGGCTGCTGTACTTGCGTAATGTCCACAAAAGCCACGTTTATTATCAAATACAAACTGGTCAATTGTATTCTCGCCAGTCATTGCTGTTGGTGTGAGTGTGTAGCTAAATGCTTGTTCATTAAAATAGCGCAATAAAGCATTAAAATAGGCTTCTTCGTTGGTATTTTTTTCAGCGAGAGATAATGACAGTGTGCGCGTTTTAGGGTTCACGTTGCCAGGAAGTCGCGTATAGAGTCTTTTTTCAAAGTCAGACAGAACAACATTATTTAATGAGCCGCTTTTAACGGTGTATTTTATGTTCTTATTTAAATTGCCTTTGCGTTTTAGCAAACCATTATAGGTGGAGAATACAGCCGTATTATCACTTGTTGCATACCCCAAACCATATAACCAATTAGCCGATGAAGGCTCTGCAATAACTTGATATTGAACGTAGTTTTGAGGGGCAACTGGCTTGCGAGTAAGGTTAAACTGTTGAGATTTTAAAATGTCCGATATTAACCATTCGTTACCATTAAACTCATCATGAATAAGGCTTCGCCAATAATAGGGGGGCTGCAGAGCTGTATTATTAGGCTCTTCAACTCTAAAAACTAGCTCGTCTGATTCTGCCAATTTGGCAATAGAAAACGGGTTTACCTGTTCAGACAAACCTGTTTTAGCAAGCTTTGGCCCCGGTAATTGCCAAAAAGCAGGAAGTCTTGGTAAAAATAAAATTAGAAATGCAGCAATAGGTAAAGCGAAAAAAATGGTCTTAACACTCTGTTTATTAGCCGTTTTAAAGCTATTAGGGCTGTCTAAATAGCCAAGGACTGCAAAATTAACGATATATAAGCTGCTTACCAGCAATGTTTCGAGTAAACCTTGATGAAAGAGATACAGGGTCGATAAGTTAAAAAACACGAGTAAACACACGGTTTGATATTGCTTGGTTGTTCGCGCTTGCAATAGTTTAAATGTACTTGCAAGTAGCATCATTGAAACAAATAACTTAACTGTGTCAGACACACCGACAACAACAAATAAAGCGATTAGACAAGCCGCAGCTAAAATATTAGCCACCTTACCATTGAGTTTTTTATAGAACTTTCCAATAAATAAATTAAGGCAGCTTAAAGAAATTAAAATGGCGAGAAAAAGAGCAGGGACCTCAGTAAACAAAAATCCACTCATAATGATGAATATGAATGAAAGTGCCGAATTTATTAAGCCTGCATTATGCATCTTCAGCATATTTAAAACTCCGCCAGCGCTTGAAGGCACGATTTTTGATGTTTTAAACCGCAACCCGAAGCAACCTCACTATTTGGCAACGTTAAAGAAAATGTAACGTGCTGTTCAGTGAGCTTATTGACTAAATAACATAGTTGACTGAGCCTAGTTTCAGTATTGCCGTTTAAGTTATTAAAGTTAAGTGCCATTTTGGCAGACGAATGACTCGTAAACTCCTTGCTGAGTAACTGCTGAGTTTTTGCGTAGTGTTTCCAAGATACTTTATTAAGTGCTGTACCGGGGATAAAAGGAGACAGTTGGTGAAAATCATCCGATCCTGGCTTTTGTTTGCTTTCATGCTCTTCGCTATCGCCTAATTCCAATGTGTCAAAAACTAAACTAGGGTCATCGATTGGCTCTGGGTATATATAAATTGCATCACTGGGCTCAATATAACTCCATACCGACACAAGCCCAAAAGGAAAAGAGCTATAAATTTGGACTTTTTCGAAGCAATAACGCCCACGTTTGTCTGCGTTTAACGAAATATGCGTATTTACTACTTCGTTATTACCGACATCAATGAGCTGTGATTTTGTATTTTTATATCCAAACGCAACACCTTGACACGCGCTCTTAGCTTTTATAGAAAAATGAGCGCTTGGTTGATTGGGTGCATAGCAAGGCGTTACATGATTAAACTTTACATGGAGACCACGTAGATTTTTATAACCCGTTAAAATGGCGAACACTAATAAAACAACCATAAGGTACGCCATCGCTAAAATAAGGTTGTTTTGATAATTAATACCCATCACAAAATTTAACAGTGCCACAAATAAAAATTTAGCTCCTAAGCGCGATGGCAAAACGTAAATTGTATTATGACGTAGTGTAATCTCGTTTTTTTTATGCTTATTTTTTAATAACTTATTTATAAAAAAGTGCGTAAAACGAGTTGCAAAAGTAGGGCGCTTAAGCATCTTTTACAAGCTAACAGGAACATGTTTTAGTGCATAAGCACTGTCATCTTTATTCAACCCAAGACGATGATCGGTCACACTTGCAAACACCGCTTGAACGTCTTCAGGTAAAACAAAATTACGTCCTTCAATGTAGGCCCATGCTTTAGCTGCACGAGAAAGCGCAATAGATGCTCTTGGCGATAAAGGATTAACAAAGTGCTTGTCTTGGCGAGTAAATGCAACTAATTCTAAAATATAATCAACAACGGCATTGCTGAGTGTGACCTGAGTAATTTCTGTTTGAATAATAGAGAGTTGCTCAGTTGTTATACGCACGGGTAAATCGTCGTAGTTACGATTATTTAAACCCAAAATTAAATTTTTCTCAGCCTGTTTATCAGGAAACCCTAAACTAATTCGCATAAAAAAGCGGTCTAACTGTGACTCAGGTAAAGGATATGTACCAGACTGATTTACTGGGTTTTGTGTAGCAATCACAAAAAAAGGCGATGGCAGGGCGTGTTTAACAGAGTCGACCGTGACTTGCTTTTCTTCCATTGCTTCTAACAGAGCGCTTTGTGTTTTAGGACCCGCGCGATTTATTTCATCTGCAAGGACAACTTGGCTAAAAACAGGCCCTTGATGAAATGAAAAAGTGTGTTCTTTGGCATCAAATATATTTGTTCCTAATATATCTGACGGAAGTAAGTCACTGGTAAATTGAATGCGTTGATACGATAAACCTAAAACCGCCGCAAGTGCATGCGATAAAGTGGTTTTACCCATACCTGGTAAGTCTTCAATTAACAAATGACCTTGGCTGAATAAACAGGCTAATGCCAACTTAATTTGTTGTTGTTTACCAAATATTACTGTCGATAGGTCATCTATAACGCGTTCAATAGTCGAATTCATAAACTTCTTAATTTGTTATGTTTTACATCAATTCTAGACGTTTCATAACAGTATCGACTTTTTTTGCGTTAAATGGTTTAGCAATAAAACCTTTCGCGCCAAGTTCCCACGTGTTTTGTACATTTTCGAGACTGTTGTGGCCAGAGCACATAACAACATGTGTGTGTGGGTAGTTGTCGTTTAAGTATTCTAAAATCTCTGTGCCGTCTGTGTTGGGGAGCTCTATATCGAGAAAGATGACGTTAGGCGATTTTTCTTCAATAACTGTTTTAGCTGATTCAAAATCTCGGCTTTCTAAAATATCTTCAAAGCCAAGGCCTGTTAATATCTGATTGAGATAGTCTCTGATATCTTGCATATCATCAATTATCAAAATGGGTTCTAACGGTTTCACAAATTCCATATTGTTTACATCTTATCGTTACATCTTAGTTTGATAGTTTTAATATATGCCATGCAATACCTAAGCTCAAGAAACAGTCGATAATTAAATGGATTATATAGCAAAACACTCACCTAATGTCCGATACCGTCTAGTATTGGACTTAGCATCACTGAAGACAGCGCTCAGATAGATATAAACCATTACTTCCTATAATTTATATTATGTTAAATAGCATAAATATTTATATAATTAAGTTCGTTGCCTTGTAGATTTAACGTGTTTTCACCTGCTTTTGTACAAAGATGCTCTTTTACATTGTGAGTTAAAAGCAATTTGTATTTGTCATTTTTACCACGTTTAATTTAAACGATCTGATTTACACTCACTCTCATTTAAGTGGCAATCTGTCATTACATTGTTCGTCTGTTTAAATACACATTGCTTTACTAGCGTTACGGTTTGCACGGTCTGGTTATTTATTAATTTTTAGAGATGGTTATTTTTAGATACCACGCGGTGAATTTCAGGTAACTTCTAATTTCATCAACAAGATTGAGCTTTTACAACGCTGAGTTCGTTATAACGAACTGCGTTGATGCCCTGCAAGCTCATGACTTAGTTGAAGACATTGAAACACTGAAAATCATTGGTAATGACTTAATCAAAATGAGTGATCAGCTTGCTCTAAAAGATATTGTTTTGAAGTATGGAGATAAAAAAACAGCATAAATATAACCCGCTTAATGCGGGTTATATTCTGGTAATTTATATGTCTTCAATGTTCTTTCAATTGTTCGATATGAAACTTTATCTATATCAGAGATTGGAAATTCATATATGCTGTTGTTGTATTCATCCATACAAATTAATACTTCCTTTGTTTTTATTAATAAGTAACATACTTCTTTTTCGGTTTTAAAATTATTACTGACTTGATGAAGCTCAATTCTTACACCTCCCCCATAACCTGCTTTTCTTAGAATTGAAGCGTATATTTCAGCGTTAAAAAGAGCCCAAAGGCTTGAAATGTAAAATATTGAAGAGAGCAATACAAATAATACCCAAACGTGCTTTTTATTACGTTCAGTTAGTTCCATTGAAATAAATATAAGTAAGTAACATATTAAAAAGAATATATAACCTTCTTTACTAATCTTGCTTTCATCAAACGACGTATAATAAATTATCACACTAGCTATAACGACAAGTATGTTCGAAGTTACTATGTGAAATAAAAATAGCTTTTTTGAAAAGTTTTTTGAACTGTACGTACGGTTTTTCATGCTTCCATATACACGCTGAGCAAAACTTTTTAAATCACTGGTTTCATCTGAGAAATGAGCTATTAATTGATAAAATATAGTTACAGGTATCATTGATACATTGTAAAAAATAACGTACAGGAGTTTTGTTATATATTTTACAAATATAAATATTAACAATACACAAATAGCACCAAAAAGGCTTGCAGTTGTTATTGCTGTTTGGAGGTAAGGAACCCCTTCTAGAGGTGGTCTGAATCCATAATTTATTGCATAACTGTATGTAGCATACTCGCTGAAAAAACCTATAAAACCTGGTCCTGCGATACTCCCCAAAAAAGAACCAATTAAAATTTTCATAGGTAAAGAAAGATCTAGGTATTTATTCCATAAACTTTTAATACTACTGTCCATAAGATTTTTATCTTGATTTTCATTTTTATAACAACTATTAACAGATTACTTCAAAGCAGCTTCCAGTGCACTTACTAATTCATCATCAAGCTTGTTTTCTGACTTACTTGCCAAATGCTTAGCTGTAGCTAAACACACTCGTTTTATAAATGCTTCGGTTAGCAATTTAACGACTAAATATTTACCTAATGTCGCTATCATAATTTATCCTGTAGTTTCGTAATATCTTCACCGTGTTTTTCAATTACACGCTTAATCCATGTAATGTCTGTTTTCACTGCGGCAACGGTGGCGAACGCACCACCTATTTGCACAATCACAATGAAAAGCAAGTTTATTGAGTTTGCATCCACTGTCATGCCCTACCCCTTAGCCGCTATCGTTATGGTTTCAGCGTTTATAATGCAAGGTTATCCATCTGTTTTATAATGCAATTTTCTTATGACAACCAATTCCCTCTATAAAGTACTGGTCATGGCTGACTATGATAAACCCGCCATTAAATGCGTGTAATGCATCGGCTAAAAGCTGTTTTGATTCAAGGTCTAGGTGATTATCGGGCTCGTCGAGTAACAAAAAAACATGCTTTTCAATATGGCTTACGATACACATTGCGAGTTTCATTTTTTCGCCACCACTTAACTGTGCGGCTTGTTTATAAACGTCGTCTTTTCTGAAGTTTAAACTAGCAAGCAGTGTTCGGGCTGTATTGTGGGTTAATTCGCGGCAATAGAACATTAGGTTATCAAGCAGGGTTAAGTCATTATTTATTAATGAAAAATGTTGGTCTAAATAATAGAGTGGTTGATTAACATGTATCTGCCCTGCTCTAACTGGCAATATAGCCATCATCGTTTTTAAAAGTGTTGATTTGCCGGTGCCATTGGCGCCCGATAAATGTATTTTTTCATCATTATAAAGCGATAAATTTAAGGGGGTGTTCGTTCCATACTGCAATACAATGCTCTCGAGTGTTACTGCTTTTTGGCGTTTGAATTCTGTTTGATTTAAAAAGAACTGTTGGGGTTTTATTTGCTCAAGTTGAGATATAAGCACTTGTTTATTTTTAGTGATTTGCGCCTCTCTTTTTGCTGCGTTTTTACTTTGCGATGATTGATTTGCTGAGGCTCTGTCTTTTTTAGCATCTTGAAGCACTTTGGGCTGGCTGCCTGATTTTTGAAGCTTTGTGCCTTTATTCGCGCGTTTTTCTGCTTTTTGTTTATTAACTTGCTGTTGAGCTTCAAGCTTACTTTGTTGTTTTGTCGCTGCATTAAGCTTGTTTTCTAATGCTGTAACATGTAGCTGTTTTTGGCGGGTGTAATCTGTAAAGTTGCCACCATAAACAACTAACCCCAGTGAAGATAGTTCCCATATTTCATCAACAATTTCTAGTAACTCTCGGTCATGGCTGATCAGTAGTATTTGCCCTGGATATGATTCAATTTGATTTTTTAACCATGCTTTACCGTGATTATCTAAGTGATTTGAAGGCTCATCGAGAATCAAAATATCGTGGTTTAAGGTAAACAAAGCCCATAATTTTAATTGACTGAGTTGCCCGCCACTTAAGGTATTCGCACGCGCAGTGGCAGTTATGTTTTTAAGGCCTAATTTATTTAATACAGAATTAAAGCGTTGTTCTAAATCCCAATAACCATCCACAAATGCTAAGTCGTGCTCTGTGAATTGGCCTTCATTAATGGCCCATAGGGCGTTGAAGTAATGATCAAGCCCTATTGATTCAGCAACTGTGAGGGTATTTAACCGTTTAATGTCGTCGACTTGTTTATATATACCCATTACGCCGCTGCTGTTTACTGTTCCTGACGTTGGCGAGCGCTCTTTACAAAGTAACGATGCTAAAATTGATTTACCACTGCCATTGCGACCAACAAGTGCGGTTGTTTTTGCTGTTAATGACAGTGTTATATTGTTAAACAGACGTTTGCCATTGGCATGCTGAAAGCAAAGGTTAAAAGCGTGAAGTTGTGGCATAGTGCCTCCTGTAATACAGGGGCAGAAAGCGTTGGTAACGCAAAGATAATTTACGCGTGTAAAGTGATAGTGAGCAACGCCTACTAACCCTGTTGGTCCAAAGAAAAAATGAAATTGGATAACAGGTTTAGTTGTTCATGTTGGCGCGTGCTCCTAAATAATGAGACTAGATAATATCCAGCCCTTGCCAAAAAGGCAACGAGTTATGTTAGGCTAATACTCATAGAACGTGAAAGGAATGCATTTTGAATTTAGTTAATTGCCAAGCCATTCTCAATAATACTGTGCAAGTAAAACTGACACTTGATGCTAAAAAACGTGTTTTTGTTATTGGTGATTTAGATGCCGACCTACCCAAGTTTGAACGTGCGTTAGCATCGGTAAATTTTAATGCAGCGAACGATGTATTATTTGCGCTTGGCGATGTTATTGATAGAGGTGCACACAGCGTTGCTCTATTACAGAGGTTTAAAGAGCTGGGTGTTTATATGACTCTGGGTAATCATGAACATATGATGCTTGAATCAGTTCTTGCCCAAGATAGTGGTTATCACGCGTTATGGGTTGAAAATGGCGGGCGTTGGCATTACGAATTAAGCGAGGCTGAATGTGTGGATGTTTGCCTGCAACTCCTTAATTGCCCTCTTTCTTACCTTATTGAATATGCAGGCATGACGATTGGTTTGTCGCACACGGTGCCACAAAATTGGCATTGGCAAAATATCCCTCGCAATCATTCTCAAGCCGTTACCGGCTTACTTTGGGATAGAGCTATTACAAAACAAGGTAAGGTTTTGCACAACCAAGGCGTCGACTTTTCTATTCATGGCCATAACTCGACCCCTCGGCCCTATTGGATTGGGAACACCTATCACATCGATACAAATTATTTAGGCGGTGAGCCAACACTTGTCGAGCTGAGCTCTTTAATAAGCGACTTTAAACAAGCCCAGTCAATGGATTGAAGCAAGTTCAGAGGGAATGTTTTCTTCGAGATACTGCTTGTACTTATACCTTGCGTGCCAAAGCTGTTCATCAGATTCTTGCAGGTAAATAAGTGGACCGGTATTTTTCTTTGCTAAACTGGTTAGTTTAGAATATTCACGGGTATCGATTTTGCCATCGCTAAAGTAACTATTTGAAATTGTTAGAAACTCATCGTCTTTATACACTTCACTGTGCCAAATAAGAGAACGATACATACTGGCGGTTATTTCGGTTGGCTTATCGTTGCTTTGAAATATTTTCACTTCAGAGTAAATTGAGTTACCCGTAATTACGATACCAATTAACGATAGCGTTGTGAGAGTCATCATCCATTTCATGCTTTTATCCTCACTATTGATTACTTTAACTATAGGAGGAAAGCGAGATGTTTGATGTTTATTTAATCAATCACAGTTCGAAAAAGTATTTTCAAAATGCTTAATTACTGTTTTGTAAGTACCTATTTTGTGCATAGGACTCACTGAGCCCTATGCGCGTGATACCATTTAGTGAAGTGCGGCTGTAAACGGAATGCTTTTACAGATTTTGGCTTCAGCTATAAGAATTTCTTCTAGTCGTGTATCTACTTCATGCTTGTCGAAATACTCGTAGGCAAGTTCGACAAATAAGTTTTTATGCTTTTCTTCAGATTTTGCGATGGCCACATAAAACTCTTTTTCTTTGCCAGCAGGTAGCGCTTCGGCAACTAATGAAAAGCGTTCATGCCCTCTTGCTTCAATAACACCCGCAACGAGTAGACGATCCATTAAAAACTCGTCGCGGCCATTTCTGAATAAGCCACGAATTTGCTTAATGTAAGGGTCTTTTTGATCGTTACCCAATGAAATATCGCGTTCCATTAATAGCTTGAGAACTTGCTTAAAATGAATCATTTCTTCAAGCGCTAAGTCGGTCATAGCTTTAACAAGTTTACGACGATCTGGGTAATGCGACAGCATTGACATAGCCATACCCGATGCTTTCTTTTCAGCGGCAGCATGGTCTTGCAAAAAGGTGTTGAAGTCCGCTAAGACACCTTCTGTCCATTCAAAGGGAGTGTGATATTTTAATTCAAACATGATAAGGAACAACTTAACTTATAATGGCGGCGATTTTAACGCATTTTGGTTATAAAATCTTGTGATTGTAACCAAGGGATTTATCTATTTTTCCATTGCGGGTTGAGGCTATTTTGTCGGGGTGTTTTATGTCATTCCAAGCCGTTACTTTACCGGCCATATTCAGTTGTTTAAAAACAATTGGTTGCTCGGTTTGTAAAAATGCTTTGAGTGCGTCAGGGCTATGTTCGTCTGCAACATCAAGTGTTAATAGTTGCTGTTTTTTATCACTAAAATAGTTTTGCACTTGCTGTTGATGCCGCTTGTAACATGCAATAAGGTACTCATCTGATTCTATATCTGCCAGTGTGTAGTGGCCAAACACCTCTAAATAACAGCGTTTTAAATGACTATTAAAGCCGCCATCTTCGCGCATTAAATTAGTATGCATGCGCGCAAGCAGTTGTCTTATTGAGGGGATCCATTTTGATAAATCACGCTGCAAATTAATAAAAATACTGTTTGGGTAATGCTTATCAAGTAACGGAAACTCACTAAAGACGGGAGTGTCAGCTATAACCTCTGCACTTTCAATTGCCGCTTGTGTATACGCTGTGTGGGCCGTTTTATAGCCTAATTGTAAAAAGCTATGGCAAATACTGGTAGTGCCTGTGCGCGGCAGACCTATTATAAAAATTTTATTCTTCATCTTAATTCGTATTAATTATGTTGGCATGAGAACTGGGGTTGCTTAATGAGTAGCGTTTTAACCCAGTCATTTTAGTGTCATTGCTAACGTTAGCAATGACACCCGCTTTTACCTACATAACTTGTGTAACTAATAACATGAAAGCACTGATAACCAGTGTTAAAAAGGTAAGTATCATACCAAAAGCACGTAATTTCATTACGTTATCAGCAAGCCCGTAGCTGTGACAGAATCGACCTAGTAGCAACATGCTTCCTAAAATATAACAATAATGACTTGATAGACCTTGGTACTCAACCAAGAACAATAAGATCAAAGTAAATGGCACATACTCTATAAAGTTTCCATGCGCACGAATTGCTGCTTGCAAAGATGCATCACCGCCATCGCCAAGTGAAATTTGCTTGGCTTTACGAATTTTAATAACACGAAAACTTAACTGAATGTATAAAATCGCCAATATGGCGGCAAAGGTTGAAACGATCACTGTATTTCCAATTCTTATTTAAAGTTAGACGCTTAGCACTATTTGTTGCTAGGCTATAAAATAGGTATTTAAGTTAGCACACTATTATGACTCGATAATGATTAATGTCTAACTGTTCTTAAAGGATATGCATGTTTACGCCAAGAAAAATTGCAGACAATTACCGCGAGATGATCAGCAGTATTGGGTTTTACCCATCGATGCTATCCGTTTTATTTCTTTTGTTTGCTTTACTCACAACTGCAATTGAATACGCAGCTATCACAATGGAAGTTAAGCAATTTTTTGCTGTGCTATTAGTCGATAGTGAAGAAAACGCACGAACCATATTGAGTACCCTTGCCGGCAGTATCATTTCGCTAACCGTGTTTAGCTTTTCAATGGTAATGGTGGTACTTAATAGTGCCAGTGCGAGCCTGTCACCGCGAGTTTTACCCGGTTTGATCACTCGTAAATCGCATCAACTTGTTTTGGGTTTTTACTTAGGCAGTATCATTTACACCATCATTATGTTGATAAACATACGCGCGATGGAAAACGGTGAAATGGGGATCCCCTCTTTGGGTATTTTCTTTTCTTTGCTGTTTGGCTTAGTGTCGTTGGGGTTTTTTGTTTACTTTATTCATTCAATCTCAAAGGCTATCCAAGTTGATAATGTACTTAACGATTTATTTAAAAATACCAAAAATGAGCTCACCTGCATTGTCGCAATGCAAAAAGATACCGATGTTAATGAGTTTCCTAATTTTGATGAATGGCACAACATTAAGAGTGAAACAGAAGGTTATTTTAAAGGGGCTCACAGTGATAAATTATGTGCGCTGTGTAAAGAGCACGATATAAAGATTTATATTGCGGTTAAACAAGGTTTTTTCACTGTTAAAGGCTACCCATTCTTAAAGTGTGATAAAGATTTATCAGACATGCCTGAACTTGTTGATGCCCTGCTCAACTGTTTTATTTTTTATATTGAAGAGTACATAAGTGACCATTATCGCTATGGTATGACGCAAATTTCTGAAATTGCCGTAAAAGCAATGAGCCCAGGTATTAATGATCCGGGCACTGCGGTTAAGGCCATTGATATGTTAAGCATTTTACTGATAGAACGCCTTAAAATAAGCGATGTGAATTATTCGCTAAAGCATTCAACGAATAATCAACCTTATTTATACCTGCACGAGACATCGTTTGATGAATTACTGCATGATAACTTCACACCCATTCGGAATTATGCAAAAAGTGACGCTTATGTGATGGTCAATGTACTTGAAGCATTTAAAAATATTTTGTTTAGATCGGCTGATAGCAGTAAAGCGACAGAAAGCTTATTTGTTTATTTAGAGGCCATTGTTGAAGACATTAATAAGCATATAACGAATGAATACGACCGTCAGCAAGTAACCAATATGCTCAAGGCTATTGCGCGTATTTCAGAACACAAAGGAAAGGCGTTGGTGGCAAAGTTTACCACCAACTAACTGTTTAATTTTCGATATAATAAACCGCATAGCTACTTGCGGTGATGGTTATTTCACCCCCATTGTATGCATCGGGTACATAGTTACTCGGTGCTGCATCAGCCATAACCATTTTTTCAGCTCTCATGTAGGGTTGCACTCCCGTGTCTAGTGGGCTGTTTGAAGCCGTATAAAGGCCTTTTAACTCAACACCATAATCATTGGCAAACTCTTTTGCTGCGGCACGGGCATCTTTAATTGCCAGTTTTTGTGCCTGCTTTTGTAGCTCTTCATACCGGCTCGATACAAACTGTGTTTGATTTATTTCATTAATACCTGAGTTTACGAGTTGTTGAAGTAAAACAGGGTACTGTTTTGTATCAGTGAGCGTGAGTGATAAATTACGAGTTACACGGTATCCAACGAAGTTTTGTTTGCCTGTTTCACGGTTATATTCCGTTTCGCGTTGAATAGAAATATTAGACGCATAAATGCCCTTTTCTTCTACCCCTTTTGACTTTGCAAGCTTTATAGCTTTTGCCATTGTATTGTCGGCTTTATTTTTAGCGGCGATTAAGTCTTTATCAATTTCTACAATTGCGACCGTTAGTTTTACGTTGTCGGGGATTGTGGTGATAGACGCATTACCTTGAATATAAATATGCGGAGCGTCTGGCGTTGCCAAGGCAAAAACATTAAAACTCATAAATGCGGCAATAGATGAAAAAACAAATTTATTCATAACCTTGTTCCTTTTGTATAAACGTGAACTATTAAATACCTTATAAGGTTAATTAGCAATGAACAAGCTTAAACTAGAAGCTTAACGCTCGAAACAACACGGCTTTGAACAACATTATTTTATGCGCTTTTTATTTACACATCAGGATTAAAACATTGTATTAATGTTTTTAGATTTCTTTGGAACAGACTGCCCAACCCCCCAATGCTCAACAATTTTACCTTCTTCCATCCGAAATATTTGGATTGCTGCACCGCCAAGTGATTCAGGTGTATGTTTTACATGAAGGTGAAGCCAAACAAGATCACCGTCAGAAGCAGTTCGCTTAATGGACATTGACAGTTTAGGGTACTTTTTATAACGGCTCTCAAATAAACTCAACAGCGCATCACGGCCATCAGGTATGTTTGGTGAATGCTCAATAAAATGTTCGCTGTAACATTCATTACGCAAAATATCTATTCGATGCTTAGGCTCAAGATCTGGTCTATTTTCGAGGATTTCCATGCAATACAGCGCCTTCTTTAAGTTAGATTCCTCTAAAGCAGTTTCTGCGCTATCTTTTGCATTTAATTCACACCCTGCAAGGAGTATGGAAATTGCAAACAACACAACTCTAATCGCTATTTTCCCTGTACTCATATATTTCTCCTATACACGCTGTTGTCAGAATGTTCATGTATTTCTTGCCCTTAATATGGGCAAAAAATGTGGCCAAAATGGAGCTGAGAGAAACAGAGCACTCTGTTAGCCGCAGCGCTTTAAATTCGTGCAAGCTTTAGAGTTTATATTCACGTCGCACTTTGTTGGAAAAAATGCCAGACAAGGTCCCACTTAAGATCTTTGTCTTTCGCCGAAGCCGAAATTGGTTTATCTACTGCACCTGCACTGAATGCTAATATCGCTATCAGTCCAATGACTGCAGTTTGGATCATTTCCTTCTTCATTTTACTCTCGTAAGTTAAAAAATCGGTTAGTTGCTTAATGCATGGCTCTGCGGCAAAAAAGCGCCCAGTGTTTTGGGTTGGCAGCAGCCACTTGATAGGATTCTTGTTAGGTATCATTTAAAAATAAATTACAGTCTGGCTAATTTATAATTCAGTAAATTGACCATAAAATTAAAGACTTAAAAATACTTTATGTATTACTGTTACCCGTAAAATAACTATGTATGTCACCTAATCGTGATGTAGCAAACTAGAAACCATGCACACGTTGTTATTTGGCTACGGATGCATGTTGTAGATAAGTAAGATGAAAGTTCGAATTAAACATGGGGTTACCCAAACGACGTTACTTTAATAAGAACGAGCAATAATTAACCACCTTACATCGATACCTGAAGAAAAGACATTAATTCCAATCAATCTTTTTGTAATAAACAAAACAGGTCAGATCTTTACTCGATAAATTTAAAAAACTAATAATATAGTAAATAGAATATGGGTCATTCTAATAAAAATATTAGGTTTTGTGAGGCCGATTGTTTAGTTGGTACGGCTTACTAACTTATACATTTCACAATGGAAGAATTGTTCTACAAGAGCGCACTTTATCCCTTTGAATCCTTGATTACTCTCTTAACGAAGCTGTTTAGCAGAAAATAAAAGCCAATGAAATTGCGTTACTTAATAGCAATTCATCTAGTATCGACTCATCTTAGCTCGACAATTGTGTTACTGGTATTGGTGTTACTGGTGTGAGTGTTGAGTGCATGTATTTTTATGCAAAAAAAGGGGACCTACTATTTTAGGTCCCCTTTGTCATTTAGCCAAAGCGCGAAGGCTTTGTTTCTATTAATATTTTAAGTTTAAATACTTAAGTTTAAATGCTTTAGTTTAAATGCTTTAGTTTAAATGCTTTAGTTTAAATGCTTTAGTTTAAATGCTTTAGTTTAAATACTACGTCGCTTGTAATTGCGGTATTCAGGTAACCAATAATTCTTTTCGATAGCAGCCCACAGCGCGTCGTCTGTTAGTTCCAGTGCCACACCTTCTTCCATCGCTTTTTTAGCAACGGCAAACGCAATACGTTTACTCAATGCTTGTATTTCAGTTAGTGCTGGCAATAAGCTACCTTGACCTGTGTTTGCACGTGGTGAAGACTCTGCTAACGTTTCACTTGATACAATAAGCATTGCATCTGTGATACGGGTTGCTTTTGCAGCAATTACACCTAAACCAATACCAGGGAAAATGTAACTGTTATTACATTGTGGGATTGGGAATAACTGGCCGTTGTATTCAACCGGTTCAAATGGGCTTCCTGAGGCGACAATGGCTTGTCCGTCGGTCCATTCTATAACATCTGCTGGCAGTGCTTCTACCTGCTTAGACGGGTTGCTAAGTGGGAAAATAATTGGCTGCGCACACGAGGCATGCATTGCACGAATAACTTGCTCAGTGAATAAGCCAGGTTGACCCGATACACCAATAAGGATATCTGGTTGAGCGCAGTGCATTACATCAAGAAGCGAGGCAAATTCGCCACTGTAAGTCCAGTCTTTTAAGTTTTCTTTTGATTGCGATAAAGCATCTTGGAAATCACGAAGACCTTCCATTCCTTCTGTTAGTAGACCAAAGCGATCGACCATGTATATTTGTGAACGCGCTTGCTCGTCAGAAATGCCTTCAGCAACCATCGTACTGATGATTTGCTCTGCAATACCGCACCCTGCTGAACCTGCGCCAACAAACACAACTTTTTGTTCTGATAACTTAGCACCTTTAACACGACACGCCGCAAGTAATGAACCAACTGTAACAGCTGCAGTACCTTGAATGTCGTCGTTAAAACTACAAATTTCGTCACGGTAACGTTTAAGCAGTGGCATTGCATTCGGTTGTGCGAAATCTTCAAATTGAAGTAGCACACTTGGCCAGCGACGTTTTACTGCTTTAATGAATAGCTCAAGGAACTCGTCGTATTCTTCTTGCGAAATACGTTTATGGCGAGCACCCATGTACATAGGATCGTTAAGTAGTTTTTCGTTGTTGGTACCCACATCAAGCATAACAGGTAATGTGTATGCTGGGCTTATACCACCACATGCGGTGTAAAGCGACAGCTTACCAATTGGAATACCCATGCCCCCAATACCTTGGTCACCAAGGCCTAGAATACGCTCACCATCAGTTACAACGATAACCTTTACTTTGCCTTTCGTCGCATTGCGCAAGATATCGTCGATTTGGAAACGATCTTCGTACGAAATGAATAAGCCACGTGCACTGCGATAAATATCAGAGAACTTTTCGCAAGCGTCTCCCACTGTCGGGGTATAAATAATCGGCATCATTTCTTCAAGATGGTCACGCACTAAACGGTAGTAAAGTGTTTCGTTGTTATCTTGAATAGCACGTAAGTAAATATGTTTGTTTAAGTTGTCGCTAAAACTTGAATATTGTTGGTAACAACGCTCAACTTGCTCTTCAATTGTTTCATAACGCGGTGGCAGTAAACCGGCTAGGTTGAAACTTTCCCTTTCTTTTTGTGAAAATGCACTGCCTTTATTTAATAGTGGCGTTTCGATCAGACCTGGGCCTGAATAAGGAATATAAAGATAATTCGGATCGGTATTTGTAGTCATATTTCCAAGCTTTGATGGCGTCATAATTATGATCTGACATTATTACTGTTGAAGGTTAAATTGCAATGACAATCCACCTTGTCAGACCATTGAAGAAAATGAATTTTATGCTCTAAAAGGCATAAGGCTAAGTATACATGAAAACTCAGCAGCTTTAAGGCTGCTGAGCCTATTTTTAGTGGCTTTTATCACTTAAAGCGATGCCCTCACGGCGTGGATCTGCAGCACCATAAAGTTTACCGTCTTTTAGTTCAACAGCATGTAAACCAGAGTTTAAATCTAAGATGCGAACTTGGTGGCCTCGGTTAACAAAATCGGCTTCGTGGTTGGCAAGTTCGGTGCCTTTTTCAAGACTGGTGTAATTATTACGATTTGTGATACGTGGCAAATTAATTGCTTCTTGTGCATCTAAATCCCAATCAAGAACAGCCACAACAACCTGCGCTACATAATCAATAATTCGGCTTCCACCCGGTGAACCCACGACTAATCGTAAGCTACCGTCTTTGTTAAATACCATTACTGGCGACATAGAACTACGCGGACGTTTACCTGCCTCAACACGGTTAGCGAGTGGTTTACCATCTTTCGTTGGCGATAAAGCAAAGTCAGTAAGCTGGTTGTTTAAAATATACCCGTTCACCATAACGGTTGAACCAAAAGCCATTTCAATTGAACTGGTCATTGACACGGCATTGCCTTCGCTGTCTACAATTGATACATGCGACGTTGACGGTAATTCATAAGCGTCATCCTGCGCATAGGCCAATGAGTTAGGAGGCGTTCCAGCCTCTGCGTGGGCATCTTTTTCGGTAATCAACTTAGCACGGCTTGCTAGGTAATTTTTATCTAATAAACCGTCCGTTGGAATAGCCATAAAATCTGGATCGCCCATGTATACATTACGGTCTGCAAACGCTAAACGTGATGCCTGGGTAAAGTAATGCAATGCTTGTACTGAGTTAGGTGCAAGCTTGGCCATGTCTTTGTGTTCTAGCAACGCTAAAATTTGTAATACCGCAACACCCCCACTACTCGGAGGGGCCATTGAGCATACTTCGTATTGACGATAATCAACACACACAGGGGCGCGCTCTTTACTCTGGTAGTTAGCAAGGTCTGCTTCTGTTAACGTGCCTGGTGCAACCACTGAGTTTTGTACTGCATGCACTAATTGTTTGGCATTCTCACCTTTATAAAAGGCATCAATACCCTGCGATGCTATGTCTTTATAAAGAGCCGCTAATTCAGGGTTCTTTTTTACAGACCCGACAGCCAGTGGCTTACCATCAGGGAAAAAGTAATCACGAATGACGGGTAACGTTGTAACGCCAGGGTTTAGCTCTTTTGCCAGCAACTTATGCAAACGAGGGGATACAACAAACCCCTGCTCTGCCAGCTCAATTGCCGGTTGAAACAGCGTGTGCCATGGCAATTTACCATAATGTTTATGCGCGCTTGCAAAGGCATGTAAAATCCCAGGTACACCTACTGAGCGACCACCCACAACTGCTTCAATCCATTTTACTGCTTTACCATGTTTGTCTAAAAAAAGAGTTTCATCAGCATGGCTTGGCGCTGTTTCACGACCATCGAAAGTGGTTAGGCTTTTGTTTTTGTTGTCGAAATACATCAAAAACGACCCACCACCTATGCCCGATGATTGCGGCTCAACCAGTGTAAGTATCAGTTGAGTTGCAATGGCAGCGTCTACCGCTGAGCCGCCCAGTTCTAACATTTTTTGACCGGCTTTTACTGCATACGGATTTGCAGCAGCAACCATGTATTTAGTGCCTTCAACGACCTGCTTATGCGCAAAGCCTGTTGCGGCTTCAGGCTCACGCGTTTCAACCTTAGTTGGAGCTGCAAAAATTGACGTTGTATAAATTAATGACGAAGAGAGCACAATAAGTGCTTTTGTTTTGAATAACATAAATAAACTTAATCCCGGTGTTTAATTGGCATCTTAAAATTAAACGTGCACAATATGCAAAATTTAAGATACAACAAAAATAACATGATCAACCTTCCTCTGAAACCACAATATGTACTGCCGCCACTGTGTTTAATGCTGATTAGTACCCTTTTTGCTGCGTTTAACTTAAATGATTATTTAGAATTTAACCGTAATTTAGTTGCAGATGGTGAATTTTGGCGTATTTTCACGAGTCAATTTGTACATGCAAACTGGCCGCATTTAGCCTTAAATTGCGCCGGAATTTTATTAATATGGGCATTGCATGCAGAACATACCTCCCCTGCTCGGTATGCTTTTAATACCGCTGTTTTGGCTTTATGGTGTGGTTTAGGCGTATGGTTATTTTGCCCTGATATAAAAATATACACTGGACTGAGTGCACTCTTGCACGGTGTTATTATTTGGGGCGCTGTCAAAGATGTGCAAGCAGGTATGCTAAGTGGCTGGTTGTTATTTATAGGCACCTGGGCAAAAGTAGTGTGGGAGCAAGTTGCAGGCCCTAGTGAATCAGTAAGCCAATTGATTGCGTCAAATGTTGCCATTGATGCTCACTTTATCGGTGCAGTTGGCGGCACTGTGCTGGCTTTGCCTGTACTGATTAAAGTTATTAAACATCGCGAGTAACTTCATAACTTTGCTCGCTTTTTTTAGCTGTGTTCTTTTTTAACACGAAAAATTGTTAATACGAAAAAGGAATTTTAAATGATAAAGAATAATGGCTATTTTTATCTTGGTCTCATCGCACTTTGCCTTTACGGCCCTTTACTGCTTAGCTTTCTAAGCTCATTTATTAATTTACAGTTTATATCGCCAAGGTATATGAGGGATGTCTCTCAGGTAAAAAATATTATTGTATTTGCCTCAGCTATTTTGGGCTTCACCTTATTACTCATGAAATACCAGGAAGTAAGTGCGCTTTTTAAAAATAGAATAATCGCAAACATCACACTTATATTGAGTTTTTTGTATGCTTGCTTGATGATTACTGGGGCAGGCTTAGTTATGTTTCTGGATGCGACCTTCGGCTCACATAAAGACTACATTTATCAAGAACACACACTTAATGACCGTACTTTCTATGTCTATACAGCGGACCCCGGTGCTTTTGGCAAAGCGCATCATTATGTGTATTTAAAGTGCCCTGCATCCTTTAATCGCTATGAATTAGAGTTTATAGCCAAGCTATCGTGGATAAAGAACTTTAAGATGAGCTTAGTGAGCGATGATTTAATTTTTAAAGGCGAATCAGAGCAGTATACAAAAGTGCTCAATGTAAGCACATTTCACTGCAAATAGACCCATTGAAATAATCATAATGTAAATAAAAACAGCCACTTAAAGTGGCTGTTTTTAAATTACTTAATAGTATTAAAGCGTTTCTTTAAATAGCTTATAAATACGACGGTATTCATCTAACCAGCTTGATGGCTGTACAAAACCATGGGGTTCAACTGGGAAGATGGCTGTTTCAAAGTTTTCTTTTTCAAGCTCAATTAAACGTTGTACTAAACGCACTGAATCTTGGAAGAATACGTTATCATCAACCATAGGCGCATTAATTAATAAATGACTTTTCAGGCCTTCAGCAAAGTAAATTGGTGAACTCTTTTCGTAGGCGATCGGGTCAACATCTGGATGATTTAAGATGTTAGACGTATAAGGTCCGTTGTAATGAGCCCAATCGGTCACTGGACGAAGTGCAGCACCCGCTTTAAATAAATCAGGTTGGGTAAATAGTGCCATAAACGTCATGAAGCCACCGTAAGAACCGCCATACGTGCCAACAGCTTGTGTATCAACATTCGCGTTTTCAGCCATCCAGCTTACGCCATCGGCTAAATCTTGAATCTCTGGTGTGCCCATTTGACGATAAATTGCAGTACGCCAATCACGGCCATACCCTTTCGACGCACGATAATCCATATCCATGACTACATAGCCTTCAGATGCTAATAGTGAATGGAACATAAACTCGCGGAAGTAACCAGACCACCCCATGTGGGAGTTTTGTAAGTAACCTGCACCGTGGTTGAAGATAACTGCTTTACGATTTTTACCGGTTTCGCCTTCTTTATAGTCAGCGGGGTAATACACTTTTGCGTAAATAGGTTGATCAGTGTGGCTTGAAGGCACAGCAACAATTTTAGGCGCAATTAACTTCTTAGCCAAAAACTCGTCAGACACCGTATGCGTTAACTGAGTTACTTGTGTATTTGCTTTTGCATCAGCAACATATAGCTCTGGTGGCGACATAATTTTTGAGTGAGTTAGCAGTAATTTGCTTTCATCTGGACTTAACTGGTAATCAGTCATACCGTCTAGGTTAGTCACTTGCTCAGACTCACCGTTAGCAGGATTTACACGGTAAATTTCGTATAGACCTGGGTGCTCAACATTTGCTTTGTAGTAAATCGCTGAGTTATCCGCGGTTAATGTTAGGTTTGAAACAACAAACTGACCTTTAGTAAGTTGTGTTGCTTTACCATTTAGCGGCTTTTTATAGATATGGCTGTAACCAGACTCTTCTGATAAGTAGTAAAGCGTATCTGAGTTATTTAACCAACCAAAGTCATTGTATGCATAGTTAACCCACGCATCATCGTGTAAGCGGTGTTGAGAAACAAGTGTGTTATTCTTTGTATCAACAGTTGCTAACCAACGGTCTTTGTTGTCCCATGCTTCAAGCATAAGCGCAACCTTTGAGCCATCGGTGTTCCATTGGATTGCACTTTGATCCCAACCCCAGTCCATCATTAGATTAATTGCACGTGGTGCTTTTTCAGACTTGTAAGTTTTGCCATCACGGGCGTAGTTTTCTTTTTTTACCGCGGCAAGCACATCTTCATCAAAGCCTGGTAATGTGTCGAACGCCAGTGTTGTTTGCTCACCCGATTTAAGGTCAATGTAAATAACATCTGAGCTGATTGGTTTTTCATCTGCAACACGGCGACGTACTTTTTCTGCTTTAACTCGCGCATCATCAGCGATGTAATTAGGCATAATATCGCCTTCATCGCGCCATGGACGGCTTTCGGTGGTTACTGCAACTAATGCTTGGCCATTTGGTGAAAGCTGCACATCGGCTAAACGCTTACCTTTACCTAAATAAAACTGTGAATTTGCAATGCTGTCGTTTTGCTCTTTGATTTGTTCTTCACGCGCTTCACGATCTTTTTTATTTTTGTGCGTAAGTGCAATGTAATCAATTAATTTATGCTGTTCTTTTGCAATATACGTGTCAGGCTCTTGAACACCTTTTGGTGCATCGTCTAAGTGCAGATTTACAAGCTCTACTTGACGACCTGTCGCTAAATCAACTTTATAAAATGCATTACCTTGGCGGTAAGCAAGATTGCCGTCGGTTAAAAACTGCGGTTTTGATTGCTGTGCACTGTCGTGTGTGATCTGCGTTATTTGACCTGAGCTCAAGTTTTTAACAAAAATATTGCCTTCAAATGCATAGGCCTGTTGCTTTTTATCTGTTGAATAAACAGCATTTTTTGCACCAACAGTGTGTAGTTTATTTAACGCAACTTGAGATGCAGACTGGCTATTAACCGCTTGAACATATAAGTCACGTAATTCGTTACCTTGTTGCTTTTGAGCATAAACGATGCTTTTAGAGTCACCATTCCAAAAAGCGCGCTCAGGCTGACGACCAAGCCAATCAGGGTGAGCCATAGCTTGCTCTAATGTAATTTCAGATGAACCAGTGTCTACGGGTGTAGCAACCATTGGAGCAACTTGAGTAGGACTTACTTCTGTTGCAGTTGAGGCGGTTGTTTGACAACCAGCTAGCATGAAGCTAGATGCGACTGCGAGAGCCACTAACGTTTTGTTAGCAGTGGTTTTGAATTTCATAGTGCTTCTTACAGGTAATTATAATTCGCCTTATTTAAGCAGAAGCACTGATGAAATAGCAATTTTAATAGGATAAACAGCCAAACTTTTCCGTTTAATAACAGCTTATTTTAACGAAATATCGAGCCACACCATGCGATGATCAGAAGACGCATTACGATCTTTAATTAAACGGTACAATTCGCTGTCTTTGGTTGGCCAAAATACCCCCCCATTTTTAATTTCAATACCGTAATTTGATGGCAGTACATAATCAGCACGTGCTTGCCAATACGCGGTGTAATTTTTAGCGTAACTGTCTTTATAAGACTCTTTTGCACCTTTACTCGATGGTGTAAACGACGCATTAACATGTGGATTTTTTAATATTTGATCCGTTGTCGTTGGGCGTGCTTTATCCCCTTCTGGTGCAGCATTTAAATCACCAACAATTACAAACCGACTATTCGGTTTTAAGCCACCTTGTTGGCCTTTATCATCATAGAGGTAGTTTTCGTTGTTAATGTAATCAGCAATCAGTCTAACTTCATCATGGTTGCGCTTGCCGTTACGGTCTTCATCACCATCAAATACAGGTGGCGTAGGATGCGAAGCTAATAAATGGAATGTCTTTCCTTTTACTTTTATGGGTAAATCCCAAAACGATTTTGAGCTTAAATGAATAGCTTGCCACGCTTCTTTTGAATACCAATCTTTACCTGTTTTGGGGTCTATAGGCATTTGCGCGTTTGGCATATCTTTGTATTTGAATGTTTGCAGTGTACGGGCTTTTTCTAAATCAATAGGATAACGCGAGAGTACAGCCATCGCATAATGCCCCTCAAAGAAGCCAAAACCGTGCGCATCACCTTTGTAATGCCCCTTTACACCATCTTTATCTAGGTCAAAATTAGTGGGTAAACCTGTATTAACCGGCGCAATGAAAGCATACGGGTAATCTATAGCAACCTGCTTATTTTGTGAGACTTGTAGATAATTTTTACGAAAAACATTAATGCCTTTATCTGCATCGATGTAATCAAATTCATTGAGTAAAATAACATCAGGTCTGACGCGTTGAATAATTTCTGCGATATTACGAATTTGCTGGTGGTTACTTGCAAGCGCTTTACTGAGCGCGTCTTTATCGATTGTTTCGCCTTTGCTTGCATAGTTTGTTGCGTCCATACTGACGTTAAAAGTCGCAACGCGTAAGTCGGCAGCAACAAGGTTAGTTGCAAATAAACCAGTTGCAAGTGCAATTGAAGACGTTAATAAGGCGTTTTTCATGAAATAAATCCATCTACTATTAAAAGTAAAATAATACTACTGACGATGATCCATAAGATCATTGCCATGATAAAAGGTTTAATACCAGCTTGCTTAAGCACTGTAACAGATAAGCCACTGCCAATTAAAAATAGCGTCATAACTAATATTTGTTTCGCGCCAATATTCAATGCATGCCAAAGAGGTTGATACTCTGGTAAGCTTGAATTTATCAGTGCTGCTGCTAAAAATCCAATTATAAACAAAGGGATACTTGCTTTTTCATCGGATTTCCAAAAAACTCCCGCAATACTTGTATAAGGAATAATCCACATTGCTCGGGTTAACTTTATGGTGGTTGCAATCGCTAATGCTGATGCGCCATAAGCAGCTGATGCACCAACAACGCTACTGGTATCGTGTATTGCAAGTGCGGCCCATACACCAAATTGCTGTTCTGTTAGACCAAGATAGTGACCAATCATTGGAAATAGCACCAGACCTAGCGCGTTTAATAAAAAAACAACCGCGAGTGAAATGGCGACTTCATGATCTTTTGCTTTTATTACGGGGGCCATAGCTGCTATCGCACTCCCACCACAAATTGCCGTACCAAACGATATCAATACCCCAGTATTTTTATTCAGTTTAAATAACTGAGATAAAATTTCACCAAGTCCAATTATGGCTGTAATGCTAACAATGGTGAGTACGATAGAGCTGCGCCCTACTTCAATAACTTGATTAAAATCAACAGCAAACCCTAAACCTATGACAGCAATTTTGAGCATTATCTTACTCAATTTTTGAGAGAGAGCTGCAAAGGGGTTACCCAAAATAATAGCAAATAAAGCCCCTACAATGAGCGATGTAGCAGAACCTACAAAAGGAATAGCCGAGATTAAGAATAACGCAATAAAAAGAAGTTGTTTGGGACGTTCAGCAATCACAACGGGGCTCTTATCAGTCTGTTTGTTAATTTATGCACCAAAGGCGCGATTAAAATCACAGTAGGAAATGCAACACAAAAAGCAAAAGCCCATGCTTTTAACCAAAGAATCACAATATTATCGACAAAACCAACGTTAAAAATGCTGATCACCAATGACATAAAACCAGACATAAATAACGCCATAAAAAACGCAAATACGACTGTTTGTAATCGTGGATGGAACATAGCACGCTAATATTAGTATAAAAATAGGAGTCTATCGGAAGAATTTATAGACGCAAGCTCTTTGAGACAAGAGACGTAAATACATGTAATGGCATTAAAAAGCCGAGAAGACCTCGGCTTTTAGCAATTTAAACTGATTAGTTTAAAATCAACTGTGTACTGGTGTTTGCGACACCTGGGTAATCTTCTTCTGGTAGAATTTCGGCAAGGGCCGCTAAACGCTCACCCAGTTGATGAAGATTATCGGCAGAGACATTAATGTGCCCCATTTTGCGACCCGGCTTTGCTGTTTTGCCATACCAGTGACTCGTAACGTCGTGTGTAGCCAGCACTGATTGAGGGATAGATGGTTGGCCTAACACGTTAATCATCGCTGTTGGGCGAAGTAACTCCGTGCTACCCAGAGGTAAACCCGCCACTGCGCGCATATGGTTTTCAAATTGCGAACAGTGAGTGCCCTGCTGCGTCCAGTGACCCGAGTTATGCACACGTGGCGCAATTTCATTAACGAGCAATGTACCTTGCACATCAAAGAATTCAATCGCTAACACACCTACATAATCAAGCTCTTGCGCTAATTTATTAAACGCGCGCTCAGCTTGCTCTTGAATGGCCGCTTTTTCTTTGCCAGCAACAGATAGCGTTAATACACCGTTGGTATGCTGATTTTCGGTTAATGGGTAAATAACCGTGTTCCCTGCTTTGTCGCGTGCACCAATGATTGATACTTCACGGTCAAATGGGATCATCTTTTCAGCAATGATTGAATGTGGCGCAGAGTCAGTACCTGAAGCAATGAAGTCTGCCATTTCAGACCAGATTTGTTCAATTTCGTCATCTGATTTTAAACGCCACTGGCCTTTTCCGTCGTAACCAGCTTGGCAAGTTTTAATTACCAGCGGTTTACCTAAACGTTCAACTGCGGCAATTAAATGTGCTTTTTCGGTGATTAATTGATAAGGCGCACACTCTACGTGTGTTTTATCGAGTAACGCTTTTTCTAATGCACGGTCGCCGCCAGTTTTTATGGCTGCTTTGCCCGGGTAAAACTTATTGCTTTGACAACACAGTGTTAAGACATCATCGGGAATGTGCTCAAACTCTGCGGTAATAGCATCTGCATTATCGATTGCTTGTTGTAATGTGCTGCTGTGAACTTCACCTGTTAAAGGGTGAATAATTTTTTCACTGCCTACATCGTAAGCAACCACGTTTAAATCAAGCGGTGCGCCTGCTAAACTCATCATACGAGCTAGCTGACCTGCACCTAAAATCAAAATATTCATATTACTCTGCAGGATTTGGGTTAGCTAAAATAGTCTCTGTTTGTTCTTTGCGGAATGCTTCTACTTTTGCGAAGATTTCAGGCTGTTGGCAACCTAAAATTTGTGCAGCGAGTAGACCCGCGTTTGCCGCACCAGCTTCACCAATAGCAAGCGTACCGACAGCAACACCTTTAGGCATTTGGCAGATAGATAATAATGAATCAACACCGTTTAGCGTTTTAGATTTAACAGGCACACCTAATACAGGTAGCGAGGTAAACGCCGCAGCCATACCAGGTAAGTGCGCAGCACCACCGGCACCCGCTATAATAATTTTTATACCACGCTCAGCAGCTGAGCTTGCATAATCGGCAAGTAATTGAGGAGTACGGTGTGCAGAAACAACTTTGGTTTCGTATTCAATGCCGAATTTTTCAAGCATTAACGCCGCATGTTCCATCGTTGGCCAATCTGATTTGGAACCCATAATAATGCCAACAGTCATATTTACACCTCAATCAATTTATTTTATAAAAAAGCGATTAATACCAACTGATAATTTAATCATGCAAATTGGTATAAAAGCGGACTTTTGTCCTTATTTTGTGGCGTGTATTATATACCTAAGTCACATAAAGATGCGACTCTAGAAGCACAAAAAAGCCATGACTTGCATGGCTTTTAAGCAGTAACTTAACGATTACGCTTCTTTACTTGCTAGGTACTCAGTATATGTTCCCTTAAAGTCGATAATTTTACCGTCTTTAATCTCCCAAATACGATTTGCAAGTGATGATACAAACTGTCTATCGTGTGAAACGAACAATAATGTACCTTCGTACGCTTCAAGGGCTAAGTTTAGCGCTTCGATAGATTCCATATCCATGTGGTTGGTTGGCTCATCCATTAACAAAATGTTTGGTTTATGCATCATAATCTTACCAAACAACATACGGCCTTGCTCACCACCTGAAATGACTTTTACCGATTTTTTGATGTCGTTTTGTGAAAACAGCATACGACCAAGGAAACTACGAACAACTTGCTCATCATCTCCTGCTTGTTGCCATTGTTCCATCCATTCAAACAAGTTCATGTCTTTTTCGAACTCATCTGCATGGTCTTGTGCATAATAACCAATGTTCGCGTTATCAGACCATTTATACTCACCTTGCTTTGGTGCTAAACGCCCAGCAAGAGTATTTAAAAGTGTTGTTTTACCAACACCGTTTTCACCGATAATCGCAATGCGCTCGCCCACTTCCACTAAGCCCTCAAGGCCGCTGAAAAGCATCTCGTCAAAGCCTTGTGCAAGGTTAGTTAACTCAAGTGCATTACGGAATAATTGCTTTTCTTGTTCAAAGCGAATAAACGGGCTCTGACGTGATGACGCTTTTACTTCTTCAAGCTGAATTTTATCAATTTGTTTAGCGCGTGATGTAGCTTGCTTTGCTTTAGAAGCATTTGCAGAGAAACGCGATACAAATTGTTGAAGTTCAGCAATTTGGCTTTTCTTCTTGGCGTTTTCGCTTAGTAAACGTTCGCGAGCCTGTGTTGCAGCAAACATATATTCATCGTAATTACCTGGGTAAATACGTAATTCACCGTAATCGATATCAGCCATGTGTGTACACACTGAGTTTAAGAAATGACGGTCGTGCGAAATGATAATCATGGTGCAGTCGCGTTGGTTTAACACGTCTTCTAACCATTTAATAGTGTAAATATCCAAGTTATTGGTAGGCTCATCCAGTAACATGATATCTGGGTCAGAGAACAGTACTTGCGCAAGTAACACACGCAGTTTAAAGCCAGGGGCAATTTCAGACATTGGACCGTAATGCTGTTCAGTGCCAATACCTACGCCAATAAGTAACTCACCTGCTTTAGCTTCAGCAGAGTAACCGTCCATTTCAGCAAATTCGGTCTCAAGATCGGCTACTTTCATACCGTCTTCTTCGCTCATTTCGGGTAAGCTATAAATACGATCACGCTCTTTTTTTACTTCCCACAGCTCTTTATGACCCATGATAACCGTGTCGATAACAGAAAACTCTTCGTAAGCAAACTGGTCTTGGTTTAGTTTTGCGATACGTTCGTTTGGATCTGTGCTGACATTTCCTGCTGATGGCTCAAGCTCACCACTGAGGATTTTCATGAACGTTGATTTACCACAGCCATTTGCACCGATTAGACCATAGCGGTTGCCATCGCCAAATTTAGCTGAGATATTTTCGAATAAAGGTTTAGCACCAAATTGCATGGTGATATTAGCTGTACTAATGATAGCGGTACCCTCCAGCGGGTAAAAGTAAAAATAAAACTGCGTGCAATTTTAAACTAAAGCCGCTTTGCACGCCATGAAAGTTTCTTTAAATACGCGCAGTGATTTTACAATTTCAAATGGGCAGTCTACCTTTAATGAGCATGCTCACTTTTATTTATGAGCGCGCTCATTAAAAAATTTAGCAATATAAATCAATGGGCTAAACATGACAAAGCACGATCAAACGCACTCACGGATACTGAACGAAGCGTGGAGTCTCTTTACTGAAAGTGGCTTTAACGACACGTCAACCAGGCAAATATCTACAGCAAGCGGTATTGCTGTAGGCACTTTGTTTAATCATTTTTCTGATAAGGTGGCAATTTTAGAGGCGTGTTTAGACATGCGTTTTAAAGATGTGTTAGAGCGTGCAAAAGAGACCGATATACATCGCCCTCCCCGACTTAAGCTTAATCACTATGCACAATATTTTTATCAATTTTATTGTTTGCACCATTGTTTTTATAAAGTGCTTTTTAGCCAACGATTGTTTTCGCAAACATTTCAACAGCAGCATATGGATCTAATGCATTCATTAGTTTTTGCTGACCAACCACAATTTAACAAAGTAAAAGCCGCAATCTTGCTTGATTGTTATTTTATGACTTTATTGTATGGATTAGGTGCAGACACACCCAATACTAAATTAATGCTAAGAACACTTAGTCAAAAAGTGTCTATTTTTTAGTCTGACTAACACGTTGATTATTCAATGAAGTGAACTGAAAATGAATAAATATTCCACAAAGGCTGTACCTTTCATGATATTTTTTCACTTTTTACCTTATTTTAGCTTTGATAGTCTTCATCTTTTAGTTAATTTATACCTCTTAGGGACAATAATAAAACAAGGTACTCTATGAAAAGAACACTCGCTGCCACACTGATTGCTGGTTTATTTACAAGTTACACTGTAGATGCAATCGAAATTTACAAAGATGAAACGAACAGTGTCACAGTAGGCGGCTTTATCGATGCGCGTATTATTAACACGCAAGGTCAGACAGAAGTTGTTAATGGTGCGTCACGCATTAATTTTGATTTTAAGCGCCAATTAGAAAATGGATGGCATGCATTTGCATTACTAGAATGGGGCGTAAACCCGGTAGGCAGTAGTGACATTATTTATAATAATCGCTTTGAATCAATTCAGGATGAGTTTTTATATAATCGATTAGGTTATGTCGGTATTAAGCACGATGACTATGGTCAAATTACGCTGGGTAAACAATGGGGTGCTTGGTATGACGTTGTTTATAACACTAATTTTAGTTTAGTGTGGGATGGTAACGCAGCTGGCGTGTATACGTATAATAAAGACGATGGTGCAGTAAACGGCACCGGTCGAGGTGATAAAGTACTGCAATACCGTAATACATGGGGTAAGTTTCATGTTGCACTGCAAGCCCAGTTAAAATCTGATGATTTTTATACATGTGATATTGCCGATATATCACGAAGTTCATGTGAAGTGCTTTGGAACCAAGGCAATAACGCTGCGCAAAAAGTAGAGTTTAATTCAACCTATGGTGCTGCCCTCACCTATTTTGCTACTGATAATTTAAAATTAACAGCGGGTGTAAACCGTGGACAATTTGATGTTTTATACGCGGGTGGGCGCAATCAATCGGTCACTGATCTAATTTATGGTGCGGGCATTACCTATGGTGACTTTTATAAACCGGGCTGGTATGCATCGGCCAACATAAACAAAAACGAAAACCACGACACCGATAACATTGGCCGCTTAATAAAAGACGCTGTCGGGTTAGAATCAATTTTAAGTTATCGATTCGACAATAATTTACGTACTTTTGTTGCCTATAACGTGTTTGATGCCGGTGACGATTACGTGATCCAGCCAAACTTTAATGCAGATCCTGAGGATGTGTTCAAACGTCAGTTTGCAGTATTAGGCGCACACTATTTCATGGGCAAAGACACGATTTTGTATATCGAAGCGCGTAAAGACTTTAGTGACTTTTCAAGCAATGATGCAGAGCAAGAAGCTCAAATGTCGCAAACCGAAGATGATGGTATTGCCATCGGCTTCAATTACACATTGTAATTAAGTTTTAATTTAGAGCCCACAATCGTGGGCTTTATTTTTTAGATAAATAACTCTCTTCTCTCTGCCAACGTACCCTGTACGATACTGCAATAACGATAATTACATTCAAATCAATAAAAGCTGATTGAGTATTAAATACATACACATAAAAGATGTTATCGATAATACCATTGTGAAAACTCTTATTTTTTCCTTACTCCTCTATTTTGCGAACTTTTACATACCTAGCGTATTGTCGATGTCATGGGGAGAAATTAAGTCACTGTTTTGATATTACGTATGCAGTTTGCTGGTAACTGGGTGCAAAATGCAACTGGGGTTTATGCACAAAATTAAGACATGTTATTGGTAATAAAGAAGCGACAAAAATGCAAAAGATAAACAAAATTAACTCAGCTCTGCAAAGTTAATTCGACTAAATTAGATGTTACATAGGGCTTGAACCATCGTTCTTGCGATTAACTATTATACTTTCCCACTCAATTGCTGAGAGTGTGATTAATAAACATAGAGTATGATGTGTTCTTATTGTTACTGCTATTCTACAGCGAGTATTCACGTTCTACTTTTGCGATACGTGTTGTAAATGCGTTATACCATTTATCGCGACCAAGTTGTTGAGCGTTGAGGTGCTCAACATGTTGTTTCCACGACTTAATAGCATCTAGGCTTTGCCAGTAAGAAACGGTAATCCCTACACCATCACGCACTGATTCCATGCCTAAAAAACCAGGTTGTTGCTCGGCAAGCTCAACCATACGGTTAGCCATTTCTTCATAGCCTGCGGTGTTCTCAGATAAGGTGTTCGTAAATATAACTGCGTAATACGGGGGTTTGGGCGTCGTGGCTATCATAATGGTTACTTACGTCTGCTTGGTTCAAAACCATCATAGCATGGAATATCACTGTCGAAGGTATCCCAATTGGCTTTCGAACTGACAAAGTTATGACTAATCGGACGCTCTGTAATATCGCTGTCCAATAGACCTAAGCGTATACGCAAACGACTCATATCCTCTTTATTTTCACTGTAAATAGGCGAGCCACAACAGCGACAAAAATAACGTATTCTACCGGCTTTAAATTCAAACGCACTCAGATACTGCTTACCTTGTGTAATTGCAAACCCATCACGGCGAATAAACCCATTCGTCGCATAAGCGGTACCCGAATTTTTACGGCATAGTGAGCAATGGCAATGAATAATTGAATCTATGCCACCAGCAATTGTTACCGTTACTTTGCTACACAAACAGCTTCCTTGGTACATATTCCCTCTTGTGGTTTTTAATAGCCGCGATGCTTCCAAAAATCGTTGGCTGAGCCTTCGCTTGGTTTCAGTAAGTTAAACGATTTATCAGCAATTATATGGCCATTTAGCTCAATAGTCATGCGCCAAATACCCACTTTATTATCAACAGGCGCCCAGATAGTATCGCCTAAGTAAAACTGCCAGTCGTTTGTTTTTACATACTCTTCACCTTCAAATGGCGGCATTATTTCACCGTCATCATCGGGAATATTTGGATGATACACACAGAACTTAATTTTTTGGCCTTTTGCTTTTTTAATATTAACAATAAAGCCAAATTCGATATCTAACTCGGCTGGCACATCCGTGGTAAATTCAGTGATTTGTGGTAGGTCTTTTTCTTTTGCATCCCAATGACTGTAGATGCCATAACTTTCAATAGTCGAAACAGGTTTAGCTTTGGCCATACCGACTTAATGTCCTCTCATTAAACAGGCGCTCATTTTATAGTAGCCATTTTGCCATAACAAGCTTGTACTATAATAACATCTTTAAGTGATGTGTTTTGTCCATAACTCATTGTTAAGTTCAAAACCACATTTTGCAAGCAGCTTTATGCAAGCTGTATTCTCGGGTTGAACGATTGCATGCACTTTATCGACAGGGGTTGTTATAAACGCATTTAGTTTTTGAAAAAACTCTAACAGCACTTTTTGCATTATCCCCTTACCAAAGTAGTGAGATGCGAGTTCAAAGCCTAACACACCCTGCCCATCTATTATGTTAAATAGCCCAATACTGCCAATTACTAAGCCATTGCTTCGTAAAACAATCACTAAACGTATACCTTGCTGGTTATAAAAACCTTCGATATCACCTTGAATAAAATCGTATACGTCACCTTTTGTTAAATCACTTTTATAGTCATTAAATGACTGCACTTGAGGATCTTTTAAAATCTCCCATATTGCTTGGCAATCTTTATGGCGTATGGGCCTTAAATCGTAGGCATAGTTGTCATCACAAGACACGTCTATTTCTTCTTTTTACTTTATGAGCAGGCATTATTGTCTTACTATAAGCGCAATTACAAGCAATTAGGTTTAGTACGATGAGTGAAGAATTTAAAGTAATTCAACCAACCACCACTGTTTATTGCAAAGAACGAGGCGAAGGCTGGACCTTAACAGGCATCACGAGTATTGATGAGCACACATCGGTCATGTTTGACGGTGTGAGATACACACTGCCAGCCAGAGAAATCGTTGAAGTATTACTACCACAGCAACTCGAAAGAGAAAAAAGTCAAAGTGAATAAAAACAAAAAGCCAGTAATAAGCTGGCTTTTTAATGTGTTAATTAGCAACTCACGTTATCAGTTTATTTAACGTAAGGCGTTAATACGCTCATCAAGTGGCGGGTGAGATGAGAATAACTCAGCGACACCTTTACCGCTTGCAATACCAAATGCCATCATTGAACCTTCTAGTTGCGATGGGTGGTTTTGCTTTAAACGCTCAAGTGCGCTGCGCATTTTATCTGCGCCAACAAGTTTTGCAGCGCCTGCATCCGCCGAAAACTCACGTTTACGGCTATAGTAGGCCACAATCACACTCGCTAATACACCAAATAACATTTGGAAAATCATATCAAACAAGAAGTAAGTCCAGCTACTGCCACCTTCTTCTTCATCGCTATTGATAAAGTTATCAACAATACCAGCCAATACTTTTGCCATAAAGATAACAAAGGTATTCACCACGCCTTGAATAAGCGTAAGCGTGACCATGTCACCATTAGCAATATGCGATACTTCATGCGCCAAAACAGCTTCCGCTTGGTCTTGATTCATGTTGTGTAATAAACCTGTACTCACAGCAACTAACGAGTTGTTTTTACTAGGCCCGGTTGCAAATGCGTTCATTTCAGGGCTGTCGTAAATGGCCACTTCAGGCATTGCAATGCCTGCTTTTTTAGCCTGTGCAGCCACAGTTGAAACAAGCCATTGTTCAGTTTCTGAACGAGGCTGTTCAATAACATGAGCGCCCGTTGACTTTTTAGCCATCCATTTCGACATAAATAACGAAATAAATGAGCCACCAAAACCAAATACGGTCGAAATGACTAGAATGCCGCCTAAACTGCGATGACTAATACCCAGTACACTCATCACAATAGACAACACAATACCTAACACTAGCATGACCGCTAAGTTAGTCAGTAGAAACAAGAATACACGCTTCATAAAAACCTCAGAATAAACATACCAATTGTATTAACTAACGGCATGATTAAAAACCGTTAGTTAATAAAATTAACTGAGCTTGTTACTACCTTTAGTTTAGTTTTAAAGCAATTGGTTACAAGGAACTAATTGCAACCAATTGTGACAGAGTATGTCAAAAGTAACAACTCAATTATTATGGGTGAATGGATAAAATTTCAAGTAAGGTTTTATAAATATTTAATTTAGGTTTTTTTTCTGTGTAGGGGGTAATACCTAATAGCGGAAACGGTAAAGTGTTTTTAAGGGTCTGTAAATTAGCCTCTTGTTCTTGCATGGTGGGGTCAACATGATTTGCTATCCACCCTACACAGTTTACGCCCGACGCTTTAAAATGAGCGGCAGTCAATAAAGCATGATTTAAACAACCCAGTTTCATGCCTACAACCAAAATAACATTGAGGTTTTGCTGTTTAACCCAATCAGATAACAAGTCAGTTTCGTTAATGGGTAAGCACCAACCACCGGCCCCTTCTGTCAGAATATAATCAGTATTGAGTGCTTTCACATTCTCATACGCGCTATCTAGTTTCTCAAAGGTGAGCCTATCGCCAACTTTCGCTGCGGCAATGTGCGGAGCAATTGGTGGCTCATAAGTAAACGGATTCACAATTGTGTACTTAGCACCAACAGACGAGCTTTCCATTAAGGTTAGCGCATCTTCATTTACCAATTCACCAAAAGCCATCTCAGCCCCTGCTGCAATGGGTTTGTAACCAACCGCTCGTTGTTTATGTTGTGCTAGCAGCTTTAATAATAAACTGGTGACATGGGTTTTACCGGCATCGGTGTCCGTGCCAGTGATAAAAAATTCTTTCATTGTTTTTCTAATTCTAAAAGTACGACGTGATAACTCACTCTAGCATGCCCATCAACCAGAGGATATGCCTTGCACACGTTATTCAATGCTTGCTTTGTTAAAAGACCCTGACGCTTTTTATTACTGTGTAATGACGTAGCGCCAATGGCCTTAATTGAACGTATTGCCTCAAGCGGGCTTTTATAAGCGTCGGTATAACAGGTATCTACTGCAAAATTCACCTTAAATCCAGCAGCCTTCGCATACTGTGTGACATTGTCGGATGAGTGAAATTGATTAATACGAGATTGGTCATCTAAACAGGCAAAAGCCTGTTTAATTTCGTGTAATGAGCCTGCAATAACACAACTTAAATACACCCGACCATTATCTTTAAGCACGGCAAACAGCTGTTTAAAAAGCAAGGGTAAATCTGCCGACCATTGCACGGCAAAATTACTGAATACGCAATCAACACTGTTTTTTTGCAGTGGCAAATTATCCATATCGGCACACAGCTTTAAATATTCACGGCTTTTATCGGTGTTTAACATGGCGTGGCTTAAGTCCATCGCCACTACCGTTGCAAAATATTGTTGCAATAGGGCTGTATTAACCAGCGGTCCTGCACCTAAATCGAGGCAAACGCCCTGTTGGTTTTTATTCGCAAGCAGTTTGATTAAATGCGCTGCTGCTTGCTTTTGAACGTTAGCATGGCTGTTGTAATGCGCAGCCGCTTTCGAAAACTGACTCGCTGTGGACAGCTTGTGATCTTTAACGCCGTTAGCAGTACTGTGTGCTAATTGGCTCATAAGCACTCCACTAACGTATCTACCAACGTGTTTATATCATCGAGCTGATGGGCACTGCTAAGCGTGACTCTTAATCGCGATGTATTAAAAGGTACGGTTGGTGGACGAATGGCTGTTAACCAAATTCCACGCTGTTTTAGCTTATTCGCCACATCAACCGTTTGTGCGGCATCGCCAAGTACCAAAGGTTGTATTGCTGTATCTGAATCCATAAGCGCTAAGTTTTTCGCTTTTGCTAATGTTTTAAAATACGCAATATTCTTAAAAAGCTGCATACGTTTATTATCAGCAGCCAGTATTTTTTCTAGTTGTACACGCGTACTACTTGCCATAACAGGCGACATGGCTGTTGAATAGATATAATCACGGTTAAATTGCAGCATGTAATCAATAACCGATTTACTCGCCAGCAAGCATGCACCACTGCTAGCGAGGGCTTTACCAAATGTAATGATCAATAAATCGGGTTTGTGCACTTCACAGCTACCAAGCCCGTGCTTACCTAACACACCAAACCCGTGGGCGTCATCAATCAGTAGCCAGGCATTATAGTTATGTGCAAGTTCGCACAGCTGTGCAACAGGTGCTTTATCACCATCCATCGAAAACACGCCTTCACTCACAATGAGTTTATGTTTAGCTTTCGATTTTTGTAAGCGTGACTCTAAGTGCTTTAAATCATTATGATTAAACCGCACCATCGCCGCTTGAGAATGGAGACCGCCATCAATCAAACTAGCATGATTGAGTTTATCTTGAAAAATTGCAGCAGATTGCGCCACAGCTTTATCGTGAAACAAGGCTTTTAACACACTGCTATTTGCACTAAAGCCACTGTTGAAAAGCATGGCACTTTCATAACCCAGTAACTCACATAGGCGCTGCTCAAGAGCCTGTTGCGGTTTATTATAGCCATTTACTAATGCTGAACTGTGACTGCCTAGTGGCAGCTCACTCACTGTAACGAGTTCATCAGCGAAGCCTAAATAATCATTGCTGGCAAAATTTAAGTACTGTTTTCCTGCAATACGAATAAAGCGTCCGTTTGACTCTTCGACCAGTTGGCGCTGCCTAAGTAAAGCATCTTCTTTACGCGCTTGAAGATGCTGTGCAATAAATTCAAAAGGCATAACGTGTTTAAGCTTCGTAAAATAGTTCTGATGTTGCTTTGTCAGCCACTTTTGAAGAAAGTGACGCCGCGACGGCTTCATCTGAATAATCTTCACGTTTTTCAGGGTTCATACCCAGCTTTTTAATCAGCATCATATCGGCATCCGCTTCTGGGTTTTCTGTTGTGAGTAGCTTATCACCATAGAAAATAGAATTAGCGCCCGCAAAGAAACACATCGATTGCATTTGCTCGTTCATCGCAGTACGCCCTGCCGATAAACGTACATAACTTTTTGGCATCATAATACGTGCCACAGCGATGGTGCGAATAAATTCAAAATGATCGAGGTCATCGACATCTTCCAGTGGCGTGCCTTTTACTTTTACCAGCATATTGATAGGCACACTCTCTGGTTGCTGATCTAAGTTTGCAAGTTGCATCAATAAACCATAACGGTCTGCGGCTTGTTCACCCATGCCAACAATACCGCCAGAGCATACTTTCATGCCAGCATCGCGTACGTTGTCTATTGTATTTAAACGGTCTTGATAAGTACGGGTGGTAATAATCTGTTGGTAATATTCTGGTGAGGTGTCTAGGTTATGATTGTAATAATCAAGTCCTGCTTCTTTTAAGGCGTGCGCTTTTTGATTATCGAGCATGCCTAAAGTCATACATGTCTCAAGGCCTAATTCTTTAACTTCTTGCACCATTTTTTCGATGTAAGGCATGTCGCGATCTTTAGGATCTGACCACGCAGCGCCCATACAAAAACGCGTAGCCCCTTTTTCTTTTGCGGCACGCGCTTGCTCAACAACTTTTTCTACTTCCATAAGGCGCTCACGCTCAAGATCTGTTTTATAATGTCCTGATTGTGGGCAGTATTTACAGTCTTCTGGGCATGCACCCGTTTTAATAGAAAGTAGCGTTGAAATTTGAACTTCATTAGGATTGAAATTTTCGCGGTGAACACTGGCCGCTTTAAACAGTAAATCGTTAAATGGCATATCAAATAATGCTTTTACTTGTTGGTGGGTCCAATCGTGACGGACAATTGCGTGCTCCATAATCTTCTCTTTTTAAATTTATTAGGACGGTCTGATTGGCTTAGTCTACGTCTTGACGTAACATTGTCAACGAATCCAAGTAGAGTAAAGTTTACATATGCACAATAAACAAACAATTGATTTAGATTTTGATCGTGAACATATTTGGCACCCTTATACGTCCATGACCACCCCGCTTCCCGTTTACCCTGTAAGCCATGCAAAAGCGAACCGCATTTTTTTAGAAACAGGCGAAGCACTCATTGACGGTATGGCATCGTGGTGGAGTGCGATTCACGGTTATTGTCATCCTGTACTAAACGAAGCCATTACCAAACAGTTAGGTAAAATGAGCCATGTTATGTTTGGTGGTTTAACCCATAAACCTGCGGTTGAACTTGCCAAAAAGCTCGTTGAGATCACACCATCAACATTAGATAAAGTGTTTTTAGCAGACAGCGGCTCTGTAAGTGTCGAAGTAGCTATCAAAATGGCATTGCAGTATTGGTTAAGCCAAGGTATTAAAACCAAACAAAAATTAATGACCCCGCTTAAGGGATATCATGGTGATACCTTCGCAGCAATGAGCGTATGCGATCCGGTTAACTCTATGCACAGTATGTACTCTGGGTTTCTCCCTGAGCATGTGTTTGTACCGGCCCCCGTCTCCCGCTTTAATGAAACCTTTGATATACATGAAGCAGAAACACTCGAGGTTTACTTTAAAGAGCATCATCAAGACGTCGCCGCTTTTATAATTGAACCTATAGTACAAAACGCAGGGGGGATGAACTTTTACCACCCTGAGTATCTTCGCCATATAAGAGCACTTTGCGATAAGTACAATGTACTGCTTATATGTGATGAAATTGCCACTGGGTTTGGCCGTACTGGCAAACTTTTTGCCGTTGAACATGCCGACATTGAGCCCGATATCATGTGTATTGGTAAAGCACTCACCGGAGGGATGATGACGTTATCAGCCACATTAACGACATCAAAGGTGGCCGTTGGCATAAGTGAAGGCGAAGCCGGTGTACTTATGCATGGCCCCACATTCATGGGGAATCCGCTGGCCTGTGAGACAGCCTGTGCAAGTATTGATTTATTACTAGAGCAGCCTTGGCAAGAGCAAATTGTGCATATTAATGAGGTGCTTACTGAGCAGCTAAGCAAATGTAAGCAACATGCCAATGTGGTGGATGTACGGACACTTGGTGCAATTGGTGTGGTAGAGCTAAACCGCCGTGTTGATGTGGCTAAAATACAACAGTTTTTTGTAGAAAAAGGGGTTTGGATCCGCCCATTTGGAAAACTTATTTACTTAATGCCACCGTACATTAGCAGCGAAACTTGCTTAGAAAAATTGTGTGGCGCAATTGATGACGCCATTAGCCAAAATATGTTCTAGACATAAAAAAAGGAAGCGTATGCTTCCTTTTACCATTCAAACATATAAGCCATTTTGCTTATCATTCTTAGCGGCACTTTGTGCTCACAGCGTTTAGCATATAAATGCTGAAGTGACTTGTCTTTGATTTCACCTACAATCACTTCTTTAACCTGATAACCTAACGCCGTAGCAGCTTGTGCATAGGCAATAAATTCCCATTTTTTTATATTGGTGTTATCTACAATCACCAAGGGGATTTCTTCAGCTAAGGCATTAATAAATCGCGCTAAGTTTAAATTATGATATTCAGGGAGCTTAAATTTATCGAATTGATAGACACCTTCGCTGTTATAAAAATAATCATCGGTTGCGCACACAACATAATCACTTTCATTACCAGCCACCAATTCATCGGCAAGGCTTTGCGCATAATATGATTTACCTGAGCCGGGTAAGCCGCGAAGAATAAAAACTTGTTTCATAGCACCTGTAATACAAATAAGTTAAAAACAATAAGAAACGATTTCTTGTTTAGGATTGATAATAATGCCACAAAATAACCAATTAGCGCAGCGAGAATTTAAATAATCGTCATTTTAACGCAAAATATTGATGCTATTTTATCCAATTGAAGAAAAACTGCTAAAGAGTGTGCCGGAATAGTTTTTTTATTTGATTTACGAAGGTAAGATAGTCGATTCAAGTGCAATGCACAGCATTATAATATTAGGCAACTTATATCATTGGAGTGAAGATGAGCCACTTAGCGATTTCAGAGCTATTAAAAGGCAAGGTTGCGGTAGACAGCCAAGTAACAGTAAAAGGCTGGATCCGTACACGCCGCGATTCAAAAGCAGGAATTTCATTTTTAGCCGTTCATGACGGTTCGTGTTTTGATCCTATTCAAGCGGTAGTACCTAATTCACTTAATAATTATGATGAAGTTACACGTTTAACGGCGGGTTGTTCTGTTTCTGTAACAGGTGTGCTTGTGCAATCTGCTGGCCAAGGTCAGTCGTTTGAAATTCAAGCAAACACGGTTGAAGTATTAGGCTGGGTAGAAAACCCAGACACCTACCCTATGTCAGCTAAACGTCATAGTATTGAATACCTTCGCGAGCATGCGCACCTACGCCCACGCACTAACATTATAGGTGCAGTAACACGTGTTCGTAACTGTTTAGCACAAGCTATTCACCGTTTTTATCATGAGCAAGGTTTTTACTGGATCAGTACGCCTATCATTACAGCAAGTGACTGTGAAGGTGCCGGTGAAATGTTCCGTGTATCAACACTTGATATGCAAAATCTACCACGCACAGATAAAGGCGATATCGATTACAGTGAAGACTTCTTTGGTAAAGAAGCATTCTTAACTGTATCTGGTCAGTTGAACGGTGAGACGTATGCGTCTGCTATGTCTAAAATCTATACCTTTGGCCCGACTTTCCGTGCTGAGAACTCAAACACATCGCGTCACTTAGCCGAATTTTGGATGGTAGAACCTGAAGTTGCGTTTGCTGATTTAGAAGACATCGCAAAACTTGCTGAAAATATGCTTAAGTATGTCTTTAATGCCGTATTAACTGAGCGCCGTGACGACATGGAGTTTTTCGCACAACGTGTTGAGAAAACGGCCATTTCACGTTTAGAAGAGTTTGTAACCAAAGACTTTGCACAAGTTGACTACACTGACGCTATCGAAATTTTAAAAGCCTGTGGTAAACAGTTTGAATTCCCTGTTGAATGGGGTGTAGATTTACAATCAGAGCACGAGCGTTACTTAGCAGAAGAACATTTTAATGCGCCTGTTGTTATTAAAAACTACCCACGCGATATTAAAGCCTTCTACATGCGTCAAAACGAAGATGGCAAAACAGTAGCAGCAATGGATGTTGTTGCGCCTGGTATCGGCGAAATCATTGGTGGTTCACAGCGTGAAGAACGTTTAGACGTACTTGACCAACGCTTAGAAGAAATGGGCTTAGATAAAGAAGACTACAGCTGGTATCGTGACCTACGTAAATACGGCACAGTACCACATTCTGGTTTTGGCCTAGGCTTTGAGCGTTTAGTCGCTTATGTAACGGGTATGGGTAACGTACGTGACGTTATTGCATTCCCACGTACTAAAGGCAGCGCGACTTACTAAGCAAGCTTAAATGTTAGTGTTAAAAACCAGCCATTGGCTGGTTTTTTTATACCTGTAAATACGCAGCCTTCTCAATTAAATCACCAGCATTATAATTACAAAAGCCAATCTATACTCTATAGTCAACGTTAGTGATTTATAAAGGAGCTATTATCAGACATGCTCATACACTCTCTTAAGATATTAACCCTCACCGCTATTTTTACCTTATCGCCCCGCTTGGTTGCCCTTGAAGAACCCATTAATGCGAAACCGATTTTAATCGCAGGATCAACGACCGTTACAGAGCTGCTTGTAGAAATTAAGGACGAGTTACACAATGGCTTTGGCAACTCAATACAAATTAGACCCATGGGCAGTGATAAAGGCATAAAAGCCATTGCCGACAATGTGATTGATATTGGCAGCAGTTCACGATACCTGACAAAGATTGAACAAGAGAAGTGGCATTATTTAAAGCAAATTGTGATTGCACAAGATGCGCTTGCTTTTTTCATCAATAGTTCATTGAATATCGACAACCTGACCAGTAATGAGCTTAGAAGCATCTACCAAGGTAAAATAAACACGTGGTCTAGCCTGTCATCAAAAACACCAAAATTAAGTAACAAAAATGATGAGATCCTACTTTTTAGTAAAGGGACTCATCACGGCAGTTTTGATGTGTTTTTAGAGTTTCTCGAACTTGATTACATTAAAGACCCCGATACAAACTACATAAGACTAAAAAATGCAGGCAACAGAGGCTTGTTTTCTAACCAGCGAGTGAGCCTATATGACCATTTCAACCAAGCGCTGGGCATTGTTCAACGGATTCCAAACGCGATTGCCTACGACTCTTACGGTGCGATAAGTAAACTCGAAGACGATAGACGCATTAATAAAGTAACACTGTTATCAATTAATAACGTTAAACCTTCCAAAGAAACGATAGAAAATGGTGATTATGAATTTGTAAGACCGTTAATTCTGATAGTTAATACCCAATCGCCCCGCTCTAAGCTGATTGGCGAAAAACTAGTAATGCTATTAAAGTCTCCACAAGTGCAAGCCAAAATGAGCAACCAAGGGTATTTAGCAGTGAATTAATAGAGGTGTAACCAATAGAAGACCTCTTATGTCTAAAAAACAACTTGAAGGCGCATAAACTTGTAGGCGAATAAAACAGTCTATTGAGCTCAGTAAAAGTTCGTCTAAACCGTACTAAGGAACAGTTAAAGCCGGTAAAGCTAATCAGAGAAAATAAAGCCCCAAAGCAAGTTTATGTAACATGCCGATTTTCGATAAAGAAAAGTCGCGCGTTAGTTTCATGAATAACGCCTTGCTCGTATTCAGATAGAAACGAGTATAAAAAAAGCTGCGCACCTAGAAGGTGAACAGCTTTTAACAACCAGAATCGTTATGTATTACAGTGCGTTTTCAAGCGCGGGTAATACATCAAATAAGTCAGCAACTAAACCATAATCAGCCACTTGGAAAATAGGTGCGTCAGGGTCTTTATTTATTGCAACAATGACTTTTGAGTCTTTCATACCCGCCAAATGCTGAATGGCCCCACTGATACCTACTGCAATGTATAAATCAGGGGCAACAATTTTACCCGTTTGACCTACTTGCATATCATTTGGCACAAAGCCCGCGTCAACTGCAGCACGAGACGCGCCAATTGCCGCACCTAGTTTGTCAGCGATACCGTTTAATAACGCAAAATTTTCACCATTTTGCATACCTCGGCCACCCGAAATAACCACCGGTGCTGCCGTGAGCTCAGGACGCTCTGATTCAGTTTGTTCTTGTGATACAAACTCGCTTAAGCCCGCAGACCCTTTACTATCAATCGCTGAGACAGAAACAGGGGCTTGTTCAGCGGCCACATCAAAGCTGCTTGCACGTACAGTGATTACTTTTTTAGTATCGAGTGATTTAACGGTTGCAATTGCATTACCTGCATAAATTGGACGCTTGAACGTGTCAGCATCAATCACATCAATAATTTCTGAGATTTGCGCAACATCTAATAAGGCCGCAACACGTGGCATAAAGTTTTTGCCCGTTGTCGTAGCACTTGCCACAATGTGTGAATAATTGTCACTAAGAGATAAAACAAGATCAGCCACATTCTCAGCTAATTGGTGAGCGTAAGCGGTATCGTCAGCGACTAGTACATTGCTAACACCGGCGATCGACGCTGCCTTTTCGCTCATAGCCGCTAGATTTTCACCAGCTAATAATAAATCAACGTCAAAACCTAATTTAACAGCAGCGGTCATTGTTTTATGTGTTTCAGGCTTTAGAACACCGTTGTCGTGTTCAGCTATCACTAATGTTTTCATTTAGATCACCTTCGCTTCTGTTTTTAACTTTTCAACCAACGTCGCCACATCTTCAACGATAATACCGGCTGAACGTTTTTCAGGTTCATTAACTTCAACAAGCTGAATGCGCGGAGCAAGGTCAACACCTAAGCTATCTGCAGCAATGACCTCTAACGGTTTGCGCTTTGCTTTCATAATATTTGGCAACGATGCATAACGCGGCTCGTTTAGGCGTAAATCTGTCGTTACAATGGCAGGTAATTTAAGCGCGACAGTTTGTAAACCACCATCTACTTCACGCGTAACATTCACAGTACCTGATTGCACATCAACTTTAGAGGCAAAAGTACCTTGGCCACGTCCTGTTAAAGCAGCGAGCATTTGACCTGTTTGATTATTGTCTGAATCAATCGATTGTTTGCCTAAAATAACCAGCTCGGGTGACTCTTGCTCAACAATCTTACTTAATAGCTTCGCTACGTGTAGCGACTCTAGTTTTTCTTCAGTTTCGATATGAATCGCTTTATCTGCACCCAGTGCTAATGCTGTACGTAATTGCTCTTGAGATGATTTATTACCAATAGTTACAGCCACAACTTCTGTTGCCGTGCCTGCTTCTTTCAAACGAATAGCTTCTTCAATTGCAATTTCACAAAACGGGTTCATCGCCATTTTTACATTAGCTAAATCAACATCCGATTTATCTGCTTTAACGCGTGCTTTGACGTTATAGTCAATTACTCTTTTAATTGGAACGAGGATTTTCATCGTGACTCCATCAATTGTGTGTTCTTAAAGCTGACGTCTACGTCAACTTATTTATTTTATGATTTCAGACTACTTCCTGTTGACGTAAACGTCAACCTAAAATAACCTTAAAGTATTCACAGCCTGTAACGTTTCATTTGCAAGTATGAAATACGGTTCTTTTAATGCAGGTCCGTCACTGATAAGAGGTTTATATGGTCGAACGCGAAACCATGGAATTTGATGTTGTTATCGTAGGCGCAGGCCCAGCGGGTTTATCAACAGCTATTCGATTGGCACAACAAGCACAAGAAAAACAACAAGAATTAATGATCTGTGTGGTAGAGAAAGGCTCTGAGGTGGGCGCGCATATTTTATCGGGTGCAGTATTCGAGACACGCGCACTTGATGAGCTACTCCCAGATTGGCAATCATTAGGAGCGCCTGTTTCAACAAAAGTGACTCAGGATGACATTTATTGGTTTAATAACAGTGAAAAAGCCACCAGCATCCCCCACTTTGCGAGCCCCAAAACGTTCCACAATGATGGCAACTATATTGTTTCGATGGGCAATGTATGTCGATTTTTAGCTGAACAAGCAGAAAATCTAGGGGTAGAAATTTTCCCCGGATTTAGTGCGCACTCTTTAATTATCGAAGACGACACCGTGAAAGGGATTATTACCGGCGATATGGGTCTTGATAAAGACGGTAATGAAAAAGACGGCTATATGCCGGGCATGGAATTAAGAGCAAAATACACAGTATTTGCTGAAGGTTGCCGTGGTCATTTAGGCAAAGAGCTTATTAATCATTTTGCGCTTGATAAAGATGCATCACCCCAGCACTACGGCTTAGGCTTTAAAGAAATTTGGCACGTTGACGAAAGCAAACATAAACAAGGTACTGTGGTTCATGGTACTGGTTGGCCACTAACGGGTGATACAAGCGGTGGTGCGTTTATGTATCACAGCGAGAACAACCAAGTTGTGGTTGGTTTAATTGTCGACCTTAATTACTCAAACCCGCACCTGAGTCCGTTTGATGAATTTCAACGCATGAAACATCACCCAATCTTTAAAGACGTATTAGAAGGCGGTGAACGTATTGCGTATGGCGCTCGTGCGATAGCAAAAGGCGGCCTGCACTCTTTACCAAAAATGCATTTTCCTGGTGGCTTAATTGTCGGGTGTGATGCCGGCACACTGAATTTTGCTAAAATTAAAGGTAATCACACGGCTATGAAATCAGGCATGGTCGCTGCCGATGTGATTGTTGAGGCGCTTGCTCAAGGCAAAGAAAATAGCGATTTAGCTGAATATGCAACCGCATTTGAGCAAAGCTGGGCCTATAAAGAGCTGTATCAATCACGCAACTTTGGCCCTGTTATGCACAAGTTAGGTAAATTTTTGGGTGGCGCATACAACACACTTGACCAAAATATCTTTGCAGGGAAACTTCCCTTCAAGTTTGAAGACAATACACCTGACTATGCAACACTTGATGATGCAAGCAGAGCCGAAAAGATTAGTTATCCCAAACCCGATGGCAAACTGAGCTTTGATAAATTATCGTCGGTGTTTTTATCAAATACGAACCATGAAGAATCTCAGCCTTGTCACTTAAAGCTCAAAGACAACAGCATTCCAATTAACGTAAATTTAGTGAAGTTTGACGAACCAGCACAACGTTATTGTCCTGCAGGGGTTTATGAAGTTCAAGAAATCGAAGGCCAAAAAGAGTTTGTGATCAATTCACAAAACTGCGTGCATTGTAAAACCTGCGATATTAAGGATCCAAGTCAAAACATTTGCTGGGTCACGCCTGAAGGTGCGGGTGGACCAAACTACCCTAATATGTAACGCACGTTACTCATTTAATTACTATTTATCCTAAATTGCAGGGGCTTCGGCCCCTTTTTTAGTCTATGCTTAAGATCTGTTTACCTTTGCAGATTAAGATTTGTTCAAACTTGGGACGCTTAAATCACGGCGCGTGGTTAGTAAGCTAGTGAGCTAAGTAAAAACCGAGCAACAAAGAGTAAAGCGCCCCTAAGCATAACTCAAAGGGGAGCGCCTGTTTGGTTTTGATGCTGCGTTATCGGCTATTCATGGGGATAACCACACGCTATAGCCGCTGCCTTGACTGAATCGCACACAGACTGCTGCAAATTTAACCTTGAAAGGTAAGCAACCCCTTAGTCGTGTTTAAATTTATAGTGAGTGATATATGCCGTCATCAAGTGTAACTTTTCGTTTTTTAGCTGAGCCTACTGATGTGAACTTTGGAGGTAAAGTACACGGAGGTGTTGTAATGAAATGGATAGACCAAGCAGGCTATGCCTGTGCAGCGGGTTGGAGCGGTCACTACTGTGTCACCGTGTCTGTTGCTGGCGTTAAATTCCAGCGCCCAATTCTTGTCGGACAAATTGTTGAAGTTAAAGCCAGTATTGCGCATACCGGTAAAACAAGTATGCAAATTTTTATTCAAGTGCGTTGCGGCGACCCTAAAACACAAAACTTAGTCGAAACAAATCACTGTGTTATTAGTTTCATAGCAATGGATGAAGCGGGTTACCCTATCGCGGTACCGACCTACACAGCTGAAACTGATGAAGAAAAGAAAATCGAAAACTACGCAATTAAAATGAAAGAGATTGCCATTGAAACAGAAACATTACTGCAAAAAGCGTAGTTAAGTAACTTCTACATAGCTGATTGAAATTGTTGCGCATATGAAACTGAACAGCTGATCACTGATTAATCATACTGCGCAAAAAAAGCCTAAAACAGTGTTAAAACCAATACTTTAAGCGTATAAAATATGTTGGCATATTCAGTGCAGTAGTTCCTACGAGCGATATGAATACATCGTTTATTTATTTTTTAAAGGAGCTATTAAATGATTAAAGTAATTTCAATTTCTGCACTTTCTTTAGCACTACTTGGTTTTAATAATGCTGCCCATGCAGATACTTCCGAAATGGATTCTCCTCGTATTTATACTGGTATTGGTTATGGTCAATACTCTTTCCAATTTGAAGACAGTGAAAACGACACCGATTTCGATGATGATTCACAAATGCTTAAAGGCTACATAGGGACACAGTTCAATAAGTACTTAAGCCTAGAGCTTGCCTATCAAAACTTTGATGAAGCAAGTGACATTGATTCAAAAGTAGAGCTTGATGGTATTTCCCTCGCAGCGAGGCTTGCTGCCCCCATTACTGAGAGCTTTTCAGTGTATGCGAAAGGCGGGTGGCTTGAATGGGATGCCGAAGTGGAACAAGATTTAGGTGATCTTGGCAGCATTAGTGCAGATACAGATGGCGGCGATGTATTTTATGGCGCAGGTATTGAGTATGCTTTTACTACCAATATGCAAGTACGTTTTGAGTATGAGCGTTATGAGCTTGAAGATGATATTGACCCTGATATGGATGTCGCATCGGTCTCTTTTCAGTACATGTTTTAATTTAGACCACTTAGTTTAAATGTTTAAAGGCAGCCCAGACTGCCTTTTTTTGTGTTTGCATGTAAAATGATGGCAGTTTTTCCTAATTACAACGCATTATGAGCGAATATCAATTAACGGCTGTCGGGCATATCCATTCTCCTTATAAACAAAAGTTTGCCATACCACGGCAACCACGTTTAGTACCCGAAGCAAAAGCAAAACTCGTTTTTACAGCTGATTTCAATCGTGAAGAATTTGTGCGTGGCCTCGATGAGTTTAGTCATATTTGGCTGCTATTTAGATTTCATGAAACAGCAGACAAAGGCTATTCAGCTATGGTACGCCCTCCTCGCTTAGGGGGTAACGAGCGTAAAGGTGTATTTGCAACGCGTGCCACGTTTAGACCCAACGCAATCGGTATGAGTGCCGTAAAACTTGAAGGCATTGAATACAAAAATGGCCAGTTGAGCTTATTGTTATCGGGTATTGATTTACTTGATGGCACGCCTATTTTAGACATCAAACCCTATTTACCTTACTCAGATGCAATGCATGAGGCCAGTGCTGGCTTTGCCGACACCCGCCCAGAAACAGATATGAGTGTAGAATTTAGCGAAGAATCGCTTGCTTTTATCGCTAAACAAACCGATTATCCCGAATTAAAAGCCTTTATCAGCAATGTGTTAAAGCAAGACCCACGCCCTGCTTACAAAAAGCAACGTGAATCAACACAAAGCTACGGCATGACATTATATGATTTTAATATTCGTTGGTTTGTTACTGGCGACCATAATACTGTAACCAGCATCGAAAAATGCTAGTTTTTAACACTTAGCGCTTTAGTGTCACCGCTTCCGCTGGTAAACTGAGCGCCTTGTTACTACTCAAATGATTTGAGTAAACGATAATAATTTTAACACTACTTGGAATAGAGATGCGTACCAGTCAATATATACTCGCAACACTTAAAGAAACTCCGTCTGATGCTGAGATTGTTTCTCATCAATTAATGCTACGAGCTGGCATGATCCGCCGCGTTGCGTCGGGTTTATACACGTGGTTGCCCTCTGGTTTACGCGTACTGAAAAAAGTAGAAAACATTGTACGTGAAGAAATGGATAAAGCCGGCGCAATCGAAATGCTAATGCCGATTATCCAGCCAGCTGACTTATGGGAAGAATCGGGCCGTTGGGAGCAATTTGGTCCTGAATTACTGCGTATTAATGACCGCCACAATCGCCCATTCGCACTTGGTCCGACGCACGAAGAAGTTATCACTGATTTCGTTCGTAAAGAAGTAAGCTCATATAAACAACTTCCACTGACTCTTTATCAAGTACAAACAAAAGTACGTGATGAAGTGCGTCCTCGTTTTGGTGTGATGCGTGCACGCGAATTCACCATGAAAGATGCGTATTCTTTCCATTTAAGTGACGAGTGTTTAGAAAAAACATACCAAGTAATGCACACAGCATACTGCAATATCTTTGAGCGTCTGGGTCTTGATTACCGTCCAGTTATTGCTGATACCGGCTCTATTGGTGGTAGCGTGTCGCATGAGTTTCATGTACTGGCTGAATCTGGTGAAGATGCCATTGCATTCAGTGATGCAAGTGATTACGCAGCAAATATCGAAAAAGCTGAAGCGCTTGCACCAACAGATGCACGTCCAGCAGCGACAAAAGAGCTTAAGGTATTCCCTACGCCAGATGCAAAAACAATTGCTGAGCTAAAAGAGCATTACGGGGTTAAACCTCATCGTGGCGTTAAAACACTGATTGTGTATGGCGCACCTGATGAAAACGAACAACGTGGTTTAGTGGCTCTTATCGTACGTGGTGATCATGAATTAAATGAACTAAAAGCAGAGAAACACCCGCTTGTTGATTCACCTCTTGAAATGGCTAAAGAAGAAGACATCGTTGCGGCCATTGGCGCGAAACCAGGCTCACTAGGCCCTGTTGGTCTAAACATGCCTATTATTGTAGACCGCACTGCCAATGTAATGGCTGACTTTGTTGCCGGTGCAAACAAAGATGGCGAGCACTTTAGCGGCATTAATTGGGACCGCGATGTTGAAAACTATGAAGTTGCCGATATTCGTAATATTGTTGAAGGCGATCCTAGCCCATGTGGCCAAGGTACGTTACAAATTAAGCGCGGTATTGAGGTTGGTCATATCTTCCAACTGGGTACTAAATACTCTGAAGCAATGAAAGCAGGTGTATTAAGCGAGTCAGGTAAAAATCAGATCATGACAATGGGTTGTTATGGTATTGGTGTATCGCGTATCGTTGCCGCAGCCATTGAACAAAATAATGATGAATACGGTATTAAATGGCCACAACCTATTGCACCGTTTGATTTAGCCATCGTTCCTATGAACATGCATAAATCTCATCGTATTCCTGATATTGCAAACAACTTATATGACGGTCTAAAAGCGCAAGGTATCGATGTGTTATTTGATGACCGTAAAGAGCGTCCAGGTGTTATGTTCAACGACATGGAATTACTCGGTGTGCCTTACACACTGGTCATTGGTGAACGAAACCTAGATGAGAATAAAGTTGAGCTTAAAAACCGTCGTACGGGTGAAAAGCTCATGCTTGATTTAGACACTGCAATCGCTGAAATTGCGGCATTAGTAAAAGGCTAAACCTTTTACGCTATCTCAGTTAAAAAAACCGCTTCGGCGGTTTTTTTGATCATGAGCACTTTGTCATAGATGTTTCGCTAAACCGTCTTTTTAATGTCACCTTCTATCCCTAGCATTTAGCTTATTACACCATGAGTAAATGCCATGAATAACACGACTAGCAGTAATAAAACTCACTATCCTGCCGTTTGGATTTCCGACGTTCACTTAGGTTACAAAGACTGCCAAGCTCAGTATTTATTAAACTTTTTAAATTCTATCGAATGTGATGTACTTTACCTTGTTGGCGATATAGTTGATTTATGGTCAATGAAACGGCAGTTTTTCTGGCACCCAAGTCACTATGATGTACTTGCGCTTATTCAAAAAAAAGCCAAAGACGGTACGCGTGTTATTTACATACCAGGAAACCATGATGAAACTTTTCGTCATTACGCCAACGAGTCATTATTTGGTATAGAAGTTCATAAAAAATATATACACACCACGAAGGCGAATAAACGTTTTTTACTTTTGCACGGTGATGACTTTGATTCAGCAACCCGTTACAACAAGCTAATTAGCATAGCGGGTGATGCTGGATATGATTTTTTACTCTTTTTAAACCGCTGGACAAACCGAATTAGACGTTTATTTGGAGGGAATTACTGGTCACTTGCTTCGTGGGTCAAAGCACGCGTACACAAAGCGCGTGCAGCAATTGAAGCCTTTGAAAATGCAGCAATTCATGAAGCAAAAAAACAAGGCGTTGATGGCATTATATGTGGTCATATTCATCACCCTGCGGTGAAAATTGTCGATCATATTGTGTATTGCAATGACGGAGATTGGATAGAAAACTGCACAGCGCTTGTTGAAAACAGTTGCGGGAAAATCGAGCTACTACATTGGAGCGAAACACAAAAAGTCATTCACTCTGCAGATATCAGCAAACTAAACCCAACCCCCGCCTTCGACAAAAGCCAAGATGCGGCATAAGCTGTTTAACCTTTGAGCCACATCGACAATTTATTGCGTAATGTGGCTTGCTTAATGGGTTTTGTAATGTAATCGTTCATGCCAACACTTAAACACTTTTCTCTGTCGCCAGCCATGGCACTGGCTGTCATAGCAATGATGATCACATCTTGATAAGCATCGCCTGCTTTACCTTGTCTGATTTCCTTTGTGCAGTCATAACCATTTAAGTTGGGCATTTGACAGTCCATTAAAATCAAATCGAATATTGTCTTACTATTTTTCAAAAGTTCTAATGCTTCAAAGCCATCATTGGCTGATTCAATAGTTACATTGCTGTCGCGAAGGATGGCTTTACTCACTTCAATATTAATTAAATTATCATCAACGATAAGAATATGTTTATCGCTCAAATCAATTCTAACTTGCTCTTTATCTGTGCTTTTAACATGCTCAACAAACTGCTGACTATTATTCAATAATAGCGCTAATCGATAGCTTAATTCATCAGGCGTAATGGGTTTTGCAATCACCATTACATTAGCTGGTAAGTCATATTTTTTGGCAAGTGATGACATAACCCCTAAGATGAGTGCATGTTTTTGCAGATGATTTCTCGCCCAATTCAACACTAGCTCGAATAAGGGATGTTTGTGCTCAACAATCACTAAATCAAGTAACTTAAGTTCTGCCTCTGTCACGTTATTTAACCTAAGTAGCTGTTTGGGTGCAGGCTCTGATAGCATAGTAAGTTGTTTTTCAAGGTTGGTTGCCAATTTATCGTACTGCACCGCGATACCCATCCGTTTTTCAGGTAATGCTGCAATAACACTGTGTTGTATGGATATGTCTGAAGGTGCGACACAAACACTTGCGATAAAACAGCTGCCCTTCCCTTTTTCGCTTTCTACTATGATATCACCGCCCATAAGTTGCGATAACTTGCGACTGATTGACAAACCAAGGCCGCTTCCACCGTAATGACGCGTTGTACTCGAGTCTTCTTGGGTAAACACCTCAAAAAGCTTATCTTGATTCTCTTTTGAAATTCCAATCCCAGTATCACACACCGAAAAATTCAACATTAGCTTATTTTTCTCAACAGACAGCTGTGTAACTGTTAGGCTAACATGCCCTTGGTGGGTAAATTTAAAGGCGTTACTTAACAGGTTATTTAAGATTTGTTTTAGTCGATGACTGTCACCCATAACCGTTCTTCGTGTAATGCCACTGCAATCAAAAAGTACTTCAATGCCTTTTTTCTGTCCTTGCACTGCCATCGATGTCACTAAATCACTGCACACAGATACCAGATCAAATTCGTGACAGTCTAAATCGAGTTTGCCTGCCTCGATTTTCGAAAAATCAAGAATATCGTTTATCAGCGTCATTAAAGAATTAGCGCTACTATTCGCGTAATGTAAATATTTTTTTTGCTGTGGGGTAAGCAGTTCTTCTTCAAGCATTTCTAGCATACCGAGTACACCATTCATCGGGGTCCGAATTTCATGGGAAATATTGGCAACAAACTGACTTTTAGCTTTACTTGCCGCTAATGCTTTTTCGGTTGCTTCTTCAAGCTCGGCTGTGCGCATCTTTACTTTTTCTTCCAGTGAACCATTGAGCTTTTCAAGCTGATGTTGAGCACATTTCAGCGAATCAATATTGCGTAATATTGCCGCTATTTGAAATTCTTGATTAGCCGCATCAAAAATAGGAGCCATGGTAATCGAAAAGTAGTGGGTATTTTCATCGGCAATATGTACCGCTTCGAATGAGCACCGTTTTCCTTCTTTAAGTGCCTGAGCAATGCCCTGAAAATCTTCGTCATTGTAGTTAAATAATTCATCAAATTGGGTGTGTTGCTCTTCAATTCCAAAAAACTCTTTCGCTGTTTTATTCGCATTATCGATAACACCGTTTGCTTTTATCATAATAATGGCATCGGATGAGCTTTCGATTATTTTGCTATTCTTCTCCTTAAGAAAGCTTAGCTCGAGTTTACGATTAATATCTCGCTGGTAAATAATGAACAAGATAACGACTGCTACAATGATTAAACAGAGCATGGCTATAAATCTGTAGCGCTTTTGCTTTATTTCATACAGTAAGTTTTCAGTATCAATTGCCACTGCTATCGTTAACGGCTCCATTTGAATACCATTTTGAAACGCTATCTCCTCTTTCAAAAAAAGCCTGTCAGGTAAGTTCACCACGTCAAAGAGATCAACGTGCGCCATATCATGATTACTATTAAATTCTTCGTACCAAAAATGCGCATCGCCTTTTTCAAAACTAAAACGGTATGCTTCATTTGGATGATAGATAAATTGTTGTTTTGCATTTAAAAGAAAAACATTAAATTTTCGCGGGGTTCCTTCTATTAAGCCTTGAATTAAATCGTCTGCATAATAGTTAATGATTAACACCGCGAAAGGGTCACCATTGGCATCTTTAATCAGCTTAGAGACTCGGTACGTGCTTACATAAGGAACTTGAAGTGCACCGTTTTCACGATTGTAATTAATAGGTGACACATAAATATGGCCATTAGTTAATTGACGGGTGATTTGCATGTAATCACGCTGACCTTTGTGCTGTAAATTTTGCTCAGCAATACGGCTGACTTTGCCGTTTATGTTGTCTACACGTACAACCTCTTTGCCGTTATCAGCGACATATATGTAGCGTGCTTGCGCTAAATCTTTGTCGGTTGCCATAAACCCGCTAAATATTTTAGCTAAGCGGTCTTTCCAGGCTGAAATGGGCGTGCCTAACACAGGGTCGATATTATTTTCATTTGTGGCCCGCATAATCGCCATGATCGGCGGGGTTGCATCAAGGAAGTTTAAAGCTGAAATATTCTCTCTTAACGTCGTAGTAAAGGTCGACTTTTTTGCTGAAAGCTCTCGCTGCATTTGCTCATAAGTTCGTTTGTAGACATCTTCACGCGTATCAATTTCATATTTTACGGTTGCTAAGCACGCCATTATGACAAGGACAATAAATGCAAATATAGGTAACTTGTGTAGCACTATTAAACGCGATAATTTTTCAGAATCCATTGAACAAAAAGCCTTATTTACCACCTTGTAAATAGTATAGGAGAATTTCATGATAAAGATGGGGGAAAGATAAAAAATTATAATTAATTATGACTACCTACAGCAGCGTTCGCTAGAAACGAAAAAAGCACCAAAACGGTGCTTTTAATCGTATAAATAACTGACTTATTGACTATCTAAATAGCACATCTTCTTTATTAAACCACTTAACGCAGAAAGCCAATAACGCCCCCGCCACAATAACGGTGGCTAAGAAAATGAGCCCAACGAGGGTGTAATCAACAGTGCCTTTAATAATCTCTTTAATCGCTAAGGCAACATTCGTTACCGGAATAAACGCCGTTTTGCTGGTGAGCTCTACGTTAGGCATTAGCGCAATCATAATCGGGAAAATAACCCCAATACTCAGCGGTGCCATGTAGTTTTGTGCTTCTTTAAAGGTACGTGCGTAAATAGAAATCGCGAGCGCAAGCGATGAAAAAATGGCCGCAATTGGAACGAGTAATATAAAAATCAATCCCAAATCAAACACAGTTAATGAGCTAAATGCTGTTTTAACAACGGCTAAATCAACAAATGCGATAGCAACAGACACCCAAATTCCCATACTGAGTACCGTAATCGTCGTTGTTGCGATAGATGAAGCGAGTAATGTAATAAATTTACCAAGAACCAGCTGCGTACGTGTGATTGGCGTAAGTAAAAGAGTTTCCAGCGTACCGCGCTCTTTTTCTCCCGCACCTAAATCAATCGCTGGGTAGGTTGCGCCCATTAAAACCAGTGGGATCAATAAATAAGGAATAAACCCGCCAATTTTTTCACCCAGATTTTCACGTTTATCAGCCGTATCCACTTTCACGACTTTTATAGGCTCGATAATCGCAGCCTGTTGCTGCTCTGATACACCAAAACTTAACAGCTTGGTAGTACGCAGTTTATCGCCATACTCTTTGGCAAGTTCTTTTACACGGTCAAACAAAAAGTTAATCGCTTTTGCATCGTTATACACGACTTGCCATTCACTCTGTTTGGCATTATCTAACGTTTGTTTGGCATCTGAGGGTAAGTATATCCCCATGTCAATCGTGCCAGCTTTAACTGCATTTGTTAAATCTTCAACTGAATTGAACGTTTCTTCGCCTTTATACTGTGAAAAGCTTTTATGATAAAAAACTTTGTCTGTAAACTCTTGTGCGTATTGACCATTAATAATGGCGTAGGTATGCACTTCTTGCTCAGCCTCTAACGCAGCCTGCGAGCTAATAAAGGCCATAATTGCAAATAACAATGGAAAAATAGCAACAGGTAGCGCAACCACAAATATGAGTGTTTTACGGTCGCGTAATAGCTCTTTTAATTCCTTTTTAAATACTTCAAACATCACGACTCTCCGTTAAAATATTCATAAACGCTTGGTTCAGCACGTGACTTTGTCCTGTTTGTTTAAATTCATCTAACGTGCCATCAAAGCAGCTAAGCCCTTGATTAATAACTGCGACACGGTCACATAACAAGGCGACTTCATCTAAATGATGCGTTGAAAAAATAACCGGTGTGCCCTGCTCTTTCAGGCCTTTAATAAAGTTAATAACGGTTTGTGTGGTCATAATATCAAGGCCAGTGGTTGGCTCGTCAAGTATGACGACGTCTGGCTGGTGGATCACTGCACGCGCTATATTGGCTTTTTGTTTCATACCTGTAGAAAGGTTTTCGGCGCGTTTATCAATAAAACTGTGCATATCAAGTAAAGTAAACAATTCGTCACAACGTGATGCAATCAGTTTCTTATGCATACCATGCAGGCGTGCAAAGTATTCTACATTTTCTTTGACGGTTAATCGCCCATACAACCCAGTGCTGCCTGATAAAAAGCCAATTGATTTTCGTCCAATCAATGGCTTTTTAACAATATCGTGACCAGAGATAGTAATGCTGCCCTCATCTGGTTTCAATGCGGTAGAAATCATTCTAAGTGTCGTTGTTTTACCCGCACCATTTGGACCAAGTAAACCCAATACTTCACCTTTATCGCAGTGAAAACTGACATCTCTTACAGAGTGAAAAAATTGCTTATCTTCACGGGGATCGATTTTATCCGTGTTGTTTTTTTTATGATCTTTCGTCAGCTTAAATTTCTTTTTAAGCCCTGCTACTTCAATCATGTTCGTTTCCTTCGTTTCGGTCTAAAGTAATCTGTATTACTGTAAAATTCTGGATTTTCATTGTCGGTCCACCACCCTGGCACACCTAACAAAGGGAGTGGCGATAAGTTTTTATTATCACGCAAACAATCATCAAACTTAATCATCTCATAAAGGCGTTGATCTAGATATGCATATTGACTGCTTAAATCTTTACAAAATATGTCATCAGGAACAACGATAAACAACGCCTTGCCTGTCAAACCTATATAAGGTTGAGTGAGCATTTCATAATTTGCATGACCAAACATATAAGGACGAATAGTGCGCCCCCATTCTTCGCGCTTATCAACAAATGCATGTTCCCATTGATGATCACGCAATTGTTGTTGCCATTGCGTGTGTGTAATTGCAAGCACAACACCACATTCATCAAACAATGTTAGGGCGTTTCGGTGTTTACTTCGCTCTTTTAGACCATGTAGTTTAATTTCTTCAATATGTTGATGGTTTATCAGTGACTTTGTTTTTGGAAACAAACACCAAATAAACCCACCAAAGAGATCGTGCCAATTCTGTTGCCGCGTCGGCACGTGGCCCGTTTCGAATATAATTTGTTCATAGTAACGGCTTTCATCAGCAAACTGCTCGTCTTCAACAAAGCGAATAGCTTGGCCTTGCGACGTTGTGGCATTTAAAAATTGTGAAAACCATTGGCAACTCGGCCAATCAGTCAATTCATGAATTTTGAATAAATCGGCTAAGTCGGCAAATGCGCCGGTGGTTAAATACTGTGTTGACCACTGCTCTGGCGGTGTAAATCGTTTCATGGGCTATTACATTTAACTTCTTGAAGCTTTACGCTAGTTTACCGTAAAAACTGGTTCTCATTAATAGAACCTCATATACTATTGCCATCTTAAAACAAAAAAAGAGCTATTATGAAACGCTATTTTCCAATGACAGTACTCGCAAGCGCTATTCTTGCAGGCTGTGCTTCAACAAGTATTACTTCTGATGATGTAGAAAAAGCCTATCAAAGCATTAATTCAGCACAATTAGCTGAGCATATTAAAGTGCTTGCTTCAGATGAGTTTGGTGGTCGTGCACCTTCATCAAAAGGTGAAGAATTAACCCTTGCTTACCTAACAGAGCAATTCAAAGCGCTTGGTTACCAACCAGGTAATGGTGATAGCTTCTTACAAGAAGTGCCTCTGGTATCCCTTGAAGCCGACCCTAACATGGTCCTTACTATCGGTGGTAAAGATTATGAGTATAAAAAAGACATGGTCATGGGCAGTAGCCGTATCAGCGCACAACAAAGCATCAAAGATTCTGAACTCGTGTTTGTTGGTTACGGTGTTAACGCCCCTGAATATAACTGGAACGACTACGAAGGCTTAGACGTTGAAGGTAAAACAGTGGTTATGCTGGTCAACGACCCTGGTTTTGCTACAAAAGATCCGGCGCTATTTACCGGCGATGCGATGACCTATTATGGTCGTTGGACGTATAAATATGAAGAAGCGAGCCGCCAAGGTGCCGCAGGTGCAATTATTATTCACGAAACCGCACCGGCCTCTTATCCTTGGTCTGTGGTTGAAAACTCATGGAGTGGCGAACAGTTTGGTTTTCAAAAAGAAAACAACAATATGGACCGTGTTGCGGTTGAAGGTTGGGTAACGACAGATGTCGCTAAAGAGCTTTTCACAAAAGCAGGCTTAGACTTCGATACCATGAAAGCCAACGCAGCAAAAGGTGCATACCATGTTGATATGGGCGATTTAACCGCGAGCGTAACTGTAAATAATACGATTAAAAAGTCAATTTCATATAACTTCATTGCGACTTTGCCTGGTAGCGAAAAACCAGACGAGCATGTTATATACTCAGCTCACTGGGATCACTTAGGCACTGATAAAACCCGTAAAGGTGATCAGATTTATAACGGTGCACACGATAATGCGACAGGCACTGCGGGTTTAATTGAGGTTGCTGAAGCATTTACAAGTTTACCGAAGCACCCTAGCCGCTCAATGACCTTTTTAGCTGTTACCGCTGAAGAGCAAGGCTTACTTGGCTCTAAGTATTACGCTGCTAACCCCGTTATTCCTGCTAAAAATACTGTTGCCAACATTAATATGGATAGCTTGAACTTGCTCGGTAAAGTAAAAGATATCAGTGTTGTTGGTATTGGTAAGTCAGAAATGGACACGTTATTAGAAACGGCAGCTAAGGCACAAGATAGAACTGTTTCGGGCGATCCTAAACCTTCATCAGGTGGCTACTACCGCTCAGATCATTTTGCATTTGCAAACATGGGCGTGCCTGCAATGTATGCAGGCGGTGGAAGTGTTGCTTTTGATGAAGAAACGGCCTCTTACCGCAAGCGCATGAGTTTAGTGCTTCGTGGTTGTTATCATCAACCTTGCGATCGTTACCGTGATGAATGGGATCTTTCGGGCGCAGTTCAAGACCTTCAGTTATTCTATCAAGTTGGTTTTGATATCTCTGAGCGTGAAGAATGGCCTAAATGGAATGAGAGCTCAGAATTCCAACGCAAATAGATGCAAATGATATTGATTTTCATTTAAAGTAATAATACAGTGTAATCTGATTAATTTTTAGGTTGCACTGTATGATTTTATTAACACAATCGAGATTCTTTTCTCAAAAAGCGAGGTGTTATATTACGGACAATAAGCGCTTATTCTTGCCCCTTTTAATTCTTATTGCCCTTGTTGTACCAGCAACTCGCGGGTTTACCTTACAAGCATTAAGCGATGCTTTTTTTCAGGTTTCTGTTTTCGTAGCCGCAACCCTATTAATCTATTACTATTTAATTGATCGCCTTCCCCAACTGCAATTAAGCTATTTACGCGCAAGATCTGGTTTTTTAGAGGTGAGCTTTGCCTCTATATTGGGCGCATTACCCGGTTGTGGCGGAGCAATCATTGTTGTCACTCAATTTACTAAACGACAAGCAAGCTTTGGTTCTGTGGTTGCGGTATTAACAGCCACAATGGGTGATGCTGCATTTTTACTACTCGCAACCCGCCCACTTGATGGCCTTATTATGATGCTTTTAGGCGTGTGTGTGGGCATCATCAGCGGACAAATCGTTAACCTTTTTCATAGTCGGCACCGCTTTCAGCCTTCACAGCCAAGCGACTATATTGAAGAGCCACAATGTCAGCCAAAAGCAATCCAATTTAGCCGACCTATTTGGAAGTTTTCACTGATCCCAAGTGTGATCATCGCTTTTTTAATTGCTATGAATGTTGAGCAAACACTTTTTAGCCAACCTATTATCGATATCATCAGTGTGTTTGGATCGATAATGGCCTTGTTTGTGGTTGTTATCTGGGCGTTGTCGTCAAAAGGTCAAAATTACAAACAAATTACCAGCGAAGAAGCGCCCTGCACCCCACCTTCAAAGTTAACGAAAGTCTTGATGGATACACACTTCGTGACTGCCTGGGTTGTCGCTTCGTTTATGGTATTTGAGATTTTTGTTAATGTGGTGGGTGTTGACCTGACTGGTTGGTTTTCTGACTATGCCTATTTAGCCCCCTTGATAGCTGTTGCCATAGGACTGCTTCCGGGTTGCGGACCACAAATTGTCGTTATGACTCTTTATATTCAAGGCATTATTCCGTTTAGCGCGATGGCTGCAAACGCAATCTCTAATGATGGTGATGCCCTGTTCCCTGCAATAGCGCTGGCTCCACGAGCCGCAGTGGTCGCCACTGTTTATTCGTCAATCCCAGCCTTGATTGTTGGTTACGGTTTATATTTTTACGGTCTTTAGTGTAGAGATTAAACGCACAATGCCCTATGAAAACAGGGCATTGTGTGACGAGTGCTATTTAGGACATGGGCCGTACTGATTGTGTTCTTTTTCTGAGTCTAAAACACAGAACACAATAACGATAAGCACACCAACAACAGGTAATAAATACAAGAGTTGCCACCAACCTGACCGGCCAGTATCATGAAGACGTCTGGTGGTTGCACTTAATGATGGTATAAAAAGCGCTAATGCATAAATACTGCTAATAATCTCTTCGCCTAGTAAGCTATCAATTAAGCCGCAAAGCATCGCAAATAGCAGGTAAAAGAGGATAAACATCCAATATGACTGACGACGTATGCGCCCGGTAAAGTCGGCATATCTATTCAACGCTTCTTTAAAGTGCTCCATTTAATTCCTTGTAAAATATCGTTATTTATACACATTCACTTAAACATCATACATAAAAAAACCAGCCGAAGCTGGTTTTTTAATAACGAATAAATTAGCTCATTGCCATCATCATTTTTGCGGGATCTTCTAAGTAAGATTTCCACAAATTATTGAATCGAGCAATAGTACCGCCATCGATAACACGGTGGTCACCAGACCAGCTCACTTGCATAATAGCTGCCGATACCACATGACCATTTTCATCAAAGCGCGGTAGATGCTGTAATTTACCTAATGCGACAATTGCCACCTCAGGCTTATTGATGATCGGGGTTGCAATTGTGCCTCCAATCGCACCAATATTAGAAATACTGATTGTTCCACCCTTTAAGTCATCAGGTGATACACGACCATCACGAGCGGCTTCTGTTAAACGAGTAACTTCATTTGCAACATCAACAATGCTCTTCGACTGGCATGATTTAATATTAGGCACTAATAAACCAATCTTCGAATCTACTGCCATACCAATATTATGATCATCAAAGTACGTCAACTCCGTACACTCATCGTTTACTTGCGAGTTAAGCACTGGGAACTGCTTAATTGCAAGCGACAACGCTTTGATAAAAAATGGCATCATAGTGAGCTTAACGCCCTGCTGTTTATACTGCTCTTTTAAATCAGTACGCAGTGCAATAAGTTTTGTTAAATCGATTTCGTCACAGAATGTAAAATGAGGAATTGTCGATACTGACGCAACCATTTGCTTAGCCATCGCTGCTTTAATGCCTTTAATTGGCTCAACACGGCTTCCGCCTGTCGCTACCACAGGTGTTGATTGTGATGTTGCTGACGAAACAGTTTCAGTGCGTGCTTGGCTTTGACCCTCATTTAAGAAGTCTTCAATATCCTGCTTATAAATACGGCCATTTTTACCCGAACCTGGCACTTGCGTTAAATCAACATCTAGCTCACGGGCTTTACGACGCACTGCCGGTGATGCAACTGCTTTTTTGTTAAGCTGTTTATTTGCAGCAGGCGTTGCTGGTTTTTCTGAAGGTTTATTGGCCGCGTTAGTTTGTGCTTTAACAACCGCTGAGCTGACATCAGGCTCGGCAGTATGACCTTCGATACTCATTTGGAATAACGGGCTGTGTACCGCAGCAATATCGCCTTTTTGATAGTAAAGCTTTTCGACTTTACCCGTGTATTTAGCCGGAATTTGAACCAAAGCTTTGTCTGTCATCACATCACAAACGGCTTGATCTTCTACTATTTCATCACCTTCGCTGACTAACCACTCAACGATTTCGCATTCAACAATACCTTCACCAATGTCTGGCAAGATAAAGTCTTCTAAATACGAGCCTGAGGTTGCAGTTTGCGGTGTTGGCTGTGCAGCGGTATCGTCTGCTGCTTCAACTGTTTGGCTTGGCGTTTCACCATCAACATCCATTGCAAATAAAGGAGCATGCACTTTTGCAATATCGCCTTTTGCGTAATATAACTTGCTGATCACACCATCGTGCACTGCTGGAATTTGTACAAGTGCTTTGTCGGTCATTACGTCACAAATAGGCTGATCCTCTTTTACCGTATCACCCTCTGCAACTAACCACTCAACGATTTCACACTCTACGATGCCTTCGCCGATATCTGGTAAGATAAAATCTTTAGACATACTGACTCCTAAAACTCAACTGATTGCTTAATCGCAGCAAGCACTTTGTGCGCATCTGGCACATATTCTTTTTCAAGGGCGAGTGGGTACGGCGTATCTAAACCACACACACGCGCAATTGGCGACTCTAAGTGTAAGAAACACTCTTGTTGAATAGTCGCAACAATCTCGGCCCCAAAACCATTGGTAATTGGCGCTTCGTGGCTAACAATTAGGCGTCCTGTTTTAGTAACAGATTTAGCAATTGTTTCAACGTCCCAAGGTAAAATTGTACGTAAGTCAATAACTTCACAACTTATACCCTGTTCAGCTGCTTTTTTCGCTGCGTCTTCAATGATTTCCATCTGCGCACCCCAAGCAAGTAAGGTAACGTCAGTACCTTCTTGAACAACTTCGGCTTTACCAAGCTCAATGCTGTAATCTTCTTCAGGCACTTCACCGGTTGATGCACGGTATAAACGCTTAGGCTCAAAGAAAAGAACCGGGTTGTTGTCCTTGATTGATGCACGTAATAAACCTTTAGCTTGATAAGGGTTACGTGGCACAACCAATTTTAAACCTGGGGTATGTGCAAAATAAGCTTCAGGCGATTGTGAATGATATAAACCACCTGCAATCCCGCCACCATACGGCGTGCGAATTGTTAAATTACCCACGTTAAATTCATTACCACTGCGGTAACGGAATTTAGCTGATTCATTCACAATTTGGTCAAATGCAGGGAAAATATAATCAGCAAATTGAATTTCTGCTAATGCAGGCGCACCGAATGCAGCAAGGCCATTGGCAAAACCTAAAATACCTTGCTCAGTCAAAGGTGTATTGAATACACGATGCTTACCGTATTTCTCTTGTAAGCCTGAGGTTGCACGGAATACACCACCAAAATAGCCAACATCTTCACCAAAAATACAGGCATTTGGGTGCTCTGCCATGGTAATATCAAGGGCAGAATTAATTGCATGAAGCATGTTCATTTTAGCCATTACTTTAATCTCCCTGCAGTCGTTGGATAAGCATCAGGATGCTGCAAAATGTGTTGTTTTAATTCTTCGTATTGTTTTTGCAGTGATGGAATTGGCGTATCGTATACATCAGAGATAAGTTCTTCTAACGCTGGTTTCGCCACTTTTTCTGCACGTTTAAGTGCCGCTAAAATTTCTTCACGAATGGTTTCTTTATCTTTCGCATCTTGGGCTTCATCTAACCACCCCTGCTTAAGTAACCACTTGCGAAAACGCTCAATTGGGCAACCTTGATGTTTGGCTTCTTCGTCTTTACTGCGGTAACCACTTGGATCATCACTCGTAGAGTGTGCACCTAGTCGATAAGCAATCGACTCAATCAGTACCGGCTCACCATGGGTTGTAACGATTTCACGTGCTTTCTTAGTCGCAGCATAGACAGCAAGTGCATCTGCACCGTCAACTCGAATAGTTTTAATGCCATAACCAACACCGCGTGATGCAATACCGTCACCTTTAAATTGCTCATCTGCAGGCGTTGAAATCGCATAGCCATTGTTACGTGCAAAAAAGATAACAGGCGCTTTATGAACCGCAGCCATATTCAAACCAGCATGGAAATCACCTTCTGAGGCAGCACCTTCACCAAAATAACAAATAGTGATGTTATCAATCGTGCTGTTTAAATCACCCGTTTCTGCATCAATGTGACGTACTTTTTGACCGTATGCGTAACCCGTAGCCTGCGGGATTTGTGTCCCTAGCGGCGACGATATAGTCATATAGTTAAGTTCGCGAGAGCCATAGTGTATTGGCATTTGGCGACCTTTACCTAAGTCTTTCTCATTCGAGAACATCTGATTCATAAATTGGTCTAGGCTAAAACCACGATAACGTAATGCCGCTTGTTCGCGGTACTGCGCCATAATCATGTCATTTTGATCAAGCGCTGCAGCCGAGGCAGTCACCGCCGCTTCTTCGCCTAAACATTGCATATAAAAACTAACACGACCTTGACGCTGTGCCGCTTGCATACGCTCATCAAGCGCACGAATAAATCGCATTGTCTCATAAAGACGAATTGCGGTGTCTTTGTCGATATCAGGTGCTGTTGCACCTTCATAGATGTCGCCTTCCTCATTAAGAATGCTTAATGTAGGGATTTTTAATGCGTGACCATCAATAAATGACAGTTCATGATTAATATTCAGCGATACGTTATTTGGATTACTCATAACCTACCTTCTTTCGTTGTCAGATACATACGCTACTGCCCTTATTTGAATTTTTATCAGCAAAAGCTGTAAGGATAAAGTTTGCGTAATTTTCAATCTATTTAAATTAAACTGCCGACACTTTACGTTAACGTAAGTTGTTATTCAACTAATCATAGACGAATAGTCGATAAATCGCTAAACATGCATGGAAAGTTAACTATACAACAATAAATTTTATTTAATATCATATAGTTAACTGTATTTTGGTGGGTGTAAATGCAACTATTTTAAATAAAGTTGCTATCAACTTGCATTGGAATAACCGTCAATAATGCACGCTGACCTAAGGCTACATCAGCATTTGGGAAGATTATAGCTTCACCCTCAACCTCAGCCACATACCTGGTCTGACCATCAGTTGCTAATAATTCACCTTTCGCAAAGCCCGTAAAATTTTCTACGTCATCTGCGAATGGAAAACTAAAGTCTTCGCACGTTCGGTTTATTGTTCTATAAACTGAAAAAAGCTCAAAATCAGATGCATTAAAACAACCATATTCAACACTTTCTTGACTAATTAATGCAATTAAAGTTTCTTTGGTTTTCGCAAAGCGTGACATATCATTCTCACCAAACGCTTTAACTTGACCGAGCTCAACGGTAAATGAGTCAGCGCCATGGACAAATGACGAGTAGTAGCTAAAGGTTGTCGCTGCCGACTTCATCATTAATACGGTGTTTACGCCACAGCTTAATAAAAACTGCAATTGTGATTTTTTCCACGGTTTGCCATGTAAGTACGGATACACAGCAAATTTTTCATTTTTTGAACCACGAATAGCAGTATGCAAATCATAATGACAACGCGCGCTACCTTCGCTGCCACGACTGAAAAAGTCACTGACAACATCTTCTAATTGTTTTGCGCGCACACGCTCAGGGTTTGAAGCAATGCCCTCTTGGGTATGATGACCATTGAATAAACGATTTAAGTTTTCTTCAACAAATCGCTTACCGATATTTATTGATTTTGGGTTACCAAAAATAAACAGCACGCGTTGTTTTAAGGTCATCTCTTCTTTAATTATTGCACTAATTAACTGATCGCAAATTTCAATCGGCGCTGTTTCATTACCGTGTATCGCACTTGATAACACAATATCTTTATTGCTTGCTGTTGCAGGCTGAAACTCGATAATCCCTGTGTCATGGACAGTCACATTTGTCCCATTCGTTAACGTGAATGATGAATAAGGTAATGAAAATTCGTTTTCACGAGTTAAGCTTAGAAAATCACCCGACGCTTTAAGCGCATCCAGGTAAGTAGCTGATGAGTAGCTCATGGTCTGATCCTAATATTACGTGAGAGTAGAATACAAAAACGGCTGATTAAATCAGCCGTTATAATAAAAAAGAAAGATAAATTAGCGGATAACAGAATCAACTAATTTTTTGGCTTCTTTTTCTAGTAATGCGAGGTGTTCTTCACCTTTGAATGATTCAAGGTAAATTTTATAAATATCTTCCGTACCTGAAGGCCGCGCAGCAAACCAACCATTTTCAGTTACGACTTTTAAACCACCTATCGCCGCGTTGTTACCCGGTGCATGGGTCAGCTTTTGAATGATTTCATCACCTGCAAGTGTATTGGCTTTCACATCGTCAGCTGATAACGCTTTTAGGCGCGATTTTTGTTCAGCATTCGCAGGCGCATCGATACGCTTATAAATCGGCGCACCAAACTCTTGTTCAAGCTCTTTGTAAAGCGCTGAAGGTGTTTTGCCTGTTACCGCTAAGATCTCAGCGGCTAGTAAGCCAAGAATGAAACCGTCTTTGTCTGTATTCCACACGGTACCATCAAAGCGCAAGAATGAGGCACCTGCACTTTCTTCGCCACCAAAGGCTAAAGCGCCACTACTTAACCCTTCAACAAACCATTTAAAGCCAACCGGCACTTCTTTTACTTTACGGTTGTTGCGCGCAACGACCTTATCAATCATGCCGCTTGAAACAAGCGTTTTGCCAATTGCCACATCTGCAGACCAATCGCGGTGATTTAATAAATAATCAATCGCAACAGCAAGGAAATGGTTCGGATTCATTAAACCATCCGGTGTCACAATACCGTGACGGTCGTAATCTGGGTCATTACCAATACTGATATCGTAATCGTCTTTCAGGGCAATTAAATTCGCCATGGCGTAAGGTGACGAGCAATCCATACGAATTTTACCGTCTTTATCAAGCGGCATAAATGCAAAACGTGGATCGATTGACTTATTTACGACCGTTAGGTCTAAATTGTATTTTTCGGCAATCACTGGCCAAAAGTTAATACCTGACCCCCCTAGTGGGTCGATACCAATTTTAATTTTAGCGTCACTGATGGCTTTCAAGTTAATGATATTCTCTAAATCATTAACGTACGGCGTGATCAAGTCTTGATATTTAATAAAGCCTGAGCGAGACGCTTTTGCAAAAGGAAATAACTCCACCTCAACAAGGTCTTCTAATAAGAGTTGATTTGCTCTGTCTTCAATCCATTTGGTAACGTCTGTATCTGCTGGGCCACCATTTGGCGGGTTATACTTAAAACCGCCATCTTCGGGTGGATTATGAGAAGGTGTAACAACAATCCCGTCAGCTAACTCATTTTGGTTCACTTTATTATGTGACACTACCGCGTGGCTAATTACCGGCGTTGGTGTGTATTCATCATTCTCTTGCGTAATCACTTGTACTTCATTAGCAACAAGGACTTCGATTGCAGAGTTAAATGCCGCTTCACTTAATGCGTGTGTATCTTTACCTAAGAAAAGTGGTCCAAAAATATCGTTTTCTTTACGAAAATCACAAATAGCCTGGGTGATCGCTAAAATATGCGACTCATTAAACTTTACATCGTACGAGCAACCACGATGGCCAGACGTACCAAAGGCAACGCAATGCTCTGGATTTTGTTCTAGGTCTGGTTCATTTAAATAGTAGGCTGAAACCAGCTTTGGTACATTGACTAAGCTTTCTTGAGGTGCAGTTTTACCTGCATCTGGATGAATCGCCATAATATTTCCTTATTGATTATAAGTAATCACGAATCTTTTCTGCTTCATCAGCCGTGTAACCAAGGCACAAGGCGACTTCATGAAGCATCATTTTTTTACGCGTAGTATTAGAGTTTGTCATCACCCAGTATTCTGTATCAGTGATGTTTTTCGGGTTCATACTGCTGCCACTTTCAAGTAACGCTTCTTTACTTGTGGCAAAATAAACGCGGTCACGTCCTTTAATTTCAAGCACGTTAACAAAATCGTCTTTATGTGTTCTGTACAAAGCAGCCAAAATAAATAAGAAACGGCCGACAACGCCTTTTTGCATCGCTAGCTCTTCTTTATTAAGCACATTGAATACATTACCTTTAGCGTATGTCGTTGCTGTGACAGCTGGTTGGCTTTTTGATTCAGGCGCTGCTGATTCTGTGTGTTGTTCCGTGTCTTCTTCTGATTCAACAACGCTGATTTCTTGTTCAGTGTTTGTCGTCGTTGAATGACTGGTCGTTAAAGTGCCATCAGAAAGGTTTAATAAACGACGCAAAATGGTTGATGCACTTTCACCAATACTTTGCGTATTACTCGCGATGTATTGATATAACTCGTCGTCTATGTCGATTTTTTTCATGTTATTCCTGTCTTTACGGGTCACATTTTAAAAGTTCGCAATGATTATACCTAAGCTCGCAGCAATTCTCTATGTTTTGCAATTTGTTATTTCACTAGGCAAAATAGCGCCACTTAAAATAGGAGCTAAAAATGCTATTAAATTACCAGCAAAGCGGCCAAGGTTCGCATGTTGTTTTGATCCACGGATTATTTGGTTCGCTAGAAAACTTAAATGTCATCGCGAAAGCACTGTCAGAAAATTACACAGTGACCAATATCGATTTACGTAATCATGGTAAATCATTCCACAGTGATAGCATGAACTATACGGTAATGGCTGCCGATGTTTTAGAGTTACTGAACCATTTAAATATCAATAAAGCACATATTGTTGGCCATTCAATGGGCGGTAAAGTGGCTATGCAATTAGCACTTAGCTACCCAGAACGCGTTGAAAAACTAGTGGTTATGGATATTTCGCCAGTGGCTAACAAACCTCGCCATAGCGCTATTTTCAAAGGTTTGAACGATGTTGCTAATTCTGCCGTTACAGATAGAAAAGCAGCCGACGAAATACTTGCCAAACAGATTCCCGAGCTTGGCGTACGCCAATTCTTATTAAAAAGTTTTGCCAAAAATGAACAAGGCCAGTATCAGTGGCGGTTTAACTTAGCTGTTTTAGACCAACAATATGAAAATATTTTAGCACAACTTGATGAAAATGATTCTTGTTTATGTGATACTTTATTCATTAAAGGGAATGATTCAGACTATATTTTAGCTGAACATCGCCCTGTTATTATGGCGTTATTTCCAAATTCAAAGGCAAAAATAATTCATGGTGCGGGTCATTGGCTTCATGCTCAAAAACCGCTTGCTGTAAATAAAGCAATCAGTGATTTTTTAGCCTCGAATTAACGTCGATAAAATTCACTGTTTTTGATCGTACGCACTAAATTAATACGATTTTGTGTGGTATAGTACGCGCCGTTTAATTTGAAGGTTTATACGTTGATGGTCAGTCAGTTAATTAACGAATTTGATACCTTAGGGTTGTATTTTGGCTTAGCCGGCATTTTCTTTTTTATTGGTATGGCAATTCAAGACGTACTAAAGAAAGGTGACGTGCCCCGATTTGGCCGATACATCGTTTGGTTAGTGCTATTTTTAGGCTGCTCTGGTTTTATAGCAAAAGGACTTATTCAAGTCTTCTGGCAAGGCGCAGGTGTAGGCTAGGCATGGCAAAGTCAGAAACAGATAGAACAACACCCGATTTATTTGAATACGAAAAGCGTCCTGGTAGACCAAAAACAAATCCCCTACCACGTGACATGCAGTTGAAAGTCAACAAACGTAATCAAATAAAACGAGACAAAGCACGTGGTTTAAAGCGTGTAGAATTTAAGGTTTCATCACAGTTATATCAAGCACTAAGCGATATGGCCGATGCGCAGAATATTAGCCGTAGCGCGTTGATTGAAACAATTTTACAAGAAAGATTGGCTATTGATAGATAGAAGGTTTTAAATCCATGTCAAGCGTAGGTATTTTTTTCGGAAGCGATACAGGCAATACTGAACACGTAGCAAAAATGATTCAGAAAGAATTAGGTAAAAAGCTCGTTGCTGTTCACGATATTGCAAAAAGTTCTAAAGAAGAGATTGCTGAATTCGATTTATTGTTATTCGGTATCCCCACTTGGTACTATGGCGAAGCGCAATGTGACTGGGATGATTTTTTCCCTGAGTTAGAAGAAGTAGACTTCGATGGTAAACTTGTTGCTATTTTTGGTTGCGGTGACCAAGAAGACTATGCTGAGTATTTCTTAGATGCGATGGGCATGATCAACGATATCGTTACTGAACGTGGTGCTATAGTTGTGGGTCACTGGCCTACTGAAGGTTACGACTTCGAAGCCTCAAAAGCGGTCATTGATGATAATCACTTTGTAGGCCTAGGCATTGATGAAGACCGTCAGCCAGAACTTACTGAAAAGCGTGTTAAAGAGTGGTGTGCTCAAGTTTATGAAGAAATGTGTTTAGCAGAACTTGCTGATTAATAACAAGTACTACTCGCATTTACTAGCTGATGTAAAGATGCACAACCAGTTCATTTTTGTCTAAAAAATCGGCAATTAAACGAATTGTTCTTTGCACTTAGTAACTAGGCACGTTATTCTAATATTTGCTAATGTGTCGTGTGCATCTTTATGATGCCTAGTATAAATAAATAAAATTGAGACAGATTTAATGACTGATCACAACTTGGAATTAAAAAAAGCAGGGTTAAAAGTAACACTGCCGCGTATTAAAATTTTAGAGATTCTACAATCTCCAGACAACCAACACATCAGCGCTGAAGATGTCTATAAAATTCTGTTAGACATTGGCGAAGAGATTGGTCTTGCAACTGTCTATCGTGTTTTAAACCAATTCGACGATGCAGGTATTGTATCTCGTCATCATTTTGAAGGTGGCAAGTCAGTTTTTGAATTATCGGGTAGTACTCACCACGATCACTTAGTGTGTTTAAAATGTGGTAAAGTTGTTGAGTTCGAAGATGATACGATTGAACGTCGCCAAGAAGAAATCGCAAAAGAGAACGGTATTAAACTAACAAACCACTCTCTTTACCTTTATGGTGAATGCGAAGACACTGCTAAGTGCAAAGAGTTCGCTGAATCAAATAGTTAAAATTTGATTTAGACATAAAAAAACCTGCATTAAGCAGGTTTTTTTATGTCTGTAGAAATTAATTAGATAATTTCTAGTAACTCAACATCAAAGATTAATGTTGAGAAAGGTGTGATTGCAGCACCTGCGCCACGCTCACCATAGGCAAGTTCGTGTGGTACGTATAAACGCCATTTTGAACCAGTACCCATCATTTGTACCGCTTCAGTCCAACCTTTGATAACACCGCTTACTGGGAATTCAGCAGGTTGACCACGCTCATAAGAGCTGTCAAAAACAGTACCGTTAATTAATGTACCGTGGTAATGAGCACGAATTGTAGACTCAGCAGTTGGCTTTTCACCCTCACCCGCTGTTAATACTTCGTACTGTAAGCCTGATTCAGTTACCGTAATTTCTGGACGTTTTGCATTTTCTTCTAAGAACGCAACACCTTCAGCAGCAAGTACTTTAGCTTCTTCTTCACGACGAGCTTGGATTTCTGCATTGATTTTTTCGAAAGCAGCTTGAATTGCAGGGATCTCAACTTGGAAATCACTTCCTGCGTATGCGTCTTTCATACCTTCAAAAACTGAGTTTAGGTTTAAACCTTCAAAAGGGTTAGCTTTAAGTTGCTCACCCATTTGTAAACCAATACCGTAGCTTGCTTTTTCAGCGTCTGTTGTAAAAATATCTGACATGTTTAAATTCACGTTTATTAGTTAAAAGATGCATTTATACTAACATAAAAAAACAACGAATAATGCTTAGTTTACTGCGTTTGCTCAGTGTTTAAACTAATTCGCTGCTTTATTTTTTCAATGACAAAGGTTGACGTTGGTAAACTTAAGATCATTGCGACAATAAAATAAACATCCATCAATCCTGCTTTACCGAGTATAACAAGTGGCACAATTAACAAGCCAACTGATGCGATATACAGTGCAGCTATAACAGGCCAATGCTTATCATATTTTCCAATTAAGTGACCAACCAGCACATTAAAACCGATGCCATAAGCAATCGATGTGAGTAAACCATGCTCTGGCTTTGCATCATGTGCCATAGCAACTAGAACATTCACGCCGCTATGATAAAAATAAGAAAAAACACTCCAAAGCAGAATATGTTTTATAAGGTGTTTAAAAGTAGACGAAGACTCGCTTGTTGACATGACTTATCTCCAGATAGCAAAAAACCGCCCTGTAGGCGGTTTTTTAAAAATAATGGTGGAGAGATAGGGATTTGAACCCTAGAGGGGCTACAAACCCCTGCCGGTTTTCAAGACCGGTGCATTCGACCACTCTGCCATCTCTCCGTACGGCGCGAATAATAGTGCTTACAGCTTTCATTGTAAAGACTTAACTGTAAAAAAGCCTAAAAAATTTAAATCAATAATATTGCTTTGGTCTGCGGGCAATCCATGAACAAATTAAACAGACGAATAAACTGATTAGTGCAAAGCCGAGTGTTTGAACAATAATGTCTATTTTATTCATATTGTGATTTGGCACAATCACGAGTAAAAAGGCCGGTAGACTGCTAAACGTTAAAACATAACAACAGACTTTAAACGCACGCCCAAAATCAAAACGTTTTGTACTGTGCATCCACCAGGTAAGTAGAAACAAAACACCGACCGCTGATAAACCTAAAAACTGAGGTGCTTTTGTCGAGAGTGCAACAAACAAAGTGATCACTGCACCAACAATGCCCCAAAGAGACCAAGCGAACCAATTTTCTTTTTCACGTAAAAATAAGTTTCCCATTTTTCTCGTCTTCTTTATCGTTATTTTTCTAAGACTATCCATACGTTAACAAAAAACAACCGATTAAAAAACATACTGAAGAAGAATAATTAAGTTTTTGCATCCAAGCGCTTCTTACAGCAAAGCCACAACTTGAAAAAAAGTAACATAAGCAAGCTTAATCAGGTATGACTCTTGTGATGCTAAAAAGTTCCCTTAACTTACAGTTTCTCAAAAAAAGTGTCTGGTTTATGACGAATGGGCTTTTTAATATCTACCTCAGGTGTGCCTATATACAAGTAGCCGACAATTTCATCCTCTGCTTTGCAACCAAGCGCGTGTTTAACAGCTGGACTTTGCGCAAAGTAGCCTGTGCGCCAAATGCCACCTAATCCCTGAGCGAATGCAGCTTGTTGCATTGCTAACACAGCGCACCCAGCACTTTGCACCTGCTCTATGCGCGGTACTTTTGGGTTTTCTTTTACATCGGCAATTGCGATTATCACCATAGGTGCTCTGAGGGGGAGCTCTTTTGCCCGTTCAATTACGCGGTCATCTTGCTGCTCTTCGATAGCGGCTTGGTGATAGATCTCACCTAATTTATGGCGTGCTTCGCCTTCCACCACGATAAAACGCCACGGCGCAATACAACCATGATCGGGGACTTTAATCGCAGCGCGCTGAATAATTGAAAGCTGTTCTTCTGTTGGACCCGGTGAAATTAAACGTGGATCTGACTGTCGTGTTTGTAAAAGCGTTAAAGCGTCCATTATTATTCCGTAAATTCTTAAATACGATGCCCGTTAATACAGGCAATAAAATGTAAGCTTATCATTTAACTTCATTATCAATAAAGCGATTACAGTACTTTCTGCTAAACCAGTAATCGAGACTGACATAGCGTCCCCCGCCTGTAAAAAATAGGCTTAACAGCATCGCAAAATAAATAACAGAAAACTCCATTCCGTTATTTAAAATCACAGGGCGCCCTGTTTCATATAAATAATCAGTAAAACCGTGGGTTTCTAATAAGTCGCGCATTTTTGTTAAGCGCTCAGCTGCCGCAGAGGAGTTGTCTAAGCTTGCTTGTGCACCTGGTATTTGTAGCCAGCTTAATACTCTTGCAGGACTGGTACTGGCATCTGTAGGCGTGACAGCAAACCAGCCATTATCACCGTGTACGCTAGTCGCAGCCACACACATCGTGATCATTAATGGAATAGCTGTAAGACGTGTAAACAGCCCCAAAAATAGCAGTATACCGCCAAGAAACTCTGCCCATGCGGCCAAAAATGCCAGTAGTGCAGGCATCGGTAAACCTAAGCCCCATTCTTTGTTACCAAACCATGTAACGATGTCATCAGATGCGAGAAAATATTGGTAAAAATGCGAAACATCTCCGCTCAACGCTAACTTGTTAAATCCAGCGATTATCATCACCGGCGCTAAGATTAAGCGAAAAATTAAAGCGGGTATCCCCTCTAAACACTGCAGACGTTTGAAGATTGTTTGGTAGGTATGTGTAATGTGCATAGCGGTCTCATGACTAAAATAGATTAATCAATAAGACCGCTAACAATGTGGTTATCTTTCAGTTAGATTTTGCGTGCGACTTGCAATGCTTCAAAAATAGCGCGTTTTGCATCAATGGCCGCGGCCAGTTTTGCACCACCTATCACATGCACTTTTGCGTTTTCAGCCTCCGCTGCAAATGGTTCACTGTTAGACACCTGACCAATACAGGCAATCACTGTATCAACATCAAGTATCTGTTCTTCACCCTTTACGGTAATCTTTAACCCTTGGTTATCAAAACTGATGTACTGGCAGTCAGCAATTTGTTTAACACCATGCTGTTTTGCTACTTGGCGGTGGATCCAACCCGTCGTTTTACCCAGCTCACTGCCAAAGCGACCTGAGCTTCGTTTTAGCATATAAATTTGGCGATTATCTTTGTGAGGTTGTGGCTCACACTCTATTCCCCATTGAGTTTTAAACTCTTCAATGGTTTGATCTTTATGCTCACTTAAAAAGGCCACCATATCGAAACCGATACCTCCAGCGCCTAATATCGCAATTTTTTCACCCAGTTCAACCTCACCTCTAATCACTTCATCGTAGGCAAAAACACGCTTACCATCAGCACATTCAATTTTAGCTTCACGAGGTCTAACACCGGTCGCAAAGACAACATCATCGTATTGATTTAGCATGTTATCTGAAAACTCAGTGCCCAATTTTAATTCAACATTTAAACGCTTAAGTTCATTAGTGAAATAATTTAGCGTGTGATTAAAATCTTCTTTTCCGGGTATTTGCATGGCTAAATTAAACTGGCCGCCCATTTGCTCTTTACGCTCAATGAGCGTTACTTTGTGCCCTTTTTGCGCTAAATAGCAACTCGCAGCAAGGCCAGCTGGTCCTGCACCTACCACTAACACTAAACGTGATGACGCGGCTTTTTCTAGGCTATATTCAAGCTCAAATGCAGCTTGAGGGTTCACTAAACAGGTCGCACGTTTATTTTTAAATACGTGGTCTAAACAACCCTGATTACAACCAATACAAATATTTATCTGCTCAGTTTTATTATTTACGTATTTATTAAAAAACTCAGGATCAGCTAAAAGTGGTCTTGCCATCGAAATAAGGTCTGACTCTCCTGCCGCTAAAATACTATTAGCAATCTGTGGGGTGTTAATACGGTTTACCGCAACCACAGGAACTGAGACCGTGTCTTTTAAACGTTTTGACGCCTCTTTAAATGCGCCAGGAGGAACCATACTGGCAATCGTTGGAACGCGAGCCTCATGCCAACCTATACCTGTATTAAAGATATCAACGCCGGCTTCTTCAAGCGCCAAAGCTTGTTGCTTTACTTCATCAGGAGTAGAACCGTCAGGAACTAAATCCATCACTGATAAACGAAAAATAATAATAAATTTTTCACTGACTTTTGCGCGTACTGCTTTCACTATTTCAACAGCTAGGCGCATTCGGTTTTCTAAGCTACCACCATAAGCATCATTTCGCTTATTAGTATGATTCGCCATAAACTCATTAATTAAGTAGCCTTCTGAGCCCATGATCTCAACACCATCGTAGCCCGCCTTTTCGGCTAAGCGCGCTGAGCTTGCAAAATCTTTTATGGTTTTTTTAATGGCACCAAGCGACATCGCCTTTGGTTTGTATGGGTTTATTGGCGCTTTAATCGCACTAGGAGCATGATTAAATGGATGGTAGGCATAACGCCCTGCATGCAAAAGCTGTAAACAAATTTTCCCACCATGCTGGTGTACTGCTTCAGTGTAAGCACGGTGTTTAACAACGTCATAATATGAGCTAAACGTTGATGCAAAAGGAGTAAGTTTACCGCGTAAATTCGGACTATACCCGCCGGTAATAATTAAGCCTGTGCCTCCTTTAGCACGTGCTTCATAAAATGCGCGTAACCGTTTACGATTATGCCAGCCCTCTTCAAGACCGGTGTGCATTGAGCCCATAACCAAACGATTACGAAGTTCGGTATGCGGTAATTGTAATTTTTGTTCTAACATTGTCTGCCCCGTTAACTGGTCGAACCTCTATGATGTTTAGATTCTGCGGTAATAACCCAGAATAATCAACTTTTAGCGAGTAATTAACTGTCGCAATTTCTCGTTTTAAACACTCTGTTACTATTTAACAGTTAAATTTCAGATTATTCTAAGCTAAGATGGGATTACTACTAAGCTGTACTGAATTAAGGAATTATTTTGCTAGCAAAGATATTTAAAGGCATATGGACTGGGATAAACTTTTCCCGCCGTTTGGTTCTAAACCTATTATTTTTAATACTAGTAATACTCTTTATTGTCGCTATTACTAGCGAAGAAGACAAAGTTAAAGTCGCGGATGGAACCGTACTGCGCCTAAACTTAAATGGCCCTATCGTTGAAGAGAAAACCTATGTTGACCCTGTAGAAGCAGCCATTAATGATGCGACTATGGGCAAAGAAGCACCTTCTGAGATTTTGCTTGATGATATTATTGAAGTTATCAACCAAGCTGCAAAAGATGACCGTATCTCTGTTATGTTGCTAGATCTTCAAAAAATGCCAAGCGCGCATATCAATAAGCTTAAACAAATAACAAAAGCGATTGATGAGTTCAAAAACGCTGGTAAACAAGTTATTGCTACAGGCTATTACTACACTCAAGCACAGTACTATATTGCAGCGCATGCCAATGAAGTGTCTATGCACCCTTATGGTGGTGTAAGCATTGAAGGTTACGGCATGTTCCCGCTTTACTTTAAAGACGCCCTTGAAAAGCTAAAAGTAACACAGCATATTTTCCGTGTAGGTACGTACAAGTCAGCAGTTGAACCATTTATTCGTAATGATATGTCAGATGCAGCAAAAGAAGCCAACCAAGTATGGTTAACTGCACTTTGGAACGAATATAAGTCAGATGTTGCCGCTTCTCGCCCATTTGATGAAAGTAACTTTGACGAAGATATGGATGTTTACCTTGCAAAAATGCAAGCAGTGGATGGAAATTCAGGTGACTATGCCTTAAACAATCAATGGGTTGATTCACTAAAAACATCTCAACAAATTCGCCAGCAACTTATTGACCTAGTCGGTACAGAAGAAACCGGTAAAACATTTAAGCAAGTGAGCTTCCGTGAATATTTATCGCTGGTTAAACCTCCTATCGAATTTGATAACCCTATTACCGAAAAAGTAGCGGTAGTTGTTGCAAAAGGCACGATTGTTGATGGTGAACGTAAAGCCGGTGAAATTGGCGGTGATTCTACCGCAGCCCTACTTCGCAAAGCGCGCTTAGATGATAAAGTAAAAGCTGTGGTTCTGCGTATTGACTCAGGTGGTGGTAGCATGTTTGCCTCTGAGGTTATTCGTGCTGAAGTTCTGGCACTTAAAGCCGCAGGAAAACCGGTTATTGCGTCAATGAGTTCTGTTGCGGCCTCGGGGGGGTATTGGATTGCCTCTGCTGCAAATGAGATTTGGGCAGCGCCAAGTACGATTACAGGTTCAATCGGTGTTTTTGGTACTTTCATGACATTTGAAAACACCATGGCTGAGTTAGGTATCTATTCAGATGGTGTTGCAACCACTGATTTAGCAGGCTTCTCTATTGCTCGCCCACTGGATGAAAAAATGGCCGACATCATTCAACTCAGTGTAGAAAATGCCTACAAACGCTTCTTAAACGTTGTAGCCGAAGCGCGAAATATGACTCCTGAGCAAGTTGATAAAATTGCCCAAGGGCGTGTGTGGATTGCCACTCAGGCGAAAGAGCTTGGCTTAGTTGATAAACTAGGTGACAAACAAGATGCGATTGAAGCTGCAGCAGAACTTGCAAAATTAAAGCATTACGATGTTAAAACCATCAAACAATCTTTAACACCCCAAGAGCAAATGCTACAGGATATTTTTGGTACCGCTGCTGTACAAGCATTCTTAGCTAAGTCGCAGTCTTCTGACTCTGTGCTTGCAACACAAGCTAACTTACAAAGCCTTGTTAAGCAGTTGAGTAGTGAAATTGATAATTTAAAAGATTACAACGACCCACAAGGTGTCTATGCACGCTGTTTAGTGTGTAATGTAATTCAATAAGTTACTAACTAACGCGATTTTAGGTATACTAAGCCCAGTTAATTTACTGGGCTTTTTTATGAAACGTAAACGTATATATATCGCCTATACAGGCGGCACAATCGGGATGAAAAAATCGAGCCGGGGCTATGTTCCTGCTGAAGGCTTTTTAACCGAAACAGTGGTCAACAATGCTGAGTTTAATCGTGATGAAATGCCTTTATTTGATATTCACGAATACTGCCCTTTGATTGATTCATCCGATATGTCACCGGCACATTGGCAACTTATTGCTGACGATATCAAAAGTAAATACCAAGACTATGATGGCTTTGTCGTATTACATGGCACTGACACAATGGCCTACACGGCATCGGCTTTATCGTTTATGTTTGAAAATTTGACCAAACCCGTGATTGTCACAGGCTCACAAATTCCTTTGTCACAGCTTCGCTCTGATGGTCAAGTTAATTTACTAAACGCTATGTACTTAGCAGCGAATTACCCTATTGCTGAAGTCAGCCTGTTTTTCAATAACCAACTGTTCCGTGGTAATAGAGCAACAAAAGCACACGCAGATGGTTTTGACGCGTTTGCTTCACCTAACCTTGAACCGTTAGCGTTATCAGGTATCAATATACAATTAATCAAGGGGCAATTGAGCCCGTATGTCGATAACGAACTGCAAGTATCTAACATTACTCCACAACCAATTGGCGTGCTGTATTTATATCCGGGGATCAGTCCTGAGGTTGTAAAAAGCTTGGTTAACGATAACATTAAAGCGCTTGTATTATTAAGCTTTGGCGTTGGCAATGCACCACAAGACCCTGCCTTTCTAGACATCCTCAATGAGGCTAGTAAGCGTGGCATGGTGATTGTTAATCTTACCCAGTGTTTAAAAGGACATGTCAACATGGGCGGGTATGCCACCGGTAATGCATTACTCAACTGTGGTGTTATCAGTGGCTATGACATGACTTTAGAAGCCTGTTTAACAAAGTTACATTACTTATTTAGCCAAAAGCTTGAAGTTGAAACAGTGCGCCATCTTATGCAAGACAACCTACGTGGTGAGTTGAGTCGATAAAATTAACGTTTTAGATATTAAAAAGGCACCGTACGGTGCCTTTTTTCATGATGGTGAGTAATTCAACTCATTAACGGACTTTTTCGTCAATATCGACTAAATCAGTTAAATGGCAAACTTCTCCACTGTGTGTTTTGATACCGTGCTCACCGAAGTAATCACGCTGTGCCTGAACCAAATGTCCATTGCTTGGTGTTGTAAGTGTTGCAATATACGTTTGTGTTGCAGTTAACACAGGGAATGCAAGACCAGAAGCAACTGCCGCCCCTGTCACTTTACGAAGTGCAGCTGATTCACGCTGCATAGAATCAATAAACTCTACGCCTTCAGCAACATTATCTAAGTAATCGGCACGAATAATACAACCCGCTCGCCACGTTTGTAACGTTTTAGCAAGATCAACTTTCCATTGGTGCGCACGTGATGCACCTTTGATAAGCGCAAGACCTTGACGGTAAGCCAGTAAACTTGCCAACGTAAACGCGTCTTTTAATTCTTCTAGGTCTAACTCAACAGTGTTAGTTGCTTTGGCTGCATAGGTCATTTCTTTTGCAGCATGCGTATCACATGTATTTGTTAAATGGCGAGCTTGTACCGCAGCAACCAGTGAAGGCACTGCAATGCCTAACTCAAGCGCATTTTGTGCTGTCCATAATCCAGTGCCTTTGGCCCCAACTTTATTGTCAATTAAGTCAACTAAAGGCTCACCTTCAGTTGTTTGAAGGCTAAGAATATGACTAGAGATTGATAGTAGGTAGCTATTTAATGTTCCTTCAGACCAATCATTAAAAATGTCGGCAACTTCTTTTGGCGTGCGATTAGTGCCCAAACGAAGCAGTTGATACATTTCTGCAATAAGCTGCATCAACGCATATTCGATACCGTTGTGCACCATTTTTACAAAGTGACCGCTTGCAGATTGCCCTACACGCGCAAAACACGACTCACCCTTGTAACTTGCTGCAACTTTTTCAAACCACGGCTCAACACGCTCCCAGCCGCCTTCTGATCCACTGGCCATCATTGCAGGACCATGGCGTGCGCCTTCGGCACCCCCTGAGATCCCCATTGTGGCGAATTCAAATTTATTTTGGAACTTAAGTTTACGGCTAATACCGTCTTTATAGTTACTATTGCCGCAATCGACGATGATGTCATCACACTCGACGCCTGCTTCCGCAAGCTCAGTACATACTTTATCAACCAATTCACCAGCAGGAACTAAAAGTAAAATTGAACGAGGCGGCTCTAAACGTCTAACCATATCATTTAAATCAGACACAATATGTAAACGGTCTGCCAATCCGAGTGCTTTCGCACAGCTTAGTAACTCAGCACCCGCATCAGGGTTCTTATCGTACGCTACTAATGTCAGCCCTTTTTCAATCAGGTTGAGGGCAAGATTTTTACCCATAACGCCTAACCCTACTAATGCAACTTGCATTTAGTGTCCTCCTCGGTAACAACTATTGGTTAGTTAATCAAAATAAATACGCGCGCATTATACCCAAGCAGCCCAAAAATGCGAGCATCCAAGCCAACTTGGTAAAAATCAGTGTGTTTAAAAGCGACGTTGTTCAAATTATATCAAAATAACGCAGGCATCGGACCAGATTTTTATAATACCCATTTAAAAGTTAAGTGTATTGACGCTACCTGACACCGGTGTCATAATATCGTCATTCAATTTTTGTATTATGATTCAATAATACATGGATTCAGATACTCATAGTTAAAAAACACATTTTTTACCTATGAGTTCTACACCGTGCCGTTGTATAAGCCCATTAGCAAGGCTTTTAGCACGACTTTTTAATAGTAAACCATCAATTCGCTTAACATCGATTAAGCGCACAGGAGAATTTGATGCTAAGACGCACAAAAATTGTTGCGACACTTGGACCGGCAACCGATCGCGATAACAACCTAGAAAAAATTATTCGTGCAGGTGCAAATGTTGTTCGTTTGAACTTCTCACATGGCGTTGCTCAAGATCACAAAGACCGTGCTCAAGCTGTACGCGATATAGCAAAGCGTTTAGGCAAGCACGTTGCAATACTTGCTGATTTACAAGGTCCTAAGATTCGCGTTTCTACATTTAAAGATGGAAAAGTAAACTTAGAAGTAGGTGCTAAATTTACGCTAGACGCAAAAATGGAAAAAGGCCAAGGCGACGTAAACGCTGTGGGTATTGACTACAAAGAATTACCAAACGATGTAAAATCAGGTGATTTGCTACTGTTAAATGATGGCTTAATTCAACTTACTGTCGACTCTGTTGAAGGTGAATTAGTGCATACCACAGTCACTGTGGGTGGCGTGCTTTCGAACAATAAAGGCATCAACCGTTTAGGCGGTGGTCTAACGGCCCCGGCTTTCACCGAGAAAGACAAAGAAGATTTAATCACAGCAACCGAAATTGGTGTTGACTATATTGCAGTTTCTTTCCCACGCAGTGGTGATGACATGCGCTATGTACGTTCACTAGCCGAAGCGGCAGGTTCGAACGCGCAGTTACTCGCTAAAATTGAGCGTGCAGAAGCGGTTGAAACCGTTGAAGCAATTGATGATATCGTCCTAGCTTCTGATGCTGTAATGGTGGCGCGTGGTGATTTAGGTGTTGAAATTGGTGATGCTGCCCTTGTGGGTAAGCAAAAGCTTATTATTAGACGCGCTCGCTCATTAAACCGTACAGTAGTAACGGCAACGCAAATGATGGAATCAATGATCGATAACCCAATGCCAACACGTGCAGAAGTTATGGACGTTGCCAACGCAGTGCTTGATGGGACTGACGCGGTTATGTTATCAGCAGAAACAGCGGCAGGTGACTACCCAGAAGAGACAGTCGCAACCATGGCGCGTGTATGTTTAGGTGCCGAGTCACAAAAAGAAACGCACGTCTCTAAACACCGTTTAGATAGCCGTTTTTCTTCTAACGCTGAATCTATTGCACTTTCAGCCATGTATGCTGCTAACCACCTTGACTCAGTGAAAGCGATTATCACACTGACTGAATCTGGTAGCACGGCTAAACTTATGTCGCGTATCAGCTCTGGTTTACCTATTTATTCGCTGTCTCGTCATGCAAGTACATTAGGTCAAACAGCACTTTATCGTGGCGTTTACCCTGTATACTTTGACTCAACTAAATGTGAAAAAGACAACATGGTTCGTGATGCGTTAAACACGCTTGTTGAGCAAGGCTCTTTAGCCACAGGTGACACTGTAATATTAACTCACGGTGACGCTATGGAAACCATTGGTGCAACTAACACGATGAAAATTGTGACTGTATAAAAACCAATATAACGAAAAAAGGCGCAAAATTAATTTTGCGCCTTTTTTGTTTAAAATAGCGTATCAGCTTGCCAGTGCTGCTTTTACTTTATCACGATAACTGCGGCTTACTTTTAACTCTTGGCCATTATCGAGCACTAATAAGTACTCACCGCTGACTTGAGTAACAAGTTTGCTGATTTGTTTTGTATTAACAATCGCACTGCGATGTACTCGCACAAATAACTGGGGATCAAGCTCTTGTTCAAGCTCTTTCATTGTTTTGCGTAAGATATGTGTTTGCCCGTCTTGGCAATGTAAACACATGTAATCACCAGCAGCGTCAACCCATTGAATAGTAACAACAGGCACACGGACTATTTCACCCTGCTCTTTTACAGCCAGTGACTCCGGATAACGACGGTCGGCTAAGCTATCACCTGTGGCCAGTTTTTTTAAAATCTCTTCGCAATTATTGCCTGTTATACCCGCGACAAAACTCGCTAGTTTTTTCTTATGGGCGTTATCTTGTTGCGTCTTTAAATAGGTATGCACTTTCTCTACCGCCTGTTTTAGTCTGTTGTCATCGACTGGTTTAAGAATATAATCCAATGCATGAATCTCGAATGCTTTTACAGCAAACTGATCAAACGCCGTTACAAATACAATTGCAGGTAAAGGGTTCACACTTTCGCTTAACGCACGTGCTACTTCAAAACCATTCATATTTGGCATTTGAATATCTAAAAAAACTAATTGGATGTTACCACTAAGGCATTCATCTATTGCCTCTTGACCATTGCTACATAAACGAATGACTTCTATGTCGTCAAACTCAGAGAGTCGAACCGCTAAGCCTTTCCTAGCTAATGGTTCATCATCAACGATCAAAGTTCTAATTTTGCTCATTTCTTAACAGCCTTTTCAAACGGAACACGCAGATTAACTTTTAATCCACTTGGCGAATTGTCAGAGAGTACAAACGAATAGTTGTTCTCATAAAGTGTTTTTAATCGGTCCTTTGTATTTGCTATGCCAACGCCTTGAGAATTAACCAGTTGACCATCTATTAACTCAGTACCAGGACCATTATCGCCTACTTCCAATAATAGTTCATTTGCAAAAACTTGTGCTTTAATATCAATCACTCCCCCCTCATTAAGCTGCGCTATCGCATACTTGATTGAGTTTTCAATAATGGGCTGGAGGATCAAACTCGGTACTAATGCCTCTTTCGCTTGCTCGCTAACATCAACATTGACCTGAAGACGCTCATCAAAACGTACTTTTTCAATCTCTAAATACAGCATGAGTGCGTGTATTTCTTGCTCTAGAGGCACCTTTTTAATGGGATCAGTATTGAGTGTGTAGCGTAAGAAGTCACTTAATTTAGAGACCATTAAATTCGCATCTTTATTCTCTTTCACCAAAATTAAGGTTGATATTGCATTCAGTGTATTAAATAAAAAGTGCGGATTAAGTTGGTAGCGCAGCATTTTTAACTGTGCTTCGTGCGCCATTGTTGTTGCTTTTAGGGCTTTTTGACGCTCACTTTGCAGTAGTTGGTAATACTTTATACCAAAATACAAACCACTCCAGCACAGAATAATATAGACAGAGTCTAATCCTTGCTGAAAATAATAAAACCATTCATTCGGCCGGTAACCGTGTCGATAAATTTCCCATAAGTTGAATTTTTGAACGACCGCCCATAACGTGCCCGTGATATAGGATGCCCCAAACACAACCAGCATAAGAACCCATGGCGATGCATTCCAAACTTTACGATACATATAACGCAGCGGTACTGTCATTAAACACCCAGCATAGGCGTTTAATACAATAACAAATACGTAAATATCACGCATTTCAAATACTTTTGAGCCGATATAATTCACCAACGCGTAGCCTATCCAGCCTGCTATTTGCAAAACCCAGAAGAAGCGTTGTCGATTATCAACTAATGATTGCCAATTCAAAATATCAAGTTACCTTTCGTCGTTATTTTTATTATACCGATAGTCACTCATGCAAAGCACTGCCACCTATCTTAATTTTTAATAGCCTTACCGCATTCTACAGGCATTAAAAAAGCGAAGACTTTGACGGCCTTCGCTTTTTAATCGGCAATTTATTACGCCAATTTATCAGAGGCTACTTTGTATTTAGGATCCTCAATCACGTTAACCTCGACAAGATCGCGTGCTTTATGAAGCAACTGAATACAATCTGGGCTTAAATGACGTAAATGTAATTTTTTACCCGCTTTAGCATACTTATCGGCTAAACTATCAATGGCTTCAATCGCACTGTGATCTGCCACTCGGCTATGTTTAAACTCAATAATGACGTCTTGGGGATCACTTTTTACATCGAATAATTCGGCAAAGTTTTTCACCGAGCCAAAAAACAGTGGGCCATGCAATTCATAGACTTTTGAGCCCTCTTGGTCGATATAGTTGCTTGTATAAATGTGTTTAGCATGCTGCCAAGCAAATACCAGTGCAGACACAATCACACCTACGCACACAGCAATTGCAAGGTCAGTGGCAACAGTCACACCAGACACTAATACAATCACAAATGCATCAGACTTTGGCACGCGCTTCATCATTTTAAAGCTTGCCCATTCAAATGTGCCCAGTACCACCATGAACATTACACCAACCAGTGCCGCCAGTGGGATCATTTCGATTAAGCCTGCTGCAAAAATAATGAATACCAATAGGAGTAAGGCCGCGCTAATACCTGATAAACGTGAGCGACCACCCGAGTTAATGTTAATCATTGATTGGCCAATCATTGCACACCCGCCCATTGCACCAAAGAAACCACAGGTTACATTAGCAGCACCTTGACCAATACACTCTTTATTACTGTGGCCACGCGTTTCTGTAATTTCATCTATAAGCGTGAGTGTTAACAATGATTCAATTAAGCCAATTGCCGCTAGAATTAATGCATACGGAAAAATTATTTTTAACGTTTCAAGGGTAAATGGCACCATTGGAATATGGAATTGCGGCAGACCGCCTGCGATAGTTGCTTGCTCGTTACCCGTCATCCCTTTTAAGAAATCAAGCACAGTGCGTGCTTCAAGGTCAAATCCAATCACAATGCCCGTCACTGTCACAATAGCAACTAATGATGAAGGTACCGCGGTAGTTAGCTTAGGTAAAAAGTGAATAATCGCCATTGTTAACGCGACTAAACCAAGCATTATGTAGAGCGCTTGACCTTCCATCCACTGTTGGCCGCCCATACCATCTGGCACTTTAAATTGACCTAGTTGGGCTAAGAAAATAACGATAGCAAGACCATTCACAAAGCCTAACATGACGGGGTGAGGTACCATGCGAATAAACTTACCAAGCTTAAATATACCTGCGAGGATCTGTAATATCCCCATCAATAAAACCGTCGCAAATAGATATTCAACGCCATGGTCTAATACTAAACTTACCATTACGACGGCTAATGCGCCGGTTGCACCTGATATCATTCCAGGGCGACCACCAAAAATAGCCGTAATCAAACCAACAATAAATGCGGCATATAGGCCTACTAAAGGCTCTACATTAGCAACGAAAGCAAAAGCAACGGCTTCTGGCACCAATGCCAGTGCGACTGTCAGGCCTGATAATATATCGTTTTTAGCAGAGCTTGGCGCTTTGCTGAGTAAGTTAAACATTAAGATCCTCTTTCAAGTGTATGCATTTTGGCAAGGCGCAGAATTCTAGCAAAAACTGCCTACGTTAACAATCAGCAACAACCGTAAACACGCAGACAACAAAACGGTTAGCACGCAAAAGCACTAACCGTTTGTCAATAAAAAGCTAAATGAAGAAGGTATAATTAAAGAGGTAAAGATGTACTTCGCTTCACACAAGTCATCGTCACATTTGAGTGTACTTCTTGCACAAACTCAAGATTTAGAAGGTTATCGCGAACAAACTGCTCATACCCTTCAATTCCTTTAGAAATAATGCGCAGCATAAAGTCCATAGTACCCGCCATGCTATAGCACTCGGTCACTTCGTCGTAGCTCATGATTAAACGTTCAAATTCAGCTAAGTTTGTTCTGCCATGATTTGATAAGCGAACATGTGCATAAACCAACATATCAAAGCCAAGCTTTTTCTCATCAAGTAAAGCAACTTTACCTTTGATATAACCATCTTGTTCAAGTTTAGCGATACGACGCCAACAAGGAGATTGAGATAAACCAACTTTATCGGCAATTTCTGCCGTTGATAAGCTAGCATCCTGCTGTAATAATGCCAAAATTTGGCGATCTACTTGGTTTAGAGACATTTTATTTCTTTTTCTTTAAAAATACTGAGTAAATTATATAACTGATTTGAATGTCAGTCTGCCTATTTTCTATTATTTATGCGAAAAAAATGCAATTTTAGCCAAAGCGTCCACTAATAAATGGATTCGTTTTTCGCTCATGCCCTACGGTAGTGTTTGGACCATGACCAGGTAAAATGGCAACTTCATCTGCAAACGATAAAATTTCTGATTTAATTGATGCAAGCAGCTGCGCACTATCGCCTTTTGGAAAGTCTGTGCGCCCTACTGAACCTTGAAAAATAACATCTCCGACGATGACCTGCTGTGTCTCATCATCATAAAAGACCACGTGCCCTGGCGTATGGCCTGGACAATGGCGCACCGATAACTGGCTATTACCCACGCTAATCACATCGCCATGGTTTAACCACTGTGTTGGATAAAAAGGTGAAATGGGTGCAAATCCGAACATTTGAGCTTGCATTGGTAGTGAATCAAACCAAAACTTATCGTCAATGTGTGGACCAATAATGTCAACATTAAACTTATCGGCAAGCTGTTTAGCCGCACCAACATGATCTAAATGACCATGCGTTAGATAAATTGCAATTAATTCACAACCAAGTGAGGCAAGCTGAGCGCATAATTTTTCAGCATCACCGCCAGGGTCAACTAATGCTGCTTTATTCGTCTGCTGGCAAATAATTATGCGGCAGTTTTGTGCAAACCCCGTCACAGGGACTGTAATGACTTTCATCGTTTTTATCCTTGTTCAGGTGTCTCAAACGTCATTAAAATTGGGTATTTTAAATACGCTTGATCATAAAATGGGGTACGCTCATAAAGCCAATTCAGACGCGCTTCTGGATCATTCGCAAATTGTTTATCTTCACGAATTTTCTGATCAAACTCTAATGCAAGGGCCGGTTTTTCTTTTAGCATCTGACGAGCATATGGCATAAGCGCGTAATTTTCCATGTACTCAGTACGTTGAAAAATGGTGTTAAACTCACCCCATGAAAAAAATGAATCAGGGGCTTCAGGGTGCAGCAAATGTGTTGCCAATTCTGAGTAGGGTTGCGCCGTTGAGACTTTATACCAGCCCTGTACATCTACTTGCACAGGGGCATAGTCAAATTTGGCATCTACACGAAAACGCCCTTCAAAGGGAGCTTTAGCAAATGTATAGTCGACTACGCTTGCCTGTGTCATCACTGCCGTTGGCGTGTTATCAACCTGAGTAACGTCGATACCGTGTAACTTAAGTTTTTTGATTATATTGCTATACGCAGGTGGAATGTAAAACGCACGAGGAACATGAACCGTTTTCTTAACGTCTTTTTGCCAAAAAATCGGCAATGACTCATAGTTTTTAGCTTCACCGAGGTATTTAACTTCAGCTTGCCCTGTAAGCGCGCTTTCACTGCGTGAATAGGCAATGCCTTTAAATGCGATTGTGTCGGGTTGCTTTGCGTAACTACGCTCAACAACGAGTTGTCTCGGTTTAAAATCGAGCTCTTTTTTTACAGCGGCATTTAATGCTTTATCGTTAGCTGCAAGCGCATCAATAGCGCCGTCGATAAACACATAAGTGCCTAACACACGCTGCTTGTAAGGTTTTAAAGAGTGATTTTCAACTAAAATACTAGGCAATGAACGTAAGTCACCCCACCCATTCGAATAACGAGGTGTCGCAACCCATCCTGCTAAGCCTTTTTTGAAATCGCGCTTGTCCATAACAAACACCAATGGCCCAGGTATGTGCCCTGCTTTTTCTAATTTGGCATCAATGACAGGTTTAAACAGGGTGTCTAGCGCTTCTGACACACTTGGTGACTCACTTGAGAACACAGGATTGTACCCATACGTGACATCGTATTGGTAATCAGCGCCATCTGTTACATGTACATCAATATAAAGGTCGGGTTTGAATTGATTTATAACCTGCATAACCCCTTGTATTTCGGGGGTATCAAGCTTGGTATAATCACGATTTAAGTTTAAATTTAGACCGTTAGTTCTAAATCCCATTTCTGCTGGGCCGCGTTGATTTATACGGTTAAATTGGCTGCTACGTTCGTGACCATCTACATTCAGAATTGGAATGAACAGTATGTTTACTTTACTTAAAATATCACGACGCTTTCCGGTCGCAATATCACGTAATAGCATAAACATGGCATCTTTACCGTCAATTTCCCCGCTGTGAATACCCGCTTGAACAAAGATAGTTGGTTTGGTATCTGCAACAAGTTGTGTTGGCTCAAACAACCCTTGCTCATTAGCAACAAGCATTTTTATTGCGCGGCCACTGCTACTTGTGGCAATCGTTTTTACTTTAAATTGAGTAGGATTAGCCGCAACGAGTCGATCTACAAAAGCCATTGTGTCTGCATAATTTGGCGATAAGGTGCCATCACTTAATTCAAAATCAGTCGTTAATGGCCCTTTTTCTTGCATTAATGACACACTGTTACCTTGCCACGGTAACAAAGGAGGTAGGTGGCTGTCTAAAGTCACTACAGTAGATAAAAACACTAAACTGGCAAACATATCACTCTCAAGTGCGGTACTTATTCTATTAACGGGAATTATAACAACTAATTAGAATAGATTGCGTAAACTGCGGTGATTCAACAAAAAAATGGAGCAAATGACAGGACGTGATTATTTAAAGATTCACGGTTCAAGGAGTTCTAAGATCAAAAAAAGGAGCACTAGGCTCCTTTTTAAACTGTATCAAAAGCGAAAATTAAGCCGCTAGGCCTTCTTTAGCTTTTGCAACAAGCGCTGCGAATGCAACTTGGTCGTAAACAGCGATATCTGCAAGGATCTTACGATCGATTTCTACAGATGTCTTTTTAAGACCATTGATAAAACGGCTGTATGAAAGACCGTTTTGACGAGCTGCTGCATTGATACGTGCAATCCAAAGTTGACGGAAAGTACGTTTCTTAGCACGACGGTCACGGTAAGCGTATTGACCCGCTTTAGTAACTGCCTGGAAAGCTACGCGGTAAACACGTGAACGTGCTCCGTAGTAACCTTTAGCTTGTTTTAAAACTTTTTTGTGACGTGCACGTGCGATAACACCGCGTTTAACTCTTGCCATTTCTGAAGACTCCTATTAAGCGAATGGTAACATACGTGAAACTAGACCATGGTCATTCTTATGAACCATCATCTTAGGACGTAAGTGTAATTTACGCTTAGAAGTTTTCTTAGTCAGAATGTGACGAAGATGCGCTTGTTTACGCTTGAAACCGCCAGAAGCAGTTTTCTTGAAACGCTTAGCTGCGCCTCTGTGTGATTTTAGCTTGTAAGCCATTGCAATAACTCCAAATGTATTGCTCAACAATATGGCAAGCAGGCGAGAGATATAAATAGCTCTTCTTTCAAGGCCTAACTTACCGCCATTATCCGGTGAAAGCCCAGTACTAATGCACTGCAACTTTACTTAAACCGGTTATTTCAGGTGAACAGCAAGCTGTTACTTGATGACCTGAGATAAATTCGGTGCGTATTATCGCTTGTTTATTGCTTTTTAGCAATAGGTGCCATCATCATAACCATTTGGCGACCTTCAACACGATTTGGGAAAGATTCAACTTGTGAAACATCTTCCAAATCAGCTTTAACACGATTTAATAATTCAATACCAATTTCTTGGTGAGCCATTTCACGACCACGGAAACGAATAGTAATTTTAGCTTTATCACCCGCTTCTAAGAACTTACGCAAATTGCGAAGCTTAACCTGGTAATCACCTTCATCCGTGCCTGGACGGAATTTGATTTCTTTCACCTGGATTTGCTTTTGCTTTTTCTTTTGTTCTTTTAGTTCTTTGCTTTTCTCAAAGATGAACTTACCGTAGTCCATAACCTTACAAACAGGTGGCTCAGCATTAGGACTGATTTCTACAAGATCTACACCCGCATCATCAGCCATAGCTTGCGCCTCTTTTAATGACACGATGCCAGCTTGCTCGCCGTCAATGTCAATTAAACGAACTTCTTTAGCTGTAATATCTTCGTTGATACGATTTTTTTGAGCTGTTTGTTGCCCTTTCTTGCCGCCTCTAATGGTACGATCCTCCAAGAATATAAAATAAAAAGCGTGTAGTTGGCTGTTTGTTATGCCCTACACGCTCATGATTTATTGTCGATTTTTTATTTCGTCGCTAATTTTTGCAATGAAATCATCAACATTAAATTTGCCTAGGTCTTCACCTGTGCGAGTGCGTACTGCCACTTCTTGTTGTTCAACTTCTTTGTCGCCTACAACAAGTAAGTAAGGAATACGTTTTAACGTATGTTCACGGATTTTAAAGCCAATCTTCTCATTTCTCAAGTCAGCAGCGGCTCTAATTCCAAGTTTATTTAATTTTTGTACAATTTCTTGCACATAGTCAGCTTGTTTATCCGTGATATTCATGATCACCACTTGCTTAGGTGCAAGCCATGTCGGGAACAATCCGGCGTATTCTTCGGTTAAAATACCAATGAAACGCTCAATCGAACCTAATATAGCACGGTGTATCATAACAGGTGTACGACGTTCGTTATTTTCTGCAACGTATGTCGCACCTAAACGACCTGGTAATGCAAAATCTAATTGCACTGTACCACATTGCCATGCACGGTCTAAACAATCATATAATGTAAATTCAATTTTCGGACCGTAAAACGCCCCTTCACCCGGTAAGTAATCAAACTCAATGTCGTTTACTTTTAGAGCTTCTGCTAATGCAAGCTCTGCTTTGTCCCACATTTCGTCTTCACCGATACGTTTTTCTGGGCGAGTAGACAGTTTTACAACGATCTTTTCAAAACCGAACGTTTCATACGTGTCGTAAACCATTTTGATACACGCTGATACTTCATCCATAATTTGGTCTTCAGTACAGAATATATGTGCATCATCTTGTGTAAAACCACGAACACGCATTAAGCCATGTAATGCACCTGATGGCTCATTACGATGACAACAACCAAACTCAGCCATACGCAATGGTAAGTCACGGTATGATTTTAGACCTTGGTTGAAAATTTGCACATGACCAGGACAGTTCATTGGTTTAATAGCATATTCACGCTTTTCAGATTCTGTGGTGAACATGGCATCTGCGTATTTATCCCAGTGCCCTGATTTTTCCCACAAAACTCGGTCCATCATTAATGGGCCTTTCACTTCTTCGTAATCGTACTCACGTAGTTTTTCACGAACGAAGTCTTCAAGCTCACGGTAAATGCTCCAGCCGTCATTATGCCAAAACACCATACCCGGCGCTTCTTCTTGCCAATGCCATAAATCAAGTGCTTTACCAATGCGACGGTGGTCACGTTTTTCAGCTTCTTCTAAACGTTTTAGATACGCTTTAAGTTGCTTTTTATCTGCCCATGCTGTGCCGTAAATACGTTGCAGCATTTTGTTTTCAGAATCACCGCGCCAATAAGCACCCGCCACTTTCATTATTTTAAAATGTTGGCAGAATTTCATATTTGGTACGTGTGGGCCACGACACATGTCAATGTATTCTTCGTGGTGGTATAAACCTGGGCGGTCATCTTTTGCGATATTCTCGTCTAAGATTTCCATTTTGTATGTTTCACCACGTGCTTCGAATGTATCACGCGCTTCTTGCCAGCTTACGGTCTTTTTAACCACATCGTAGTTTGTTTTTGCAAGTTCAAGCATACGCTTTTCGATGGCGTCTAAATCGTCTTGACTTAATGAGTGATCCATATCGATATCGTAGTAAAAACCATTGTCGATCGTTGGACCAATTGCCATTTTCGCGTCAGGGAAAAGTTGCTTAACTGCATGACCAATTAGGTGCGCACAAGAGTGACGGATGATTTCTAAACCGTCGTCATCCTTGGCAGTAATAATTTCTAAGCGCGCATCGTCGGTAATTAAGTCACATGCATCAACACGATTACCATTTACACGACCGGCTATGGTTGCTTTCGCTAAACCTGGGCCAATATCGCTGGCAACATCATATGTACTTACTGGGTTTTCAAAACTACGCTGACTGCCGTCAGGAAGGGTAATAACTGGCATTATAAATCCTTATACAGTGGTGATGCCTACAATGCATCACATGTAATTTTTTAAATAAATTTTGAGTAACTCTGCAACGCTTTTACGAATAAGCATTGCCATTTGGTGCCTAAAAGACGTGTATTTACTGAGTCTTCGCAAATACAAGCGCCCATTGTCGCCGCTAGAGTCCTCAAATACAAGTATTTAGGTGAGTAAATTGACAATTACTTAAGTCATTTCATACTTAACAGGTCAGTACTTTAACGGTGATCACGATGCCACACACGCATACGCTCAAGTTTGCTAGTTTGAATTTACTTAACTACACTGCTCCCCCTTATTCGTTTTACCAACAGCATGAACGCTATAACAACACGCAGTGGCAGCAAAAGCAGCAGTTTGTGCGTGATTTTCTGTTTGATTCGAAAGCCGATGTGGTCGCGTTTCAAGAGGTTTTTAGTGCTCACGCATTAGAAATACAGTGTAAAGAAGCCGGTTATGATTATTTTGAAACCGTTGACTCCCCTTCGCACGATGCGCTGTACCCTCAAGTGCTGTTTAATCCTATTGTTGCTATCGCCAGTAAATACCCTTTCACTTGTGTCGAACCTTTGACTCCCTGCCCAGAATTGCTTGAATACCTCAACAACCAAAGTGATTTTAAGTTTAATCGCACGCCTATAAAGTGTTTCTTGGACTTTCCTGAATTTGGTGAGGTGTGCTGTTATGTTGTGCATTTTAAATCACAACGTGTGCAATCTATGGCGCACATACTCAACATACATAACCTTGAAGATCCCTTATTGCAGTTGCTGCACCAAACAGTTGGCGCAATGCAATCGCAAATATCACGCTCATTAGAGGCGTCTATTGTTTATTACGATGCGTTAAAAACACAGCGTGAAAAACAATGTGCCACCTTGGTGATGGGCGATTTTAACGACGTGCTGACAAGCCCAACATTATCATTTATGACACAAGGCTTTCACCCGACTCGTTGCGAGCCCTGTATAGCAAATAATGAACCCGTCGTCGGCTTAACAGACGCCTACCTATTTTGCGCTGCTAGTGAGAACAACACAAAGCCGTTTAGCCACTATTATCACGGCAAGGGAAACGTGCTCGATTATATTTTGGTCTCTGCGCATTTTAATCCACAATGCGCACTATCAAAGGTCTCAAAGCTGGAATACGAAAGCTATGATGCGCATTTAAACCCCCACCAAGCAGTAGAAGATATTACAGTAAGTGACCATAGTTCGATTGCAATTAAAATTCATTTTTAAAGCAACTGTTTTTCAGGACGTTACTTGCTATAATTGCGCAAATTAAGTTATTTAGAGATTAACTATGAGAACATGCGGTGTAGAAATTACAGGTAGCGATGTACTACTGTGTATTTTAACGAAAGATAACGACGTGTTTGATATCCGTGATGTAAGACAAACTCGCTTTACGTTAGGCGATGGTAATGACACAGAAGTTATGCGCAAATTTCAGTTTGATTTTAGAAAACTGATGCAAGATTACCAAATTGATTCTGTTGCAATTAAAGAGCGTCAACCTAAAGGTAAATTTGCAGGCAGTGCTAAAGGTTTCAAAATGGAAACAGCCATTCAACTTATTGAAGAGTTAGATGTGCAAATTTTCAGCGCAACAACAATTAAAGAGCAGCTTAAACGCAATCCACTGCCTATCGAATTTGAAGACACTGGACTGAAAAAGTTTCAAGAAAACGCGTTTATCAGTGCCTATGTGTACTTAATGCGAAAAACCTATAAACAAGATCAAGCGTAATTTATCTTGTTTAAAAAGAACGTGCTACGGCACGTTTTTTTATGCCTGCCAAAAACCATTCTTTTCTCTTAATTTAGCTGCAATCACTGTACATTAGTCTTATAAGACTTTTATTTGTCGACAATCTATGCTTAGTTAAAACTGTAAGCTGACACTAAATGAACACGCAGTGTATTCATTTTTGTTATTTTCGCATCAAGTCCATGACAACATTTTAATAGGACACGGAGAAAACAATGCAAGCAAAGAACATACATAATAACAGTCTCCCATTAACACAAAGCTATTTTAAAGGTCGCACTGACATTCCTCTCATAGAGCAAACCATTGGTCAGTACCTAGATAACATTGTCGACAATTACCCAGAACACCCCGCGATTGTTGTTAATCATCAAAATATCCGCCTTACGTATAAAGAATACCAGCAACAGATTAACCAACTTGCGATGGGCTTGCTGTCAATTGGCGTTAAACCCGGCGATCGTGTGGGTATTTGGTCACCCAATAACATTGAATGGTGTTTAACACAATTTGCCACGGCGAAAATAGGTGCCATTATGGTGTGTATTAACCCTGCCTACCGCCCAAGCGAGCTAAAATACGCATTAAACAGTGTCGAATGCTCAACACTCATCACCGCTGATGAGTTTAAATCGAGTAATTATATCGACATGCTAAATGAACTTGCACCTGAACTAAAAAATGCAAATGCAGGCAATTTAGATCTTAAAGCACTTCCCCATTTGAAAAATATCATTCGCATTGGCGAACGTCCTACAGCGGGAATGTATTGTTTTAGCGACATAATGCAACGTGCGACTGATGCACATAAACTTGAGCTTGATGCGATTAGTGCAACATTAAAAGCAGATCAAGATATCAATATTCAATTTACCTCGGGTACGACAGGAAACCCTAAAGGCGCAACGTTATCGCATAAAAACATTCTCAATAATGGTTTCTTAATGGCACAAGCCATGAAACTAACCCATCTTGATAAATTATGTATTCCAGTTCCGTTATATCATTGTTTTGGCATGGTACTGGGCAATTTAGTGTGTATTAGTAAAGGGGCTACTGCCGTTTTTCCGGGTGATTCCTTTGATCCGAAAACAACGTTAGATATTGTTGAAAAAGAACGCTGTACAGCACTTCATGGCGTACCCACTATGTTTATTGCCGAACTTGAACTAAAAAACTTTGCTGATTATGACTTATCAAGCCTGCGTACAGGTGTTATGGCTGGCTCCACATGCCCAGAGGAAGTCATGCGCAAAGTACAAACATTAATGCACATGAAAGAGGTGGTTATTGGTTATGGACAAACTGAATGCAGCCCGATTAACAATGTAACCGAAACCGATTCACCACTGGAAAAACAAGTGACAACAGTAGGACGAGCACTTGCCCATACCGAGGTGAAAATTATTGATGAACTTGGCGATATCCAAAAAATTGGTGTGCCCGGTGAAGTATGTAGCCGAGGTGCGGGTATTATGCGTTGTTACTGGAACGATGAAGAAAAAACCAATGCCACTATCGATGAACACGGCTGGTTACATTCTGGCGATTTAGGTGTGATGGACGAACACGGTTTTGTAGCGATTGTTGGTCGTATTAAAGATATGATCATTCGCGGCGGCGAAAACATTTACCCTCGTGAAATAGAGGAAGTACTATACACCTACCCAGGTATTCAGGATGCAGCGATTTTTGGCATCAGTGATGAAAAATATGGTGAAGAAGTATGTGCGTGGATCCAACCAAAAGAAGATGCCGTACTTGACGAAGATACCATTCGTGAGTTTTTAAAAGACAAGCTGGCTTATTTTAAAGTGCCAAAGCACATTCGCTTTGTCGACGAATACCCGATGACAGTTACAGGCAAATTGCAAAAATTCAAAATGCGTGAACAGATGCAAGAACTACTCAACGAAAAGGCATTTTCGTAGTTTAGAAACAGTAAAGCTCAGCAAGGCTGAGCTTTACATAAATAGGCAATCAGACAGAAAAACTCAATGGGCTTAAACACGCCCACATACACGCTTCTTATTTGTCTAATACAATATCGAAACCACCATAAATCATACGTTTACCATCAAATGGCATGGGGTTGTTTTCAGGGCTCATACGTGAATCCTCCATTAGTTTCTGCCAGCCGCTATCGCGAACAGCTTTTGAAGGCCAGATGACCCATGAAAACACCACCGTTTCATTCTCATCCGCTTTTACAGCCATGGGAAATGAAGTGACTTCACCATCGGGTACATCACTCCCCCAGGTTTCGACCACCTTTAACGCACCGTATTCTTTGAATATTTCGGCTGCAAATTCAGCATGTGCAAGGTATTTTTCTTTGTTTACTGTGGGTACAGCAGCTACAAAACCGTCGGCATAAGACATAAGTTAACTCCTTTAATAAGCATGTTAAACATAGTCTAGTAGCAAAAAAGTGGCTAGCTATTTTCATTAGCAGCGCATTCTTAACATTAATTAGCTGTTCTGCGAGTTAAACAACGCCTTGCTTAAGCATCGCCTGAGCAACCCGTTCAAACCCCGCAATGTTTGCACCGAGCGACAGGTCGTCTTCACTTGAATAACGCTTTGCCGTTGCTGATACTCTATCAAAAATGTTTTTCATTACTTGTTGCAGTTTTTCGTCAACCTGCTGTGGCCGCCATGTTTGCAAGCTTGCATTTTGCGCCATTTCAAATTGACTCGTTGCAACCCCACCAGCATTAGCAGCCTTGCTTGGACCTAAATATACATCGTGTTCTTGAAATATAGCGTGTGCCTCAGCGGTCGTTGGCATGTTTGCACCTTCACAGACAATTTTACAGCCATTATCGACAAGCGCTTGGGCATCTTTTTTAGTTATTTCATTTTGTGTGGCGCACGGTAATGCGATATCGCCGTTAAAGTGCCAAACTTGGTGACCATCTTTTGGATACTGACTCACAGGGATATACTCTGCTTGTGGGTGCTCGTTCAAGTAATCACGCAGCGCAGCGCCCTGCTCTTTTTTTAAGTGTTTTATTAATTCAACATCAAGGCCATCTTCACAATATAAGGTGCCTTTTGAGTCACTGCAGGTCAAAATAGTCGCATCGAATTGTGACAGTTTTTCCATTAAATACAGGGCAACATTTCCAGCCCCTGACACCAAGCAACGTTTACCTTTTAGTGAATCATTTTTAGCATCAAGCATGGCACTAAGAAAATAGGCGATACCATAACCCGTTGCTTCGACTCTTAATGAAGAGCCCCCTAACAGAGTGGGCTTACCTGTAAGTACCCCATTATATTGGTTTGTAATCCGCTTGTACTGACCAAATAGATAGCCAATTTCTCGCTCCCCAACACCAATATCACCTGCAGGCACATCGGTTTGTGCGCCAATATGTCGGTACAACTCTGTCATAAAAGAGTGACAAAAACGCATAATTTCATGATCACTCTTTCCTTTTGGATCAAAGTCAGCCCCTCCTTTTGCACCGCCTAAAGGAAGCCCTGTTAACGCATTTTTTAAAACTTGCTCAAAGCCTAAAAATTTGATCACGCTTAAATTAACACTCGGATGAAACCGTAATCCCCCTTTGTAAGGACCAAGAGAAGAGCTAAATTCGATTCTAAATCCCCGATTAACTTGCACATTTCCTTTATCGTCTAACCAAGGCACGCGAAACATTATCTGTCTTTCAGGCTCAACTAAACGCTCAACAATCGCATTATGTTGATACACGTCATTTTCTTTAAGAATTGGGGTTAATGAGGTAAGCACTTCTTCAACGGCTTGATGGAATTCCTGTTCGTGTGGGTTAGAATCCTTTACAGTTTGCAGCATATTTTCTAGATATTGCATGTCAGCTCCTTTTTCAAGCTATTGAAATGTCTCACTAGTTTTAAACTCACTGATGAGACAAATCGATCACTTTATAATAAAGACGTGTTATTAGGTTTTAAGGCTCATTATTCTCCCATTCGAATGCACCCACATCTCCCGGAAAAACAACTGGTGATTCAATACCGTCTTTATTTACTGCTGCAACACCAAAATAGTAGTTATCAATCACCACATTTTTTAACGTCGCTGTTGTCACTTTGCCAACATCACGACTAAATTGCCACTGGGGTTCACTGGTATAACGCCAGTAAATTTTATAGCCTGTAATTGTAGGATCATCACTGTGGTGCCACGATAAGGTGGTGCTTGGTTTAACGGCCCCTGAAATACTGACTCCCGTTGGTGGTGCTGGCGCCCATGCCATTGACGCAAGACTCACTGCATTTAATGACGTTAACTTTGCAGCATATGCAAAATCAACATGATCAATTGTATCACCATATGTAATGCCATCTTCGGTGCGCAAGTCTTGATGTTGTTGATTATAATTTTCGTTGGTTTCCATTATACGAACAGCAGCAAAGCCAACATCGTTGAATGGGCGGTGATGCCCTCCACGCCCAAACCTGTCTAATCGATACACCAACATGGTATCAAGATTTTCTATGTATTTGTCGGCGATTGTATCGATGTAGCGTGCGAGGTTGCGGCTCGCAGAATCGACTTCTCCCCCGGTAAACCGACGCTTATGGGCTTGTTCTTTGGTTTCAATAACCCGTGTGCCTTCAGAGAAAATACGTGCGGTGGTGTTATCTGTTACACCATTAATACCGGTAGAATTACCGATCATATCGTTATTTAAGACAGCATGTACTCGCCAGTTATTATCTTGCGCGTATTTCGCTAATATTTTACCACCAAACAATCCTTGCTCTTCACCTGATAGTGCGGCATAAACAATCGAGCCATTAAATGTGTATTGTGACAACACTCGCGCAGACTCAATCACACCCGCTACACCTGAGGCATTATCGTTCGCACCCAGTGCATCTGAGGTGTAGTCCATCACATCACTGACACGAGAATCGATATCACCCGACATCATAACCATCCGATTAGGGTCAACCTGTCCTCGCTGAATGGCAATTATATTTACCACTTCAACAGGGTTTGGAATACGTTTTTCGCCAGAAATAGTGTCTTTGACCTCAATGATTTCAAGGCACTGGCCACACGCTTTTGAAATTGCTTCAAACTCCGCTTTTATCCAGCGTCTTGCAGCCCCAATACCACGAGTATTTGATTTAGTCTCTGATAAAGTATGTCGCGTGCCAAAATCAACCAAGGTTTGAATATCTTGCTCTATACGGGTCTTTGAAACTGCACTGGCTATTTCATGCAACGCTCGTTGGTTATTAACTTCAGGCGTTGTGGCGTGTGCAGCCGTTGCTAATAGTAATGATGAGCCAAACAAAACACTGCTCGTTGTTATTGTTTTTCGCTTTAACATAGTGTCACTCCTTCAATGAATCATTCAAGGCTAACTAATATTTCGCTTCAAGCAATAGTAATGAGTTAGAAGACAGATTATTAGGTTAAAACTTTTAACACAGCAGATAGGTATTAAGCGCCTCTATTAAATAAAGGCGATTGCTTTTTGTAATATGTGTCTATTTAAAGACCTATTTTGATGGCCTGAGTCGCAGTTGAACTTTTACTTATGGTTTAATACTTTGAGCGCCGGGTAGCTTTATATCATCGTTATAAAACACAACTTGATTCCCCCCCGAATGCTTGGCACGGTACATGGCTTTATCAGCACATTGAATCAAATACTCTGCATCACCATAATATTCAGGAAACATTACGGCCCCCATACTAGGGGAGTAAGCAAGCTCGGCATCGTTAAATTCAAGTGGCTTTGCTATCTCTTTCTTTAACGTGTCGACCAACATAAGAATGTCTTGCTTGTTCTTTATACTGTTTAAAATGACAACGAACTCATCACCCCCTAAGCGACCTACACTGTCATTTTTTTTAAGCACATGACGAATTCGCATCGCGATGGTTTTTAATAATTTATCACCTGCTGCATGACCATGAATATCATTAACTTGCTTAAATCCATCTATATCAATAAACAACACCCCAAGCACCGACGAAAGCGTATTAGCGATTGACAGTGATTCTTCAAGTTGGTTTATTAAAAAGCTTCGGTTTGGTAAGTCAGTGAGTGGGTCATGCCCTGCTAAATAGATAAGCTTTTGTTCGAGGTTTTTTTGCTCTGTTATGTCATACGCAATGGCGACTCTGACTTGCTTATCTTGTGACCAATACACTGACCACAAAACATGCACGATCCGGCCATCTTTTCTTACCCAGCGATTTTCAAACCGTGGATGCTGATTGTTGTTCATTATTTGGTTAATTGCGTGTATGGTTTTTGCTCTGTCTTCGGGGTAAACAAAATCGAGCATTTGTCTATTAATTGCTTCGCCAGGTGAATAACCAAAAATAGTTTCGAAGGCAGGATTTGTAAAAAGTAAGCAACCTTTAACATCTACAACACACACAGCGTCTAGTAAAAGCTCAACAATATCAGGCAAATATTCAGATGTTTTTGTATTCATAAGCGACTTCTAAGCAACCCATATTCTGAGTATAGCCGAAACAAAGCGAGTCACTAAACCACTAAAAATTAATTTTTGATCGGGTATAAGCGCTTAGATAACCAAACAGAAATACCACTAAAAAAAGCAATGCCCATAAAATCAGCGACTAAATCAATAAAATCCAACGTCCGAGTTTCAACAAAGTATTGACTCAACTCCTCTAACACCACGAACGTTACCACGATTGCTGCGGCATAATAGATAGTGTACCCGGCCACAACAAACGTTTTAAATTTAAAGGCAAGATTAATAAACAAAGTAAGTAACCCGAACAGACAAAAATGGCCTACTTTATCACCGTAAGGAATGGCAGCAACGAGATCAAAAAACACCGCTTTCTGACCCGTATTAGCGAGGTAAATTACCCAGCCGATAAAAATAAAAAAAGCAGCAGCTAAAACGACCAGTGCGCGTTGTAACATGTTATTACTCCATATGAGATGTTAAGAATAAAAACTGATAAGGGATCACTCGACGCCAATAATGCCAGTCATGTTTCCCAGCACGCTCAATATAGTCATGGCGTATTCGCATTGCGAGCATAGCGTGGTGTAATGCACGATTCTGTTCAATAAAAAAGTCATCAACTCCTATATCGAGCATAATCGCTAAACTGTCGTCGCCTTTTTTCCAAGCCGTATTCCCGGCAGCTATTTTATGAAGGTTGTTTATAATGGCAATATCATCCCAGCGGGCTTTATTTTGTGCATAACTGCCCAGCACATTTGCTAAGTCAAATTCTGCCGAAAACGGCCTTACATCAACCCCAGCTGAGATACCCGATACCGCAGCAAACCGTTCAGGGTTATTAATTGCAATATGCAATGCACCAAACCCTCCCATCGACAAGCCTGTTATTGCTCTGCCTGATTTACTGGCATTCGTTGCATATGTATTATCAATAAAATTAACGACATCATCTGCAATGTATGTTTCGTATTGAGATGCGTTATCTACTTCAGAATCAACATACCACGAACCATAGTTACCATCCGGATTGACGATAATGACGTTATAGTGATCTGCTAATCTTTCTATCTCTGTCAGGTTTGACCAATCGGTATGGTTTCCGCTAAAGCCGTGCAATACGTACACCACGTTATAACGTACAGACGAATTGTAACCCTGCGGTAGAATGACAGTCAGCGGCTTTTCAATCGCTGTTTTTTGACCTTTAAACGTAACGGTTTCGAGCTGATACGCACTGACAGGCAAACACACTAATAGCGACAATGCACAGAGTAATTTTTTCATGATGGCGTCCTTTTTCCTGCTATGTTTTCATTAATTTAAATACATGTAAATACATGAATAAATGTTGTATTTTAAACGTTATTTTTATCGTAAATGCTCTGCTAAAAAGCCAGCTCAATGATATAGTACCACTACTTAATTTTATAAAAGCGTCGCTTATGTATCGTATATTTGAACGGATGACCAATCCATTTCCTAAAGAAAAGCCTTCTCAGCCGCCCAATAGTTTGTTTGCTTTTTGCCGCCATTATACGCGAGGCATGGAGCTGTCATTATTCTTTATGTCATTAAGTGCAGCTGCATTAGCTATTTTAGAGGTTTCTCTTTTTAGTTACATGGGTCAGTTAGTTGACTGGCTAGGCCAATACACACCAGAGACTTTATTTGTTGAGCAAAAATCTGAGTTGATCAGAATGGCTGTGATACTGCTTGTTGTGTTGCCTATCGTGGTGTTTTTTCACTCTGCGGTTTTACACCAAGCACTCCTAGGTAACTACCCAATGTCTATACGTTGGTTAGCTCACCGCTACTTACTTCGCCAAAGTATCAGTTTTTATCAAAATGAGTTTGCGGGCCGCATTGCGACTAAAGTAATGCAAACCTCTCTTGCAGTTCGCGAGGCCGTGATGAAGCTGCTCGATGTTTTGATGTACATTGTGGTGTATTTTGGCGCGATGGTATTTTTAGTCGCAGAATCTGACTGGCGTTTAATGATCCCACTATTAGTTTGGTTACTATTATATGCAGCCATTCAACTTTACTTTGTTCCTAAGCTAAAGCGTGTTGCCAGCTCGCAAGCTGATGCACGCTCAGAAATGACAGGCCGCGTAGTCGATAGTTACACCAACATTTCAACAATCAAATTGTTCTCTTATACTCAGCGAGAAGAGCAATACGCCAAAGACAGCATGGATGTGTTTTTACAACCTGTTTATAAGCAAATGCGTTTAGTGACGAGCCTTAACTTTTCGATCAATACCTTAAATTATTTACTGGTCTTTAGTATTGCTGCCTTATCTTTATACCTGTGGTCGATTAGCGCTATTTCTGTTGGTGCAATCGCTATTGCTGTCAGTCTTTCATTGCGATTAAACGGGATGGCACAGTGGATCATGTGGGAAATTAGCAGCCTATTTGAAAACATTGGCACGGTTGCCGATGGTATGAAGACTTTATCGACGCCTATCGAGGTTGACGATCAACCCAACGCGTCAACGCTTGCGGTATCGAAAGGTGCAATTAACTTTGAAAACGTGCAGTTTAATTATGGTAAAGCAGCAAATGAAACGCACCGTGGCCCCGTTATTAATGGTTTAAATTTAAACATTAAAGCAGGTGAGAAAATTGGCCTAGTTGGCCGCTCAGGTGCCGGTAAATCAACGTTGGTTAATTTGCTTCTTCGCTTTTACGATGTTGATTCCGGAAATATCACCATTGATAACCAAAATATTGCTACGGTAAGCCAAGAGAGCTTACGTAAACACATCGCAATGGTGACGCAAGACACATCACTACTGCATCGCTCTGTAAAAGATAACATCTTATATGGTAGACCTGATGCAACAGAAGATGAAATGTTAGCCGCAGCAAAACAAGCAAAAGCGCTTGAGTTTATCGAAGATTTAGAAGACAGCAAAGGCAATAAAGGGTTTGCTGCTCAAGTGGGTGAACGAGGTGTCAAACTATCTGGGGGACAGCGCCAGCGAATCGCGATTGCACGCGTACTACTTAAAGATGCACCCATTCTCATTTTAGACGAAGCAACCAGTGCGCTTGACTCCGAGGTCGAAGCCGCTATACAGACCAGCCTTGATGATTTAATGACGGGTAAAACGGTCATCGCAATTGCCCATCGCTTATCAACCATTGCGCAAATGGACAGACTCATCGTGCTGGATGAAGGCGGTGTTGTTGAACAAGGCAGCCATGAACAATTAATAGCGCAAGGCGGTATTTATGCTGCCTTATGGTCTCATCAAACCGGTGGTTTTATAGGTGTTGAGTAGTAAATCGCGTATTTAAACGCTTAATCGCAGAGGCATTGATAATTCATTCAATGCCTCTTTTTTTTCGCTAATGTGGTTTAAAAACAAAGCACATTAGGCTTAAAAAATGATGACCACTACACTAAACGTAACCCTATTAATACCACGAGGGCTATATTGGCAATCGCTGCAATCAAAAAGAAATAGCTGCGCGGGCTTGGGTTCTTTTCTGTTGCAATAGCGTAATACAGCAGCATGTGAATAATCCTTGCTATCACATACACCCAGATACACAGAGCGAATACATTACTATTCACATTTAGAAAAAAACCTAAAAATACCGCACCTAAAAACAACGGGCTATTTTCTAAACTATTCATAAACGTGCGATGCGCACGAAATACAAAGCTTTCATGACCCAAAGATGCGTTAAACTTACCAGGTACAGCACCGGGTTGTTTTGCCTTAACAACCGCAGCCACACCCCATTGAACAATAAGCATGATTAAGTAAACATAGACAGCAAAATAAGCAGACAAGGTTAATTCAGGCATTGTTAATTCCTTTTGTTAAAATAAGACGAATTATTTTAACCTTGCAAAAAGCAAACCAATTTAACCCACTGATTTTTAATGAGATTAATTTTTTAAAATCTTAAAACTGCATAATTAGTACGGACTGTGTATAAATTTTACAATGTGTGTGCCACATGCAATATGCGCTTATTTCCCGCGACCACTTCATTAAGTGCCCAACCTTATGCCCTAAAATATAAAGTACCCTAAAACATAAAGTACCCTAGCATTGCCATAAAAACACTGATAACCCGCTGTTTCATTTATTCAAGGCGCGAACATTCTTATCAAGACTGTTTAAAGAGTATTTTGCTTTCTCGAAGAGCTAAATAAAGTAAAATCAGACATATCATTTGTTGTCGATAAAATGCCCCAGCTCCTGCGATGTACCAGCGCGGGCCGAGCGCGCTTTGCTGCAGTAATGAATGACCAACAGGCTGGCTACTTGCTGCCTAAGTCACCAAGCGATGCGCTGTATACTATTGTACGCTTGTCAGTAGTCACTGAATTGAAAAGTCCGATATTAGTAGTACACCGTAAGCTTTGCTTGTGCTGCAACTCGGGCAATCCCTGTTGCTTTGCCGTCTTTAGAGATTGAACCCAGTTTACAATGCGTTGTTGGTGACATTAAAGTTCTGTTCTTTAGTTGCAAAACCAAATGACTGTGCGTAATTAACATGACCATGGAATGCGCTGAACACGCTTTGATAAAGTTAACTCACTCAACGTTCACTGCCATTTATCTCACTGCGCTAAATAAATGTGTATGACGCAATACCGCAAACAGCGTCGCAAATAAACAAGAATATTTTTTATTGTGCTCATTTTTACTATATTGATTTAAGAACGTTAAAACACTAAAAAGAGTAAATAAATTCATTCAAATAATCATAATTAAGTATGCTAACTATCAATTTACTTGCACTTTTGAAGTAGTTTTCGTTTTGCCCCCTCAAATCTCACCGTTTTTACTTTACCCTCAGAACCACACATTATATCGTGAGCATCTACAGACAGCACTTCTCACACGGTGGCTTTGCTGCCTAGCGATGAGTTGATTAGCTAAAATTCACTATTCTAATAATAAAAAGGTTTTACATGCGTTTAGGACCCGGACTTCTTGTCACTGCTGCCTTTATAGGCCCAGGCACCATTACCACCGCAAGCGTTGCAGGGGCAAACTTTGGTTTTGCTTTAATTTGGACACTCTTATTTTCGGTTATCGCCACTATTTTGCTGCAATCTATGGCTGCTAGACTCGGTGTTACAACGGGACAAGACTTAGCAACTGCACTGAGAACAACCATCAAAACGCCTGTGTTTAAGTTATTAGCCGCGTTTTTGGTGATCAGCGCAATAGGGATTGGCAGTGCAGCCTATGAAGCAGGCAACCTCTCTGGAGCAAGCCTGGGTTTACAAGAAATATTGCCCTCGTTTAATCCTTTGATTTGGACACCTTTGATTGCAATTTTAAGTGTCGTGCTGTTGTATACCGGAAAGCATAAAGTAATTGAAGGTGCATTGATCGTTTTAGTTGTGCTGATGAGCTTGGTCTTTATTTCGACATTAATAATGGCTGCGCCGCCCTTAACTCTCGTTTTAAAAGGCTTTATACCAAGTTTACCTGATAACTCCATTACCACGGTATTAGCCTTAATCGGCACCACCATTGTTCCTTATAATCTGTTTTTACATTCAGGCGTCCTTGCCCAAAAACATGACAAAAATAAAGATATTGAAAAGGTTATTAAAGAAACTAATGTAGATACCAGTATCTCAATAACCCTTGGCGGTATTATTACCTTAGCAATTTTATCAACAGCTTCCGTGGCATTTTATGGCACCGATGCGGGTAAAATTTCTGCAGCCAATATGGCCGTACAACTAGAGCCTTTGTTGGGTGGAATGGCTCACTACTTTTTTGCTATTGGCTTATGTGCTGCGGGCCTCACCAGTGCAATAACGGCTCCTCTAGCGGGTGCATATGCCGTGTGTGGTATGTTGGGTTGGTCAACAAAAATGAGTAATACACGCTTTAAAGGTGTGGCAATTATTATCCTAGCGTTTGGTGCGGTTGTGGCGTCTCTCGGACTTGACCCTGTTGCGGTGATCATCTTTGCGCAAGCAGCCAATGGCTTACTCCTGCCGATTGTGACTTGCTACCTTGTTTGGTTGGTGAATCAAAAATCAATTATGGGAGAATACACTAACTCTGTTTTTGTTAATGTTGTTATTTTCCCTGTCTTGTTACTCATTTTTAGTTTAAGTATTTATAAATTATTCAGTTTGATTTTCTAAAGTGATTGTGCGAAATGGTAAAATCAAAGCCATTTATAACAGATTAGTCGTCCATACCAGCGCAATATTACTTAATCAAAAGCCGCATGGTTTCCCTATGCGGCTTAAATTTTATGCGCTCAAGTCTATGCGCTTTGTCTTATTGCTTACCTGACATTAACTGCTCCATAAGCTGGCTAAAGTCAAAGCTTGCTGCTTTTTGAAGCGGTGGGTATTCAGTAAGCGACTTAATATGCTCACCTAATAAGTGTTGTACAGGTTCGTTAAGCCATTGTTTAGCCTGAACTATATCAGAGCGGTCAGTCAAACCATCAAAGCTTTCAAACGGATCCATGCGAAGGTTGTAGAAAATGGGGAACTTTTGTTTTTCATACTGTGCATAGTAGTTTTCGCTTGTTTCAAAATGCAGCTTCCATTGTTTATAGCGAATCGCTTTAATGCTTGATTCGTAATAATAGAAAAAGTGGTCACGTGCACTGTCATCTGTTTTTCCTAACCAGTAATCTAAGTTATTTACACCATCAAGTGGCTGTTTATGCTCTTTAAGTGCTTTTTTGGCTACATTAGGCTCACCCGCAGCAGCTGCCAAAGTGGTGTAAATATCCATGTGTGTTTGAATACCGTTTAAAATTCTATCTGCGGGTACTTTACCTGGCCAACGAACAATCATTGGTACACGTACACCGCCTTCGTAGGTTGTCATTTTTTCTCCACGGAATGGCGTTGTACCACCATAAAGACGCGCACTGTGTTCTGGACCATTATCTGTCGAGTAAACAACGATCGTATTATCTAGCACACCCATGTCTTGAAGTGCAGCCATCAATTCACCCACTTGTTGATCATGCTCAATTAAGCCACTACCATACAAATCGTGCTCTGTAGTGTGCTTGGCAGCTAAATAACGACTTTCATCACTTAAACGGGTATACATGTGCATACGGCTTGGATTAAACCACACAAAGAACGGCTTATTCTCTTTTTGTGCTCGCTTGATAAAGTCTAAACTTGCATCCATGAATTCTTTATCAACCGTTTTCATTCGCTCGCGAGAAAGCTGGCCTGTGTCTTTAATTTTTTGCTTACCAACTTTACCAAATCGTGGATCAACTGTTTTGTCATCTACATTAGTTGCATAAGTGTGTAAAACCCCGCGTGTACCGTATTTTTTGAAGAATTCAGGATCTTTAGGGTAATCAACTTGCTCAAACTCTTCTTGGGTATTTAAGTGATATAAGTTTCCAAAGAATTCATCAAAACCATGAACGGTTGGTAAGTGCTCGTTGCGATCACCTAAATGGTTTTTACCGAATTGACCCGTAGCGTAACCTTGCTCTTTAAGAACTTCAGCAAGAGTATAGGAGCCCGCTTTTAAACCAAGCTCTGCGCCGGGTCTGCCAACAGTTGTCATGCCACTACGGATTGGGTACTGTCCGGTAATAAGGGCCGCGCGACCAGCAGTACATGACGGTTGAGCATAATGATCAGTGAACATCGTGCCTTCATGGGCGAGTTTATCAATATTTGGGGTTTTATAGCCCATTGTACCCAAACCATAGGCACTTATATTCTGCCACCCTACATCATCAGGGAATATTATAAGAATATTGGGTTTATCTTTAGCGAACGCCACTGAGCTTACTAAATACAAAGCAGCAGATGCGACGGCGAGAAATCTTTTCATAACAGCAATCCTTCGTGTTTTGGAGTATCACAATCCACTTAACTAAATGATTAAGTATTAATGTAGATTGGTATTGAGTACTAAAGGTACCTTTTTAGTCTACTAAATGTTTACACTTCCGCAAATTAATTAGTTAAAAAACAAACAAAAATGCCGCATGGTTTCCCTATGCGGCATTTTTAACTTATTAGGCTAATAAAACTTATTTAATAACCTCTAAGCCTCCCATGTATGGGCGTAATACCTCTGGCACAACAATTGAACCATCAGCTTGTTGATAGTTTTCTAAAATGGCAACCAATGTACGACCTACAGCCAAACCTGAACCATTAAGTGTATGCAATAGTTCTGGTTTTTTCTCACCTTGACGACGGAAACGCGCTTGCATGCGACGTGCTTGGAAATCAACCATGTTTGAACACGATGAAATTTCACGGTAGGTATTTTGTGCAGGTAACCATACTTCTAAATCGTAAGTTTTCGCAGCACCAAAGCCCATATCGCCGGTACAAAGAATCACTTTACGGTAAGGAAGCTCTAATGCTTGTAAGATTTGCTCTGCGTGACCTGTTAGCTCTTCTAGCGCTTGCATTGAGTCTTCTGGTTTTACTAGCTGTACTAATTCAACTTTGTCGAATTGGTGCTGACGAATAAGACCACGTGTATCACGACCATAGCTGCCGGCCTCACTGCGGAAACATGGCGTATGCGCGGTTAAACGAATTGGCAAGTCACTTTCGTCATAAATTTCATCGCGGGCACAGTTCGTAAGGGGTACTTCTGCTGTTGGAATTAAGCTAAAACCAGGTTGTTGTTGACCTTCGTCATCCACTAAACCTAACGTGTGGAATAAATCACCGGCGAACTTAGGCAGTTGGCTTGTACCGTACAAACTTGCGCTATTAACAAGGTAAGGTACGTACATTTCTGTGTAACCGTTTTTATCGGTGTGCGTATCAAGCATGAATTGAGTTAATGCACGGTGCATACGCGCAACTTGGCCACGCATCACAGTAAAACGTGCACCACTGATCTTCACGCCCATTTCAAAATCAAGACCCTTTACGTCTTGACCTACATCAACGTGATCTTTTACTTCAAAGTCAAATGATTTTGGTGTACCCCACGTTGAGATTTCAACGTTTTGCTCTTCATCTTCACCAACAGGAACTGACTCATCTGGTAAGTTTGGAATGGCAAGGGCAATTTGCTTAAGCTCTTCAAGCACTGCGTCTTGCTCTGCTTTTACGCTGTCTAGTTCATCCCCAAGGGTACTGACCGAATCAAGCAAAGCTTGTGCTTTATCGTGCTCGCCTTTGGCTTTAGCTTGGCCGATAGCTTTGGAACTTGCGTTACGTTCGCTTTGAAGTTCTTGCGTTTTTACTTGTAATGTTTTGCGTTTTTCTTCAAGTGCAGTCACTGCATCGATATCAAGTTCAAAGCCGCGTGTTGCTAAACGCGCAGCCGCTTGTTCAATATCTTGACGTAAATATTTAGAATCTAACATGTTAGTTTTTAACCTTTTTGCATTACCAGCTGAAGGCCCAGCCAAGCCATAAATATACACACCACCACGTTTAAGGTGATATTGAGGGCCATTTTAAAAAAGTGACCTTGTTGCAACAGCAACAACGAATCCATTGAGAATGTTGAAAAGGTGGTCAATGCACCTAAAAAGCCAATACCAATTAAGGTCTTAGCAGGGCTAACAGCGATTATTTCTTTTTCAATCAAGCCGTATAAAATGCCCATTAACAATGAACCAAGAATATTAACTGTCAACGTGCCAAAAGGGAATCCCCTACCCAGCAGTTTTAGCATTGTTTCGCTAAGAAAATAGCGTAAGCAAGCACCTGATGCGCCACCCAATGCAATCATCATGTAAAGTTTTAAACTATTCATAACGTTTAATATCGCTTTGCTCATTTCGCTGCGTTAAATAATCCAGCTTTTGTTTTATTTTTTGCTCAAGCCCGCGATCCGTAGGAAAGTAATACTGCCTATCGCTAATAGCTTCAGGAAAATATTTTTCGCCTGCGGCAAATGCGCCTTCTTCGTTATGCGCATAACGATACTCAGCACCATAGCCCAAATCTTTCATTAGGCTGGTAGGTGCATTACGCAGGTGCTCTGGTACAGGGTAACTAGGTTCATTTTGCGCATCGTGCTTGGCCTGATTAAAAGCCATATACACAGCATTGCTCTTAGGCGCACTGGCTAAATAGAGCGTGGCTTGCGCTATGGCACGTTCACCTTCACTTGGCCCCACTCGCTGATAAATATCCCATGCATTGAGTGCAACTTCCATAGCGCGAGGGTCTGCATTGCCGATATCTTCTGTCGCGATGGCTAATAAACGTCTTGCAACATATAGCGGGTCGCCCCCCCCCGCTAAAATACGGCAATACCAATATAAAGCACCATCGGGTGAGCTGCCTCGTACAGACTTATGAAACGCAGAGATTAGATCGTAAAACTCATCGCCCCCTTTGTCATATTTCGCTAAATGCGTTGGCAGCACTTGACTTAAAACATGCTGATCAATTAGGTAATTACCTTGTTTTTCAGTGGTTAAATCAACGGCTTGTTCAAGTAAATTGAGTACTTTACGGGCATCACCGTCGCTGGCTTGGCAAAGTGCCTGCTTTGCGTTATCGGCAATGACGATGTTTTTTTCACTTAGCTCTACATCATCACGTAATGCGCGCTCAATCACATTGTGTAAATCGGTTTGCTCTAACGCTTTAAGTACATAAACACGCGCACGTGAAAGTATGGCGTTATTGAGTGCAAACGAAGGATTTTCTGTGGTGGCGCCAACAAAAATAAACGTGCCGTCTTCTATGTGAGGCAAGAAGGCATCTTGTTGTGATTTATTAAAACGGTGTACTTCGTCGACAAATAATAGCGTACGCTGACCTCGCCCAGCAAGGTTAGCTTTGGCTTCATTGACCGCTTCACGGATGTCTTTTACGCCAGCGGTGACAGCAGACATTTGAATAAGACTTGCATCTGCATGATTAGCAATAATTTGCGCAAGAGTGGTTTTGCCAACCCCCGGCGGGCCCCACAAAATCAGGCTGTGGCAGCGCCCAGCTAAAATTGCTTGGTATAGCGGTTTATCAGGGCTTAAAAGATGTTGCTGACCAATGTAGTCATTCAATGTTTCAGGTCGCATGCGCGCCGCAAGTGGGCGCACATCAGGACCAAAATTAAATCCTAGATTACTCAAGCCCTATTCACCTTGGCTTTGATCATCAACTTCAACACCTTCAGGAATGATAAATTCAAAGGTCGTCGTAGCCAATGGTTGATTAACCTGAGCATCTTTAAAGGTAAATAACGATTGCTGACCCGAGGTATCCATCACGGTCAATGAAGATAAAGCCTGTTTATCATCACTGAATGCAATATCAAGTTGCTCAACTTGGCTTTCTATGCCTTTATTTGGTGTAACACTAAAGCCTGTATCGGTGGCCAATACTTGGTATTTAGCCCACTGCTCAGGGTCTTTTGATGTAAGTAGCACAAACGGGGTTGAATCTATCAGACTATGGGTATTCATTATGGTAACTTGCTCAGCGAAGCTATCAAAATAATAGGTTTTTTCACCGTTAGAAACAAATAACGTTTCATCTGGGCTTTGCTGTTGCCAGCGAATCATCATAGGTTGCTGAAGCGCAATATTGCCCTCACCTTGCATAATGGCTTCGCCCTGTGCATCGGTTACTTTTTGTATAAATTGCGCTTTAAAACTGTTAATTGCGCCAAGTTGCTGTTGCAATGCTTGGCTGTCGTCAGCACGACTTTGACTGCTTAATAAACACCCTACTATTAGGGTTAACACTGTAATTTTTTTCATTAATTTGCTCCACCATTGGGCACTAATACTTCTCGGGCACCATTATGACCTGGCGCACTGACAATGCCTGACGTTTCCATTTGTTCCACTAAACGTGCTGCGCGGTTATAACCAACGCGAAGCTTACGTTGTACACTCGATACCGACACTTTGCCGGTTTCTATCACAAATGATACTGCTTCATCGTAAAGCGGATCTGACTCTTCATCACCGTCTTCACTGGTTTCTCCTGGTAGTAAAATTTCTTCTGTGGCATCACCATTTAAAATTTCATCAATGTAATTTGGCTTGCCCCGTTTCTTCCAATCGTCGACCACGGCATGAACTTCATGATCATCAACAAATGCACCGTGAACACGCACAGGCACGCTGGTGCCAGGCGGTAAGTAAAGCATATCACCCATACCCAGTAAGTTTTCAGCACCTTGTTGGTCTAAAATGGTACGCGAGTCAATCTTACTTGATACTTGGAACGCCATACGCGTTGGAATATTCGCTTTAATTAAACCCGTTATAACATCAACCGACGGGCGCTGTGTTGCAAGCACTAAGTGAATACCTGCTGCACGGGCTTTTTGTGCAATACGTGCAATTAGCTCTTCTACTTTTTTACCGACAATCATCATCATGTCAGCAAATTCATCAATCACCACGACAATACTAGGCAGTTTACCCAGCTCTTCAGGGCCATCAGCCATGCCGTCAGTGTCTTTAAAAAGTGGATCAAGGATCGGTTGACCGGCCTCTTTCGCATCCAATACTTTTTGGTTGTAACCTTTTAAGTTACGCACACCCAGTGCCGACATAAGCTTATAACGACGCTCCATTTCCCCCACACACCAACGCAGTGCATTAGCCGCTTCTTTCATGTCTGTGACCACTTCACACAATAAATGCGGAATACCTTCGTACACAGAAAGTTCAAGCATTTTAGGGTCTATCATAATCATACGTACATCATCAGGCCCTGATTTGTACAGTAAGCTTAATATCATTACATTAACGCCCACTGACTTACCTGAACCAGTGGTACCAGCGACAAGTAAATGAGGCATTTTACCCAAGTCAGCACACACAGGCTCACCGGCAATATCTTTTCCTAATACCATGGTTAATGGTGATGGGTTTGACTCAAACTTAGGGGCATTGATTACTTCGCTTAAACGCACGATTTCGCGGTGTTTATTCGGCAACTCAATACCAACATAGGTTTTACCCGGAATAACCTCAACAACACGCACACTGACAGCAGACAGCGAGCGCGCTAAATCTTTTGCAAGACCGGTGATTTTCGCCACTTTAATACCCGGTGCTAAATCGAGTTCAAAACGCGTAACAACAGGGCCTGGGTATACGCCGACAACCGTGGCTTGAATATTAAAATCAAGCAATTTGGTTTCAACTAAACGTGAAATGCCATCAAGCTCTTCTTGCGATAATGGGTTCTTCGCTTTATCTGGGCGGTCTAACAGCTCCAGCGACGGTAACGGGGTTGCTGGCGGTTGCTCTTCTAATAAGGCCTCAAATTTTTCTTTTGCAGTTGGAGGTGGCTGATACGCAGGCTTTGCCTTTGGCATTGGGCGTGCAGGAGAGACAACCGTTGTCGTTGGCTTTTCAGGTTCAACAACGGGGCTTTGATCAAGCGCATTGAGAGCTGATACAGTGTCAAACGATTCATCATCAAGCGCACTAAAACCGATTTCTTGATCTAAAATATCGTCAAGTTCATCAAAACCATTAAATTCAGACTCTGTTTTTTTAGCTGGTTTTGCAGCCGCTTTTTCTTGAGCAGGTTGGTTTACATCGGGTTCGGTAAAACCAATTGAAGGCTCACTATCAGGCTCGACAAAATTCGCATCGGGTTCTGATGAAAGAACAGCTTTATTTGCGTCTTTTTCGCGTTGAAGCCAGGCCGACAAGTGCTTGCGTGTAAAATAAAAGGCACGCATTACCCAATCACCTAAGAAGTCAACAAATTGCACCCATGACACACCCGTTAAAAGCGTTAAGCCTGCGAAAAAGAAACACAGTAATAAAATAGATGTGCCAGTAAAATTAAAGGTCGGCATCATCGCCGAGGCAATAACGTCCCCTACTACCCCGCCCGATGAAAAATTATAAATATCGTCAAAATTGATGCTGCTAATCGCGGTTGCAGAGGTAATAAATAAAGCAAAACCAATGATTCTTAAAGCCAGCGTGGTGTAATCAAGTTGGAATATGCGATGGGGCTGCTTAAATAATAAGTAACCAAATAACTGAATAGCCGCTGGCACCAAATAGGCAAGCCAGCCAAATGTAAGCAATAAGATATCTGCTATCCACGCACCTGCTGTGCCGGTAATATTCTTTACATTAACAAATTCACCGGTTTGCGACCATGATGGGTCGGCAGGATCAAAACTGATTAATGCACATAAAATAAATACTGCAGCAAAGGTGCTGATAATTAGCCCAGTCTCTAACAGTCTTTGAACACCATTTAGGCGCATAGCTCCCTATTCCTTATTATTCTTTACTCATCGATTAGCAGTGAAATACCTTAGCAGGAAATGCCGTTTGTTGCACTTTATCTTAACCATGATGGACTGATAATGAACAAGTTTTTGTTACTCTTTGTTTATTTTAACAGTTTATGCAATATAAGGACGAATAATCACCCCTTGCTCACCTTTTACTTCTTCCATCACGACGTAGGTACGGCTCTCACTTACATTAGGTAACTTAAGTAAGATATCACCCAGTACGTTACGGTATTCTGACATGTCATTAACGCGGGTCTTCAATAAAAAGTCGAAATTACCCGAAACAAGGTGACACTCAATTATTTCATCGTGCTTTTTTACCGCCGCATTAAATTCTTCAAATACATCAGGTGAGGTTTTCGTAATCGTGACCTCAACGTACACCGACAACCCCTGACCCAATTTTGCAGGATCAACAACTGCTTTGTACCCGAGTATGTAGCCTTCTCTTTCAAGCTTCTTTACACGCTCTAAACACGGGGTCGCACTTAAGCCTACACGCCTTGCTAACTCTACGTTAGAGAGCCTTCCATCAAGCTGTAATTCCATTAAAATTTTTCGGTCTATTCTGTCAAGTAATTGATGCATACGCCAAACCAGAGTTTTACACTGTTAAAATATATTTTTTAGATTATATCACTACAAATGAACTTAAAAAAGGTGAGACACACTGCCATGTCATGAATATAATAGTCGAAAATTTTATCCCGTTCTATTAAGGCGAAAAACTATGATTATTGGTGTACCAAAAGAAATTAAAAACCATGAATACCGTGTAGGTATGGTTCCTGCGAGTGTTCGTGAACTAGTAAACCATGGCCACCAAGTGTTCGTTGAAACTGATGCAGGTATGGGCATTGGCTTCACTAACGAAGATTATATTGCAGCAGGCGCTGAAATTTTACCTACCCCAGCTGACGTTTTTGCTAAAGCTGAAATGATCGTAAAAGTAAAAGAGCCACAAGCGGTTGAGCGTGCAATGTTACGCGAAGACCAAATTCTATTTACTTACCTTCACCTAGCACCTGATCTTCCACAAACTGAAGACCTTGTTAAAAGTGGCGCAATCTGTATCGCTTACGAAACAGTAACAGACGCTCGTGGCGGTTTACCACTTCTAGCACCGATGAGTGAAGTTGCTGGTCGTATGTCAATCCAAGCTGGTGCACAAGCGCTAGAAAAGTCGAACCACGGCCGTGGTATGTTACTTGGTGGTGTACCAGGTGTTGAGCCAGCTAAAGTTGTTGTTATCGGCGGCGGCATGGTTGGTCGTAGTGCAGCACAAATGGCAGTTGGCCTAGGTGCAGATGTGGTTGTTTTAGACCGTAACATCGATGTATTACGTGCACTAGACGCTCAGTTTGGTAACAAAGTGAAAGCGATTTACTCAACCGCTGATGCGCTAGAGAAACACGTACTAGAAGCTGACCTTGTGATCGGTGGCGTACTAATCCCAGGTGCTGCAGCGCCTAAATTAGTGACAGCTGAACACATTAAAGCAATGAAGCCTGGTTCTGCAATCGTTGACGTTGCAATCGACCAAGGTGGTTGTATCGCGACTTCAAAAGCGACGACACACGCTGATCCTACTTACATTGTTGATGACGTTGTTCACTACTGTGTTGCAAACATGCCAGGTGCTGTTCCACGTACTTCTACGTTCGCACTTAATAACGCAACATTACCGTTTATCATCAACCTTGCTAACAAAGGCTATAAGAAAGCGCTTCTTGACGATGCACACTTCTTAAAAGGCTTAAACGTGATTAAAGGCCAAGTTACTTACAAAGAAGTAGCTGAAGCATTCAACATGGAATATGTTGACCCACGTACAGCAGTTGAAAATGCTTAATTAGCATTGTGAAGTAAAAGATCCACCTTCTAAAGAAGGTGGCTTTGCATTAGCCCCCTAGAAGGGGGCGTTGTTTACTGGAGTGTTAACTGCGCCTGCTCTTGCACCTCTTCCTTTTCTTGGTGCCTGACATACCGCCTTATTATTTCTTCATTTATCCCTACAGTATCTACGAAGTACCCTCTCTGCCAAAAATGGTTTCCCCATAACTTGTTTTTCCTTAAGTATGGATATTTGCTAAATAGCTTTAACGCTATTTTTCCCTTTAAAGCACCCATTAATTTCGAGACTGATAACTTCGGCGGTATCT
>NZ_JAJJZF010000019.1:0-82740 GCF_020966275.1 Pseudoalteromonas sp. MB41 | reverse complement strand
ATACCAGTCAGGAGTGCGCTGAATGCGATCACACTCACCCCGACAACCGTAAATCACAAGAGCTATTTGTGTGCGGTAACTGTGGCAATACTGACAATGCAGATAACAACGCATCAAAGGTCATAAAGAAACGGGCAATTAACCTAATATTAGACACTGGAACGGTGTTGTCTGGCGATGGAGTTCTAATAACTCAAGCAGATAGTGGACGTGGAGGCAATCGTAAGACTAGCCGAGTCAAAAGCTCGACTAGCGGTGTCCAACGAAGCGTCAAAAAAGAAAGGTTAGTAGCTTAGGCTATTATCTTGGAAGCTCGATGCCTTTAGGCGCGAGTAGTTCACAATGGCATCGACAGAAAAAGCAGCTGAATTAATGTTAGAGACAGGTGAGTTTTATACAGCCCAATCTCTCGGGAAAGCACTTTCTATTTCAGCAAATAAAGCGAGTGCACTTCTATATAACATCCGTACAACCAATAAGTATAAGACGGTTGATACTGGTGTCCCGAATAGCAAAGTAAAAGTGGTTGCTATATATGGCAGAAAATCCAGCATGAGAAGTTTACAAAAACAAGCTTTGCTGTTTGCCAGACCACCTATGCTTGCAAATGAATGAACTATTTGGAGGGCCTTATGTTATCAGTAAATGATGCAGCCGAATATATGCTTGAAAATGGAGAATACTTCACAGTAAAAAACTTGCTAAGCACTTTGATGTAAGTACCCGTAGAGCTTCAAGTTGGTTAGCGATTATCAAGAATGATGTTAAGTATTGTACAGCAAATTGGGGGGAGTCGGTTAAGCTACTTGGCGTTGGGGATAGAAAAGTTTCTTTGTCGCAATTACAGAAAAAGGCATTAATTTTTGAAAGACCGAAAATTCCAATCGGCGACTAATTATCCTTATAGAATAAGCTACATAATTTATTGTTATGTTAAATTGAGATTAGCTTGCAATGTTATGTAGGTTTTTGTTGGTTTTACAGTAATAGCGTCTTTTTATTTAGAATGTTAATTGAACATAAAAATAAAATGTTAAATTTGACTAGCGTTTATTGTGATTTCTAGTATTTTATTTCTAAACTATTGGTTCTTAATACTCAAATTTTGAGTTAACTCTAAAAAGGGAAGCTACCTAATGTGGTTTACAAATAAAAAATTGTTATCTGAGATAGCTTATCTAAAAGAGCAAACTGCTGAGTATGAAAATATTAAGCAGGAACTGAAAGAAGAGATGCTGTATTTTTTATTAAGTAAAAGTGGGCACATCTTAGAAGCAAATCATCGTTTTGCTGCAGCAATCGAAACTGAAGTTGAGGATCTAAAAGGAGCAAGCATTGAAAGCTTGATCTTAAAAAAGTCATTAAATAAACCTCATACACAAAAATTCTTGTCTGCACTTAAGAAAACTAACCATTGGCATGGTGCTTTACAGTTAAAAACGAAAACTGACAGAGAGTTGTGGCTTAGAAGTATTGTTCAACCTGTAAATGATGATATAGCTGTTTTTTCATCTGAACTCACTCGCACTATCTCTCATTCGAGAGACAAAGAAGATATGCTTGCTGCTCTTAGTCGTTCATCAGCTGTAATCGAGTTTACACTAGATGGAATAATTCTGAGTGCTAACGATAATTTTTTAAATGCAATGGGGTACTCTAAAAGCCAAGTACTAGGTAAGCACCATAGTATCTTTTGCACTCCAGAAGAGGCAAATTCAAATTCTTATAGAGAGTTTTGGTCAGAGTTAAAGTGTGGTCGCTTCATCTCTGATCGTTTTAAAAGAATAGATAGTTACGGCAATGAAGTATGGCTTGAAGCTTCTTATAACCCTATCCATGACGAAAATGGAGATTTATATAAAGTTGCTAAGTTCGCGACTGTCATTACAGAACAAATGAGAAGAGAGCAAGCTATTTCAGAAACAGCTGGCATTGCCTATGATATCTCAAAACAAACAGACTCTGATGCAGAAAATGGTTTAGGTGTTGTAAAGCAAGCCATCTCAACTATGAATGCGCTTTCTAAGAAACTTGAAACTGCGAGCGAAGGCATTAATAAACTTGATGTACAATCAGCAAAAGTCTCTCAGTTGGTTGAAAGTATTAAAGGAATAGCAGATCAAACTAACTTATTAGCACTTAATGCTGCAATTGAGGCAGCAAGAGCCGGAGAACAAGGACGTGGTTTCTCAGTTGTTGCAGACGAAGTAAGACAATTAGCATCAAGAACGAGCTTAGCTACAGAGCAGATAATTAGTGTAGTTGCTGAAAACAAACTACTAACACAGGACGCTGTTACTCAAATTGAAGCTAGTTTAGTAGAAGCCAAAGAAGCTTTGGATTTATCTAATAGTGCAGGTAATATTATCGATGATATTCAAAAAGGCGCAAAAGAAGTCGTTGAGGCTGTAGGCCAATTTAAAACAAACCTTTAATTTAGCTATCACAATTTGAAAGAGACTGAATACTACGACTAAAACAAGTCAGTCTCTGTTATAAATTTCTCTATCGAGTATGGCAAAGCGAGCAACAATGCTTACACCCGTCGACATTTGAATATTTGCTTTCTCTACTGCATCTTTGCAACTATGAAAGAAACCTAAATAAGTGCGGTCTGTTATCAAGTTGAAGTACGGGCATGACTCTGTATGTACCTCATGTTCACCTGTGTTTTGGGCGTTATCGTTAATGTAATAGTGTTCCAAAATTTCTCCTTAAATTATCCATTTTGTTTTATTACATAGTTAATATGTATTACTTACACATTAAGTAAAAACTAGCTAATAATTCCAAAAGCACCAGTTTAATATTCAAAAAATAATATTTTAAGACTAATAAAAAAGTGTGTCGCAAATTTGGTGTTTTAGCGTTATTGTTAGTAGGTACAAAGTATTGAGGGGACCCTTAATGGACAATTGCAGTGTTCTTATCATAGATGATGAAGAGATTAATACCTTACAGTTAGAACATGCTTTAGACGGAGTCGGAAATATTTCAACTTCTAATAACAGCTCTGAAGCATTACAGCTGATTGAAAAAACTAAACCAGACATTTTAATCCTTGATTTAGAAATGCCTACAGTAAGTGGTTTTGACATTTTAGAAGTGATACAGCAAAAGCCAACTCTGGCACATATTAGAACTGTTGTTATTACGTCTCACAGCGATCCTGCGATTGAAGAAAAAGCCTTATCTTTAGGCGCGATAGACTTTATTTCTAAACCGCTAAACCTCAGACTCTGTCGAATACGTATTGAAAATCATATAAAAATCAGAACGCAAGAAAAGGTATTACAGCTAACACAAGAAGAACTATTTGCTGAAAAAGAGCAGTTGAGAATTACGATAGATTCGATTGCAGATGCAGTTATTTCTACTGATAAAAACGCAAATATTGTGTATATGAACCCTGTAGCGCAAAGACTTACAGGGTGGTCACAAACAGCGGCGAAAGGTCGCCATATTGAAGAGGTGATGAAGTTAGTCGATGCTACGACCAAAGCCTCATCAATTAACCCATTAGTCGTTGCATTAAATGAAAATAGACCAGTTGCTATGGCTTTAAATACGCAACTAATAAGTAAGCAAGGAATTGAACATCGAGTTGAAGACAGCGCAGCTCCTATCCTTGATAAAAACCATAATCAATGCGGCGCTGTTATGGTATTTCAAGATGTAAGCGAAGCTTTAGCTATGTCTATGCAGATGACTTATTTATCTCATCATGACCAATTGACCGCACTACCAAATCGAGTGTTACTTCACGATAGACTCACGCAAGGTATTGCCAGGGCTGCTTTTAATAACTCTAAATTAAGTTTAATGTTACTTGATTTAGATAAGTTCAAGTTTATTAATGATGCTTTAGGTCATCACGTTGGTGATGAGATAATTGCACATATTGGTCACAGCTTGGATCGATTCGCATGTAACGATATCACAGTCGCACGTGTTGGGGGAGATGAATTTGCACTCGTTGTTCCTCACTCGGCTAATTCTTTAAGTTTAGAGCCTCTGGTTAATCAGGTTCTTAATGTTATTGGTAAGCCTTTCAGGTCAGGTGGTGAGCAGCATGTTCTTTCAGCAAGTTTAGGCATAAGTGTGTACCCTGATGATGCATCAAGTGTAGAAGAAATGCTTCGCCATGCAGACTCCGCAATGTACAAAGCAAAAAACGAATCTGCTAATAGTTACTTCTATTTTAGTGATGATTTACGGGTTGAAATGAATAGGCGTCTTGAGGTTGGAAATAAACTTAGAAAGGCATTAGATGAAAATGATCTCGACGTTCATTATCAACCTAAATATGATTTAAACACTGACACACTGATTGGTGTAGAAAGCTTAGTTCGTTTAAAAGATGGACAAGGTGGCTTTATTTCTCCTGTTCACTTTATTGAATATGCAGAAGAAACGGGGCTTATTTTTCGCTTAGGAGAACAAGTTCTTGAAAAGAGTTGTATTGCAGCGAAAACTTGGCTTGATAAAGGTCTGCCTATTAAAGTAGCAGTAAATATATCTGCTAAACAATTCACAGATACTAAACTTGTAGATACTGTTGCCGAAATTCTTGAAAGAACCCAATTACCAAGTCGTTATTTAGAGTTAGAAGTGACAGAGTCGGCCTTAATTGAAAACTTTGATTATACTGTAAGTCAATTAAAACTTATCTCTGGTATGGGGGTCAGTATTGCTCTTGACGACTTTGGAACTGGATATTCCAGTCTTTCATACTTAAGATTGTTCCCAATAGATATACTAAAAATAGATCAGTCTTTTGTTCGTGATATGCTTGATGATGCTCAAGCATTTAATATTGTTACTACTATAATTGAACTAGCTCACTCTTTAAAACTCCAAATTGTGGCTGAAGGGATTGAAACTTTAGAGCAAAAAGATCGACTGCAAGAGCTTGGTTGTCAAATTGGTCAAGGTTATTTACTAAGTAAACCATTGAGATTCGACAACGCTGATAAACTAATTCAAACCAGTAAAGCTGAAGGAATATTATGCCCTTAAGTTTAAAACCATTATCACAATGTAAAGTATTCATTGTTGATGATGATGAGATGGTAAGGCTAAGTTTAGGTGTTATTTTAGAAGAGCATTTTGCTGTTGATGCATACTCTTCTGGTCAGGCTGTTTTAGAAGCCTGTGAGGATTTACTTCCTGATTTGATTTTACTAGATATTAATTTACCGGATATAAGTGGTCTGGATATTTGTAGGCGACTTAAGGCTAAAGCTACATTCGAAAATATCCCAATAATTTTCATCACTTCGACTTACGACACGGAATACCAAAATGCATGCTGGGAAGCTGGTGCTTCTGATTTTATTGGTAAACCTATTACTGCATCGACATTGATACACCGCACGAAAAATCATTTAGAGAATAAGCTTCGATTAGAAAAACTATTACAGCTTACTTATAAAGATTCGTTGACAGGCTTATTTAACCGTCACTATTTGGATTTAGAAGTTGCAAACGTTTTTAAACAGACTTCAAGAGAGAGGAAACCGTTCAGCTTGCTAATGCTGGATATCGACTACTTTAAATTATACAACGATCAATACGGGCATCCGCAAGGAGATGCTTGCCTAAAAATAATTGCTGATGTTATTGAGCGATCTATTCAAAGACCTCAAGATATAGCAATACGATATGGTGGCGAGGAGTTTCTTGTCATACTGCCATTCACTGACTTCGACGGCGTTAAATTCATATGTGATCGTATTTCAGCAGAGCTTGAGGCAATTAATATCCCACATGTTAAGTCTTTATGGGGCCGCGCTACAGTTAGTATCGGTGGGGTTATCTATGAGCACCAAAATAAGGTGAGCTTAGGCGAGTTGATTAATTGCGCAGATAAAGCGCTTTATGCGGCTAAAAGTGATGGGCGAAACTGTTTTAGGCTTAGTTTTTGTGATTGATTTAGACTTTTCTTACTGCTTTTTGTAGAAACCTCAGGAACATAGCCTATACTTTGGAGATTGTTAACTTACCAAGAAATACAATGGAACATTCCCAAAAGCGTCGAGATTTTCTAAAAACACTCGGTGTTGGTGCTGTGACATCATCACTTGCGTTTAAAGCCCCCTATGTTTTTGCAAAGAACAAAGTAACCCTTCGTGTAATGGGAACACATGTTACGTTGCAAGAAGAGCTTAGACAGAGAGCAATGCGCGAGCTAGGTATAAACATCGAGTTTACGCCTATGGGGAGTGCCGCCGTTTTACAAAAAGCAGCAGCAGACCCTAGTTCTTTTGATTTGTTTGAGCAATGGTCTGACTCTATTAATATTTTGTGGCAAGCAGATGCAATTCAGCCAATCGAGGTTGATAGACTCGTTTATTGGGATGAAATAAACCCACTTACCAAGACTGGCAAAATTGTACCGGATGCAAAGTTAGGCGCAGGCGATTCACCAAACAAGCTGCTTTATGCACAGGCAGATGGTTCGTTAGGAGCAACACCATCCAAATTAATTAGCTTCATGCCATATGTACATAATGTCGATTCATTTGGCTATAACACGAATGTTATTGAAAAAGGTATCCCTTACGAAACAGAATCTTGGGCATGGTTATTAGATGAAAAGAATAAAGGGAAAGTAGCCTTAGTTAATGCACCAACAATAGGTATTTTTGACGCTGCTCTAGCTGCTCAAGCTAAAGGATTAATGAAATTTAATGATTTCGGCAATATGACTATTGCCGAGATTGACCAATTATTTGCCATTTTATTTGAAAAGAAACGGCAAGGTCATTTTTCAGGTTTTTGGACTTCGGTTCCGCAATCTGTTGATTTTATGAAAATGAACCGAGTGACCATTCAAAGTATGTTCTCACCAGGGGTCAGTGCGCTAAATGGGATAGGCATTCCAGTAACTTATGCATCGCCAAAAGAAGGGTACAGAGCATGGCATGGAGTTATGTGTTTATCAAAAAATACGCATGGGCATGTTAAGGATGCTGCGTATGAGTATATGAACTGGTGGTTATCCGGCTACCCAGGCGCATTTATAGCAAGGCAAGGATATTACATTTCTAACCCTAGCCGAAGCCAACCGCTTATGTCGAAACCTGAGTGGAACTATTGGTATGAAGGACAAGAAGCATCAACTGACTTGAAGGGAACGGATGGTAAAGTATCTGTTAAAGCAGGCGAAGTAAGGGATGGTGGCAGCTATATTAAACGCTTTTCAAACATCGCTGTTTGGAATACTGTGATGCCAAATTATGACTACAGTTTAGATAAGTGGTATGAACTACTTAATGCATAAGGAAGTAATTTGTTGAGCTTTTTTTCAAAATCTCTTGCTGCCAAAATGTCACTAGCGATGGCACTTGTCTTAATCGCCATGAGTGTTAGTTATTTGATTATGAATCAAAGGCTAAAAATCATCGAAGACTCTTTCAATGATATCGCTAGCATTAGTAATTATTCGGTAGATATTTTAAAAATTAATAAAGATATTGTTGAGATGCAAAGGGATATCTCAGTTTACGGAGCATCAGGTAGTGCCCCCGTTTTTAAAAAAATAATGGTAAATTTTGACAGTATTGAAAGTCGATTAGCTGAAATTACTTTAAAAAATACTGTAGGAAGAACGAAAGCTCACATAAATGGAATGACGCAGCTAGTAAGTCGTTATGGTGATAATTTAAAAGTATTGAAACTTCGCTTTACACAACGAAATAACTTAATTGAAAAAGAGTTACCCCAAATTTATCTGAATGCAGTTTTACTTCTTGACGATTTGAAAACAAAGACGATTAATACAAATGATAAGTTGCTAATTGCCGAATACCTTAATCTTTGGCATGTGCTGCATCATGATGCAATTCAATTTTTAACAAAAAAAGAGTATGCCAAAAGAGCATCCGTTGAAAAAATACTGGATACGTTATCTGAAAATGGAGCTGATAATACTAAATTTGAAAAAATGCTCAATTTCGTAAGCCATTATCGGGTGGTTTTTTCAAAAAGTGTTCAAGCTAATCGAAACTATTTGAGCTTAGTTAATGTTGTTATGGCAGGCGATGCAATTGAATTTAGTACGCTTGCAAATAGCTTAAGGGAAGATTCGTTAACTCAACTAAAACAAATAAAACGGAATGCACAACAAGCGGTTACAATGACAGAGAGTATTTTAAATGTACTTGCTTTAATGGTTGTTATATACATTGTCGTTCTATCTTTATTTTTTCACTTGCAAATTACACGTGGGATAAAACGCTTAACAAATAGCTTCACACATTTCTTAGATGGAGATTTGGAAGCACCGATTTATGATTTAAAACGAAAGGATGAAATTGGTATTTTAGCCAAGGCGGCTAATAAGTTTAGAGAACTAAGTAAAGATCTATCTGAAGCGAAGCAAAGTGCTGAGCATACAACAAAAGTTAAGTCAGAGTTTCTAGCAAACATGAGCCATGAAATTAGAACACCTATGAATGGTATTTTAGGAATGGCTCGCCAGCTAAGCCGCACGACTCTCACACCAGAACAAAGCAAAATGCTACACCTCATACAGTCTTCTGGCGCTAGCTTATTAGTTATTATCAACGATATTCTTGATTTGAGTAAAATTGAGGCTTCAAAAATTGAGCTTGAGTCTGAACCAGTAGATTTAAGCTATCTTTTAGAGGAGCTTAAACACCTATTTCAGGAGCAAGCAGATAGTAAGAATATTCAGCTTTATATCTCTACAACTCCGGAAGTTGAAAAACTGGCTTTTTTGGCCGATGAAACGCGCTTAAAGCAGGTATTGATAAATTTACTGGGTAACGCTGTTAAGTTCACAGAGAGAGGAAGCGTTTCGTTAACTGTAAACATACAAGAGATTGGGCTTGATGAAGTAAAGCTTACGTTTAATGTATCAGACACAGGGATCGGGATTGCAAGTGAACACTTGAATACACTATTTGAAGCATTTTCTCAGGCAGATACGTCTATTACAAGGCGTTTTGGTGGTACAGGGTTGGGCCTCACTATATCAAACAAATTATTAGATTTGATGGAAGCACCTCTACAAGTCGAAAGTACACTAGGAGAAGGATCTCATTTTTATTTTTCTCTGTTAGCAAAGCGCACACTATCTTCAATGGACTTAGATCATAAAGATGCTTCATTAACTACACCTAAAGAAGATATAGATTTATCGAATATTAATGCGCTTGTTGTTGAAGATAATGACATTAATCAGATAGTGATTGAAGCGATGCTCAATGAATTTAATATTACCTCTATAAATATGGCAAACAATGGTCAGGAAGCTGTTGAACAATGTGAACTAGGTGTATTTGATATTATCTTTATGGATATGCAAATGCCAGTATTAGATGGTCCGCAAGCCACTGTAAAAATTAGAGAGTTTTCTGCTTTCAAACATACACCAATTATTGCTTTAACTGCTAATGTATTAAGTGCAGATAAGCAGCGCTGTTTTGATGCCGGAATGGATGATTATATCGCAAAGCCACTCGAGTATGACGCTTTGAGGTCTATCTTGCTAAAGTGGTGTAGAACAAATATTAAGCGGACATAGTATGGATATTTATAATAAAGGTGGTGCAAGTTTAGTTGGTTCGAAGGTATTTTTAACAATAGTTTCCTTTGTGTTTTTTATTTTTGCCTTATTTGCAGTTTATTTTTTTGAAGGACACGTTAAAAGTGATGTTTTAGGGTCAATTGATCAAGAGTTTACTGAGACACAAGAGCGCTTAAAAGAAATAGTAACTAGTTCAATTGCTGAGTCAAAATCAGATCTCCGCTTTTTATACTCAACTCCCCCTATATCGGGATTACCAAGAGCTGAATTTAATGATGGAATTGATCCATACGATGGTACTACATACAACCAGTGGAAAGAGCGTCTAGAAACCATATTTATTGGTTTTATGGAAAATAACCTTGCAGTTGAGCAACTTCGTGTTATTGCTGTTACTGCCGAGGGTAGAGAGTTAATACGCGTGCAAAGAGTAGGCGCATCTGTAGAGGCTGTGCCTGACTACTCATTGCAGGCTAAAAGTGGTGAGCCATATTTTTTACCAAGCTCTCAACTTGAAACGAATCAAATTTACATGTCACCACTCACTTTAAATAAAGAATTTGGTGAAGTGGTTTTTCCCTACCAGCCAATGCTACGTTTTTCTATTCCCATCTTTAGTGATAAAGGAAAGCGGTATGCATTTTTAATTATGAATGTAAATGCTAATGCACTCATTGATAATCTTAAACGAACCGTTTTTAACTACTCTGATTTAATTATTAGTAGCTCTGAAGGTGACTTTGTCTACCATCCTATTGAAGAATATCAATTTTCAAGAGACTTAAACCCTGAAATAACGTGGGATAAAGTTTATAGTCAGAAAGTTCAATATCAGGGACTCTATACGATAACTTCAAAACTTAACCCTGACCTGCAGTTTTATGTACATTCTACAAAAGTGAAGACAAAGCCTAGAAATAAGTATGGTTACATCAACTTTAATCTTTTAGTGCCTGAAAAGTACGTAGAAACGTTAATTAATGAGAAGCGAGAAATTACTTATAGCTTCTTAGCTGCAATAGGTGTTTTCACATTTATATTACTTATAATGTTTTATCGAAATGCAACAAGAAGTCAGTTCTTAGCAGAAGCTCGCAGAGAAGCCTCTGCAATAGTTGATGGGTCAATCGATGCAATCGTTGGGTTAAATTTAGAAGGTGAGTTAACAAGTGTAAATAATACGGCGGAGCGTTTGTTGTCAATTTCTAAAGTGACAGCATTAGGGAAGCTAGCCAAAGATGTTGAGTTTCTTTCAAAATTACCCATCCACACCTACGTAACTGATATTCAAAGCTCTAAATCACAAATTAAAGATGAATTATCTGAACAATTTGACGAAACAACGCTTCATTACGCTATATCTGTTAGCCCCGTTTTTTCTGAACACAATACCTTAATAGGGCTTGCTTTAATTATTAGAGATATAACAAAAGAAAAAGATGCAGAGATAAAAGTAAAACGATTAAATACAGAACTAGAAGCAAAAGTTCGAAAGCGTACTCAAGCGCTTGCAGAGGCCAAAGATGATGCTATTAAGCATAGCGATATAAAAAGTGCTTTCATATCGAATATAAGCCATGAGCTCCGTACTCCGCTTAATGGAGTCATTGGTACTTTAAATATTTTAAAACGAGAAGAGTTGTCTGGTAAATCACGAAACCTTGTTGAAATGATGGAGCTAAGTGCGTCAAATTTAAATCTATTAATTAATGACATACTTGATTTATCAAAGATCGAAGCAGGTAAATTGGATCTAAATCTTAAAACAATCAATCTACAACTGCTAATTGAAAGGCTAGTTGAATCGAGTGCTATTCGAGCCTTTGATAAAGGGTTAAATGTATATTTAGATACCAGTGACTTAAACTGTGAGAATGTTAAAACAGATCCGCTCAGACTCACTCAAATTTTAAATAACTTAATCAGTAATGCGATAAAATTTACTGACAAAGGCTATATCAAAGTCATTGTTAGTTCTGAGCGCATATCAGAAGATACACATAATTTAAAAGTGAACGTCCAAGATACGGGAATAGGGATCGCGCCTAGTACACAAGGACAATTATTTGATGCATTTCAGCAGGCAAGTACTGCAATATCAGAAAAGTTTGGGGGGACTGGACTTGGCTTGTCTATTTGTAAACAATTATGCCAATTAATGGATGGAGACATTTCTGTAAGTTCAACGTTAAATCAGGGCAGTGTTTTCACCTTCAATATTAAAGTTCGCTGCAGTGGAGAAAACTCTCAGGTTACTGAAAAATGCTACGAGAATAAAGCCATTTTGGTGGCGAGCAGTAATCCGAATATTTGGGAGGTTTTAGATAAGACAATCAGTTTACAGGGCGGTATTGTTAGCACATGCTCTATGGCGGAGATTGGCGCACATAAAAGCAAAGCTTTTGACTATGTGTTCTTAGACTATGAAGATGATACTACTAATAACATAGGTTCAATCATTGAAGTTTTAAGCGAAAATAGCCAAAGCGCTCAGTTTATAACACTTCATCAGCCAGGAAACCCACTTCCTAAAGGTATTGCGTCAAAAGTATCTCAAATTACAAAGCCTGTAACCCAAACAGAGCTGGTGCAAGTAGCTGGCTACGAAGTGCCAAAAAGTGACCCATTATATCTACTTTCTGAAACCAGCGGCTTTGAACTTTCAGATGATGTTATTGAGCAATTAAAAGGTTGTACGGTATTGATTGTCGACGATAACGAAATCAACATTGAAGTTGCTAAAGGCGCATTAGATGAGCTGCCTATAAATATTTTAACAGCAAGTAATGGACGAGATTCAATTGAACTTTTAAATCACTTCAACACAAGTGAGAAGCAAATAAACTGCATACTGATGGACTGCCAAATGCCAATTTTAGATGGTTATCAAGTATGTGAAAAAATACGCACAGGAAAAGCAGGAGAGTCGTTTATTGATATTCCTATCATTGCAATGACGGCAAGCGCGATGGCTGGTGAAAAGGAAAAATGCTTAGCTGTGGGGATGAGTGATTATGTGAGTAAGCCAATTGAGACAGTTAAAGTATTAGAAAAGGTCGTCAAATGGTCGTTATCAAGCTACGAGGGGCAATCTAAAGCAATTCCTCTTGCCGGAAATAAACTCAAAGAAGAAAAGCTCTGGGACCGCGAACAAGCCCTTGCACGATTATTAAATAAAGAAGTCTTACTAAACAAAATTTGTGAAGTGTTTGTTGTAAAAGTACCTATTAAGGTGCAGGAACTAATAGAGCAACACAAAAAAGGGAATAGTGAAGAAGTCCGTCAAATAGCGCATGCGTTAAAAGGGATGTGTGGTGAAATAAGCGCTAACAAATTAAGAGAGTTATTCTCTGATATTGAGGTGATAGCTGAGAAAGGTAATTTGGATATAGGCGCTCAACTAGTCACGATCGAACAAATGATACCTAGGTTAGTAGAGGATATCGCAAGGCAGCTGGGTAAATTATGAACAAGGATGAATTGCTGCTATACAGGTGAGTTTACAAACTCACCTGTACATGAATTTTCTATTGTAAACTTTCATTAAGTATGTTTGAAATTGCCTCATCTAACTTATCTTGAATATCCTTCGGAACTCGACCAAATTCATAAGAAAAGTTTCTTCCTTTCACTTTTTTGCGAGCAAACTGATCTTTATTGTCAAACTTGAATAATGTCGTCACAACTGGTTTATCTGTAGCTGGCTTGAAGGACTTAGACTCATCAGCTATTAGTTTGCTGAGTTTGTCTTTAAGGTCTTCTTTGATAAAGCCACCGCTAACTTTTAGCTCATTAACTTTACTTTTTAGCTCTTCAGTGAAATCACTTAGTTGATCACCTAATAAAGCCTGTGTTGCCAATAGCGCTTTATAGTCACTGTGGTTGAGCAATGAAATATCTGGAAAAACAGAAATTAAATCACTATCGATTGTTGCTGCTTGTAGTGCTTTACTTACCTTTGATTGACTTAAGCCATGACGTTCCGCTAACTCAGCCTGGTTCAACTTTTTGCCATGTTCAGCTAAGTACGCCTCTTTGTCTCGCTCTAGGCGTAATCCAATTTCACGTAAGCTGTGCTCTTTAACTGACTGTAGTGATGTAGCGAGAGCCTTTGCATCGCTTAGACTGATTTCGTCATCAGTAACTAGCATTGAGAAAGTTTCTATAGCACCGTTTTTCTCAAGTACATAGGCGCGACGGCGTGAACCATCAAGAACGTCAATCTTGTTATCTGACAGACGTCGACCAATTGCTGGGTAGAACTGTTGATTATCTAATGTTGATAAGTCTTGAAGCGACTCTTCTGTTAATAGTGATTGCTCGCGCCCGTTGATTTCAAAAGTGACGACTGTATTTGATTTAAGCTGCTCATATGACAACGTAACCGGTGTGAATGTGGCTTCTTGGCCTGACTTTAATGTCCAGACTTTACTTTGACCTACGCTGACTACTCCCAGATGCTTAGAGAGCACTTCATCAAGTGGTGTTTCACTCTTTTCAGCTTCAATTCTCAAGCGCTTGGCCAAACTCTCAAGTTGGTTCTTATTGCTATCTGCAATAGCTTCTTCTGAGCCTGCTGTGTTGCCGAGTGGAGAGACTATACCTCTTTTTTTAGCCATTTTTATTGCTCCTTCTCTTGTTCGCGCCACACTTTTTGAATATCGCGGTGTAGTTGGCTGGTAACTTCATATCCATTTTGTTGTGCATTCTGGAAAGTCATCTTGGTTTTAGGGTATTCACTTTTAGACATATCAAATACGGTTGATAGTAATGATGAAGCTTGTCTCACAGCTTCACTATTGTTGAACTCTGTTGAGTAAAGGTAAGTTGAAAAACTATCATAAAGGTTGTTCTGTAAATCAGTAGTGGTTGAACTCTCTTTATGATTTGTAAGCAGTATTTTCATAAAGTCATAACCCGGGTGTTTTGCATTTTTTAGTAGCGTCCATACTTGCGGGATATAACTAAAATATGAGCACGTAGCATCAATATCATTTTCAGTAACAGATAATGGGAAAATAACACTCGTACCAGCGTAGTAAGCGTTGTATGTCGCGTAGCCTAATGATGGAGGCGTATCTATGATAATGATATCGAATTCATCTTTAACTTGTTCAATGATGTCGTGCAGTATCGAGTAAGGAGAGCTTAGTTGCTGGTTGAATACTGCTTCATGAAACCAGCCCTCAATTGCTCGATCTGATTGTGAAGCTGGTAAAATACGCAAGTTAGGAATAGTGGTCGGCAAGAACGCTTCACTGATAGCTTCTTTTAGCGTTTCGTTTTCATCAAGCTCATAGTTCCCCATGATTAAGTCACCAACAGATAAGCAGCCTTCTTGTGCTGATTCAGGGGCATAATACATTGATAAAGTGCCTTGGCCATCCATATCAATTAAGCCAACACGATAGTTTTGATGAAACTCAGTTGCCAAACCAGATGCAGCTGTCGCTGCAGTAACAGTCTTACCAACACCGCCTTTTTGATTTTGAACAACTATAACTTGTAGGTCTTGGCTTTCACTGCGAACAAATGGTAATTGTTTTTTAAGTTCATCCGGAAGTGAATCTCTTACTTTGTAGACCTCTTCGATATCCAATAACCACTGACTCTCTTCATGTCTTCTTGGGTTAATTTTTAGAGCTTTGCAGTACTTATCTAACGTTCTTGCATCAATATCTAAGTACGCCACTGCTTCAGCTTTAGTAAACACTCTAAGCTCTTTGCGGTGGTTATTTAGAAGGCGTCTATTACGGCGTTGGATGTACAGTTCTGAACCTTCTTTTAGCTCGTCAAACGAGATATCGGTAGCTTCTACTTTAGAGATAGTCATTGTGAACCTTACTGAATGTGTTTTTTTATAGTGTATGCTTTAATTTTTAGATGGTAAAGCGAAAATTAATGCATGAGCTAATTTTTAATGCTCAAAAAATATTATCTCAAATTCTTCTTAAAAAAGCCTGTTTTTCTTATAAATTTTGATTTTTTCACGCTGTTAAGCGCGATTTACTGGATAGCATAGGATGGTCGTCAGTTATTAATTATCTGGTGTTTTCTATGAATAATCAGCAATACTCAATGGCCGAGCGATGGCTTAATTTATTTGAGCTGTGTTTGGGTTTGATGTTTTTTAGTGCAGGAGCTTTCTATGCTTATCTGTTTTGTATGACAGGTAAAACTGATTTCATATTGCTATTTGTGACGTTCATAGGCTTTGTGGCTGGTATAGCAATGATAGGGAGAGCCATCGTTTGCATGTCTGCTTGGCACTCACATCACAATCAAAGGAGTTGTAATCGAATGTTTACTTTAAAACGAATTGGGCATGATGACGTTAAATTAAGTGATGTTAAGACGCTTGAAGATATAGTTAGAAAACTAGTTTCGTCATATGCTTCTATCCGTATTACTAAGAAGAGTGGGTTGAATAATGTTATCTTCGTTACCGTTGAAAATGGGGTTGTAAAGGATACATATACAGGAGAATTGATAGACTTTGAAGCATTGGGCAGTTAACACCATGAAAGTGTTTATATACTGGCTAATTCAAAACCCTAACATCTTAGCTATGATTTTATTAGCTTTCCTCTTACTCACCGCGATTATATTCATAATTTTATGCTTTAACTTTAGCCTGGCTTTAGGGCTGCTTTATTTAGTGTGTGAATACGCGGCTATACGCTTCCTACTAATGCCTTTCATTAGTGAAGTGCTGCGCCCATAGCTAGCGCACTAATAGAATAGCTTGGTACGCTCCATGAGCATGCTAATAGCATTAGACTCCCTGCTTTTAACTTTAGGTGATAGTAAATCTTTGAATTGCGCTGTTTCAAATACATGGAGATGGTTATCACCTTGTATTGATTTACAGTTAGGGCAAGTGTTTGCCCAGTACTTACCGCCGTATTGCTTAGAAAATCTCAGCTCAATTGTATAAGGGCGCGGAAATGGTGGTTCATCTTCGCAAAATGGCGTCCCTAACCACCAAAACACGGGGATTACTTCTGAACATCTATAGCAAGTTTCAATGTCGGCTATGAACGGCTTATCTGGGGATTTGCGAGCAGTTGTGTACAGCTCTCTAGGAATTGAGAACTTATCTGCAACAGCAATTATTTTAGAGCCTTTCTTGCTGGTATTGCTGCATGATTGGCAAAGCCTTGGTGATAGCTTTGAGTTTAGAGGTCGCCAATTGTATGGATCTTTAAGAACGTCAGAGGCATTAAGTTTGATCCAGCTTCTTAATGCCGAACCATTTGAAATGCTATATGGTCTCCAGTCTTGCTCTTGTTCAGATACAATTTCGATGCCCAAATAGATTGACTGTCCTTTATGGCTAAATTGCCCAATCACATCACATACTGAGTCATGGTAGTAATAATCAGTTTGAACCCCTTCAAATGTACAATATTTTATATCTCTTTGTATTTCTTTGAGGCATTGATAGCAATTTTGATGGATCTGTATTGTTGTCTCAGCCTTTTTGTTTTCTAAGATGACATCTTTAATTAGTTTTTTGGCTTTCTTATAACTATCACTTAGGCTGATGCAGTTGTTAGTTTTTGGGTGGATGAGCATCTTATTTTGCATAGAAGACAAATCACACATAAGCGCTTCACCACAATATGGACAAGTATAGGTTCCGCCCACTTGAATCGATTGAGCTGCAATTAAATGGCCTGAGTAATTGATACCAAATGGGACCGGTATTTCGTGCATATTTGTATCTTTATTTAAGGAATTATTTAAGATAGTCTGCTATACATGATTTAATAACATTAAAAAACACTATAGGTGCATCATGGAAATGCCCGATTTATCGCATAATTTTAAGCTATTCATGTTGGCTTTTAACATTACCATTCTTTCAATTGGGTTGGGTTATTTTATTTACTCTGGGGTTTATACCTTGGTAGGGTTCTTCTAAATAATCTTTATGCTTTCGCAATAGGTAAATCTGAAAGTTTTGTTGTATAACTCAAAGGTGCTAAATCATCTTTAGGCCGCCAAGACTGAGAGAACCCTTCACTTGCGAGCTTTATTGCACTACGTCCAAATTTTCTATTTATCTCATCAATGACCAACGTTTTTGAGCTAATATTCAGTGGTAAAGTCTCAGATAACAGTTCAAGTTGTTGCATATCATCGTGTAATGAAAGTTCTTCAAAAATAACGCCAGCTTTTTTGTATTTAAACCCCTTCTTATAAATAGCTTTTAATGCAAAGCTTGCATAAGACACCAGTGTTGATGTATCCGCGGTGGGGTAGGGTAGTTTAATTGATTGTGACTTATGATACTGCGGCTCTGCCTGTCTAAATGAATCTGTGTGGATGAATATTGTTATTGCCGATGTGTAAGATTTAAATCGACGAAGTTTAAACGCAGCCTTTGTTGCATGTGCTGTAACAGCTTCAGAAAGCTCCGTAAGCTCTATCACCGGTTTTCCCATACTCTGAGATACGCAAATTCTATCGCGAGAGTCGTTTACATCTTTCAATTCAACCGCAGATTTTCCTCGTAACTCTTCCACAGTACGGGCAAGAACAACTGTGAACGTCTTTTTGATCCAACTAATGTCGGCATTTTTAAGGTCATACCCCGTATAGATTCCAAATTTATTTAGCTTTTTAGTAGTTCTACTTCCAACCCCCCAAATATCCTCTACAGGAGTATGTTTGAGAGCCCAATCAATTTTGTATTGTGAATCTAATACAACCACACCATTGGTGTGTTCTTTCCACTCTTTCTTTTTGGCGCAGTGACTTCCAAGTTTCGCTAGTGTCATTGTCTGAGATATACCCAAGCCACAACTAATACCTAAGTTCCTCTTAAGTGTCCTCTGTATGGTGTGTGCGTAGTCTTTTATATCTTTTGTAAAGTTTATATCGATGCGCCCAAAGCATTCATCAACAGAGTATCGTATTGTATCGAATAGGAAGTACTCTAACTCGGTATGAAAACGGTTACTCAAATCACCAAACAGCGTGAAATTACTCCCCCACAAGTGACCACCATGCGCAGCCACCAGTTGTTTAACTTTAAATGCTGGCTCTCCCATTTTGATACCTAAATCTTTGATAGCTTGATTTCGAGCTACAACATTGCCCTGGTTAGAACTAAGAACGCCAAGAGGGGTTTTATCAAAGTCGTATTGGGGGTTAAAGAGTTGGCAAAACGAAACGTAAGCAGCATTGATGTCGCAAAGAACCCACATAATTAGAATATCTTGATTAAACCAGTGACAACGCCCCAGACTACATGAGTATCCCAGTCATTGTTTTCATCGATATCAATTTCAATTGGCTCGAAGTCGGGGTTTTTACTAATAAAAACGGCTTTGTTGTTTTTTAATTGTAGTTCTTTCACAACAAATTCGTTGTCTAATGTAGCTAATACGATTCGTCCAGTTTTAATTGTTACTGACCTATCTACAACTATTATCGAGCCGTCAGTAATGTCTGGGGACATGCTGTTGCCTGACACCCTGAATAGGAATGTACTACTAGGGCGCTTAATTAGGAGCTCATCTAAACTGATTGAGTCGGATAGGTGATCTTCGCATGGATTGGGGAAACCTGCAGCAACTGAAAAGTCTGCAATAGGTAATTCTGTGGTTGAAGGGGTAAGTTTGCTAAGCATAATCACAAAATACTGTACAAATAAACAGTAATTTTAGATGTGAATATTCCACATTACAACCAAGAAGTTTCTTTTAGGCTCGCGGTCTATGTGATTTCATCAATTATTAGTTAAATTGTAAACGTCTAGCCAAGCACACCTAATACCAAACCCCGCAGTTTATTACGCTAGTTCCAAAATTCACAAGGAACTAGCGCATGACTAAAAAGAATACCAAGAACGCCAAACACGACTGGCCAAGCATATTCGCTTATCAAAAAGAGAGCGGCTTAACGGTTGCAGAATTCTGCTCTATACATAAAATCAGCAGCTCTGCCTTCTATCTCAATAAGCAGCGACGCTCGACAGGCAATAACTTTGTCGAAGCCAAAGTTGTTCGGCAAGTGTCTGAACAAGTCACTCAAGTTACACGCTCTAAGAAAACAATCACGCTAATCACCCACGCAGGTGAACTGTCTTTTCCTGATACGATATCGTCTGACTTTTTAGTCAGTGTGATAAAGGGCTTATCATGAATATGTTTGTTCAGCCTTCCCATATTTATCTTCACCGACAGTTTGTCGATTTCAGAAAATCGATTAACGGTCTTTCTGTCATCATTGAGTCAGAAATGAACCTACCCGTCATGAGCGGTGCCTTGTTCATTTTCTGCAACAAAGCCAAGGATAAATTGAAGATACTCTACTGGGACAAAACCGGCTTTGCCTTGTGGTACAAGCGCCTAGAAAAAGATAAGTTCAAATGGCCAAGCCGTATTGATGAAGCGTGTTTAGAATTGAATGAACAGCAGTTGTCTTGGTTGCTGGAAGGCTATGATGTCATCGGTCATCAAGCTGTCAATTATCAAAATATTATGTAATAAAATCAGGCAAATAGTATAAATAAAAACAGCAAGTTAGCGTGTATTTTGTTAAAATGCACGCATGAAAACAGACATCGAATCACTCCCTGACGACCCTATTTTACTGAAGAAACTTCTCGCAGAAAGAGATGAGACTATCGCTTATCTTACTGAGCAGTTTCGTTTAGCTCAGCATAAACAATTTGGTAAAAGCACTGAAGGCTACCCGGGTCAGGGCGAGCTATTCAATGAACTTGAGCAATTAGCAGATGAGTCTGAAGCGGAACCGACTGAAGCCGAAAAAGAGTCCATCACCTACGAACGCAAGAAACCTGTTCGTAAACCTTTACCGAAAGACTTACCACGCGACATCATTATTCACGACCTAGCAGACGCAGACAAAAGCTGTGATGACTGTGGTCATGAATTACATCGCATGGGTGAAGATAAAAGCGAGCAGCTTGAATTCATTCCTGCCCAGATCAAAGTCATTGAACATGTGCGACCTAAATATAGTTGTCGTCATTGCGAACAACATGCAACGAAAGTCACGATTAAACAAGCGCCGGTTCCGGCTTCACCCATCCCAAAAAGCTTTGCCACGACTAGCTTGTTAAGCCAAATCATTACCAGTAAATATCAATATGGCTTACCGCTTTATCGTCAAGAAAACCTGTTTAAAGAATATGGCATCCCGCTCAGCCGACAAACAATGTCGAGCTGGTTGTTGAGGTGTGCAGACTTACTCAAACCGCTTTATGACAAATTGCATCAACATCTCTTGCAGCAAAACGTAATACAAGCAGATGAAACCACACTAAAGGTAATCGAATCCGACAAAACCAAATGTTATATGTGGTTATATTGCACCGGTACCGACTCACCCGGCAGTAATCACACAGACATTCCCAATATCGTGCTGTATGACTTCCATGAAAGTCGAGCGAGCCAATGTGCGATTAATTTCCTACGAGGTCATTCAGGCTATTTGCAGGTAGATGGTTATCAAGGCTATGAATCAACCCAAGCTACATTAGTGGGCTGTTGGGCGCATGCAAGGCGCAAATTCAAAGAGGCTGATATAGCGCAAAGCAAAGGCAAACCTAAAGCAGGAAAAGCAACCTGGGCGATGAGTCACATCAAAAAGCTTTATCGAATTGAAGCTACCATAAAGGATAAATCGCCCAGTGAAAAACAGGCGTATCGAATCGAACATGCGACGCCCTTGCTGGAAGAATATAAAGCCTGGCTGGATAAGTCGATTCTGCAGGTTCCACCTAAGTCGGCTTTAGGAAAAGCACTCGCATATAGTTTAAATCAATGGCCCAAGCTGACACGCTACTTAGAAGATGGACATCTGAATATCGATAACAATCGTTCAGAAAGAGCAATCAAACCCTTCGTGATTGGCCGGAAGAATTGGCTCTTCTCAAACACCACTAGTGGTGCTCATGCCAGCAGTGTTCTTTACAGTATTGTTGAAACAGCAAAAGCGAATAACCTCGTGCCATTCGATTATCTTCATCAGGTTCTTAGCGTATTGAGCGAGGGTAACGATGATGACACCCTGACAGCTCTATTGCCTTGGAATGTTAGTTTAGAAGTTAGATGACAGGTGTGCTTCGCGTGACGCTTACTCCTAACAGTTCTGTATGGCCGGACCTAAATCCAAGTGTTTTAGGTTAGTTGCTCTCTATAATGTCGCAATCCACTAGTGACCAGGTATCATTTCCCAATACAGTCTTGACCTTGATTGCCTTTTTGTTGGAAGCGTCTATAACCACACCTGTTTTGTTAATAACACGGTTATATAAATCTGTTCCTCTAATGACCTGTTTTTCAGGTGAGTCTGAGTCTAATTCTGCCCATAGAACAAAGTGATCATCTCCACTTTCAATATGCGTATGATCTAGATCTTTTTTGTTCAGCCCTTCCATTAGCTTTTTGGCGGCTTGGTATTCTTTAAATCGTTCAGATTTAAGTGGAGAACGTAACCAGTGGTATTTTCAACGATATATTCAGCACTTGCCAAGCAAGGGTGAAATAATCCTATTTGACAGGTCTTGGTATAACCGTGCTGGTGTCGAGAAGGTAATGGGTTTTTGTAATGATCAAGAGTATCTAGAATTCCTTCGACAAGTTCCTGAATTGGAGCGTATGCTCGTCAATAGTGGAATTTTGTTATACAAATATTGGTTTTCAGTTAGCCGGACAGAGCAATTCAATCGCTTTAAATCGCGCCAGAAAGATCCCTTGAAACAATGGAAGTTAAGCCCTGTAGATATGGCTTCTCTTGAAAAATGGGACGATTACAGCAAAGCAAAAGATGCCATGATGTTCCATACCAATACTAAAGATGCGCCATGGACCATTGTGCGTTCTGATGACAAAAAACGTGGCCGAATTAATTGTATGCGTCACTTTCTATCCACTGTAGATTATCCAGGAAAAGATAATCGGGTTGTCAAAAGTCCCGATCCTTTGGTTGTGGGCTTACCAGAAACAATGTATGGCGACAGCCAATAAAACGATTTAAATAAATTATGTATAGGATAAACAAATGAAAGATAAGAAAACTCTGGAATCGCTGATTAAACAGAATAAAAAGAGCTTGAAAAAGCTTACAGAAATTTCTGAAAAAGCGACTAAAAAAGCTAAAAAGGCTTTAGAAAAATCCAAAAAAGCTCAACTGATGGCGAAAAAAGTAGAAAAACAACTTGAAGATGCAATTAAAGAGTTGAATGAAGTTAGAGCTGAAAATGCTGCAAAAAAGAAAGCTGCTAAAAAGTATATGCAAAAAAAGGCGAAGCAACTTGCAGAGAAAAGTAAAAAGAGATCAGTCAGTGATAAAAAACAAAAAGCTAAAGAATCAGATAAAAAGGTAGTTGATAAACCAAAATTAAAACCTAAGGCAAAGAAATCATCAAATTCTAATAAGACATCTAAAAGCAAGTCGACCTCAAAAGATAAAGTGCCCGTTAAGGTTAAGGTAGCCTCAAAACCGAAAACCAAATCTAAAAAGTAGCCAGGTAATTTGAGATACTGAAGCTTGTATAAGAATGTAAGTTAATAGGCCAGAAGCATTTAATTCTTTGGTGTGAATTACCTAAAGTAATGCATAAAAAAAGGATTAGCTTCTGGCAGAATCTCCCGAATAAATCAGGGAGTGACGATATTAAACGTACCTTGTGGATTGCCTAGTAGGCTAAAGAAGCTAATTAAATCCAGTTTACTTCCCTCTACCTGTAAATCATCGCCTAATAAAACATCTTTTAGGTTGGCGTCTCCTACAATAATATCGATAAATAAAGCGCTGGTGAGAACTAAGCTTGCGTCGGCTTCAACAGCCTGGAAAATTTTCTTATGACGAAGGACGGCGTTTTCGAGCATAAGTAAATAACTTTCATTGATATCACTAAAGGTGATTTTTATGTTGAGTTTTTTTCCATCTGCTTTCGGGCCATTTAAACGAACCGACATACTGTCAAAAAAGTAAGCAACTGGGGTTTTGAGTAAGACTTCTTTCATTACCGCTGGGCTTATGCCTTTATCCGGTCCACCATGTCTTAACTCATAGGCCCCACTCAGATAAAAGTCTCGCCAAGGTGCGGATTCAGCTTGATAAGCTAGTTGATCATAAACTTTTGCAAGTAGTTTTTTCGCATCAGCGTTGTTTTCGTCAGCAAAAACTGCGTGATTCAGTAATTCTGCCAGCCATCTGTATACATCTGAGCCTTCTTTAGCATTCATACTTGCAGCTTCATCAAATTGACGACTGGCCTTGCTAATGACGGCTTCGGCTCCCCCCATCATCTCTATATAGCGTTTGGCAACAGCAGGTTCAGGTAATTCATCCAGTTTTGAAGGGTTAGCGGTGAACCAGCCTAAGTATCTTTGATAGACTGCCTTGGCATTATGCTTGATCGTTCCATAGTAACCCTGGTTATGAAAGTCTTCATTCAGGCTAGCAGGTAGCGTTAAGTTTTCGGCGATTTCCTTTGGCGTCAGTCCTTCATTCATCATACGCACACTTTGGTCGTGAATGTATTTGTAAGTATCTCGTTGCTTTATCAAAAAGTCATTGATTTTATCATTTCCCCATAAAGGCCAATGATGGCTAGCAAAGTAGACTTCAGATTCTGGAAATAGCGTTCTTGCCTCATCTATATAAGCGCTCCAAATTTTCGCATCACGCACCTTAGCGCCTCGGAGCGTATAAAGGTTATGCATGTTGTTGCTGACTAATTCAGCGCCACAAAACGCTTTGTGATTAGGCAGGTAAAAGGTGAATTCAGCGGGCGCTTCAGAACCATGTACGGTTTGAAAAATAAATGGCACACCATCAATCGTTAATTTTGTTTGGGTTTCTTTAATAAGTTCACTAGGGGACTCAATTCCGAAAGAGCCAAATGCGGGTCCTTTACCTAAGCCGGTATCAACATGACCCCGTTCGTTTCGTGCTAGTCGTTTGCCATACATATACATAGCGCGTCGACTCATTGCGGTTCCAGCAATAATGTTTTCACTTGTAGCTTCTTCTTCAAAACCTTCTGGTGCAATGATTCTTAGTGCTTGTTTTTCACTTTCACCTAAGTGCTGCATGATTCCCTGAACACCGCCAAAATGGTCCATATGACTATGAGTAAAGAGGATGGCCTTGATCGGGTGTTTACCCAAATGCTTTTGCGCAAATAAAAGTGCTTTGCTGGCAGTTTCTTTTGAGGTGAGTGGGTCAACAATGATCCAGCCATTATCGCTTTCAATGATGCTCATGTTGGCAAGATCATATCCACGAATCTGGTAAATTCCCTTAGTGACTTCAAAAAGACCATGGATATTGTTTAGAGCGGCTTGGCGCCATAAACTTGGGTTAACAGAATCTGGAGAATTTTCTCCGTTTTCATCAATGAACTTGTATTCGTTCATATCCCATACAACATCACCATTTAATTGTTTTATGATTAAACTTTCATCTTGAGCAATAAGACCTTTGCGTGCATTGTCAAAATCGGATTGGTTTGAAAATGGACGTTTTTCCAACATTGATTTATTGGCCTTTATGGTGGCCGAAGTGGGAGCCGTATGACCTTGACTGTTTGCACCTGCTTCATAGTCAATGGTCTGATTGCAGCCCAATAAGTTGAAGACGAGTAAGCAAATAGAAATAGGTGGATTCAATAATTTTTGTACCATACAAGCCTCATGTTTAATTAATAATGTACTTTAAGTTTCCAGTTTAGCTTTACACAGAACAGTTGCTTATCCTGATAGGACAAAGTTATGTCCTGACTGACCAATCACCTAATTGAATTGAACCCTTAAGGTTTGCGAAAAGTAGTGGGGCAATGTGTAAACCAGCGAGTAAAGGCTCTTGAAAAATTACTGGTATCGTTGAAGCCTGTTTTTAGAGCGATTTGAGTGATACTTAGGTCAGTATTAGTCAGATAGTGCTTAGCCATTTCCATACGGCTTTTCTGTAGAATTTCCCGGAAATTTGTGTCTTCTTCTTTAAGGTGTCTCCTCAAACTTCGTTCACTCAAATTAAGTTGCGCTGCCACTTCAGCAATATTGATTTCGCTATTCTCTAATTGAGCAAGAATAAGTTGTGTGACTCGATTACTGAAAGATTGTCTATTCAAAGAAAGAATATAGTCTTTAACCAGCGTTTCATTATAGGCGGCAATTTTTGTATCACCCATCATAGTCACTCGCTGCAAGGTATCTCTTTTTAGCCAGAGGCAATTTTGGCTTGCTGAAAAAACAATCTCTGCCTGAAAATAATCTTCCCAGGGTTTAGCATTCTTTGGTTTATTTTTAAAAAGTTCTACTTGGTGAACGATATGGTTTTCTGCACCTAATTGTTTTGCAAAATGTACTAATGTGGCGAAAAAACTATCAATGGCCATTGAGTGGATAGGAACAGACAAAATTGGGTCAATGCAAAAGCCGATTAAACTAGGTTTACGCTCAATCCTAATAGTTGCTGAGTTGCTAATTAGCTCGCTATATTTACCCATTTTTAAGAGTGCATTTTCCAGATTGTCGCTTGTCAGCATTAATAAACCCAGCGCCCGAAAATGCATTGGTTGTACAAAGCTAGATACTTTTAAGCCAAATGAAGGGTCGTTGGTTTTGGATTCGACCAGTTCCCAAAATCGGGTCATTTGTCGAATATCTATTCGGCCATCTGGATGATTAATAAAGTCTGAGCGGTTTAATTGAGATTCAATTAATAGTGGGTTGGGGTCAATGCCCTGAGACTCGAGCGCTTTACAAATTGCAAGTGGCCAAGCAGCCAAGGTAGTGTATTCAACTGGGCGATTCATGGTTTATTTTTTTTCGCTTTTAAGTTTGCTTTGTTGTTTTAACAGCTTAGCAGGGAAACGCTTTTTAACGTATTTGTTAGCTTGATGAAAGCGGGAAAAATAATTCTTGAAGAAAATAAGCGTAAGCGTCACGCGAAGCACACCTGTCATCTAACTTCTAAACTAACATTCCAAGGCAATAGAGCTGTCAGGGTGTCATCATCGTTACCCTCGCTCAATACGCTAAGAACCTGATGAAGATAATCGAATGGCACGAGGTTATTCGCTTTTGCTGTTTCAACAATACTGTAAAGCACACTGCTGGCATGGGCACCACTAGTGGTGTTTGAGAAGAGCCAATTTTTTCTGCCTATCACGAAGGGTTTGATTGCTCTTTCTGCACGATTGTTATCGATATTCAGATGGCCATCTTCTAAGTAGCGTGTCAGCTTGGGCCATTGATTTAAACTATATGCGAGTGCTTTGCCCAAGGCCGATTTAGGCGGCACCTGCAGAATCGACTTATCTAGCCAGTCTTTATATTCTTTCAACAAGGGTGTCGCATGTTCGATTCGATACGCCTGTTTTTCACTGGGCGATTTATCCTTTATGGTCGCTTCAATTCGATAAAGCTTTTTGATGTGACTCATCGCCCAAGTTGCTTTTCCAGCTTTAGGTTTGCCTTTGCTTTGCGCTATATCAGCCTCTTTGAATTTGCGCCGTGCATGCGCCCAACATCCTACTAACGTAGCTTGGGTTGATTCATAACCTTGATAACCATCTACCTGCAAATAGCCTGAATGACCTCGTAGGAAATTAATCGCACATTGGCTCGCTCGACTTTCATGGAAGTCATACAGCACGATATTGGGAATGTCTGTGTGATTACTGCCGGGTGAGTCGGTACCGGTGCAATATAACCACATATAGCATTTGGTTTTGTCGGATTCAATTACCTTGAGTGTCGTTTCATCGGCCTGAATTACCCCTTGCAGCAAGAGGGTTTCATGCAGTTTGTCATAAAGCGGTTTGAGTAAGTCTGCACACTTCAGCAACCAACTCGACATCGTTTGTCGGCTAAGCGGGATGCCATATTCTTTAAAAAGGTTCTCTTGACGATAAAGCGGTAAGCCATATTGATATTTACTGGTAATAATTTGGCTTAACAAGCTCGGCGTGGCAAAGCTTTTTGGGATAGGTGAAGCCGGAACAGGTGCTTGTTTAATCGTGACCTTCGTTGCATGTTGTTCGCAATGACGACAGCTGTATTTGGGTCGCACATGCTCAATGACTTTGATCTGGGCAGGAATGAATTCAAGCTGCTCGCTTTTATCTTCACCCATGCGATGTAATTCATGACCACAGTCATCACAGCTTTTGTCTTCGTCTGCCAGGTCGTGAATGATGACATCGCGTGGTAAGTCTTTTGGTAAAGGTTTACGAACAGGCTTCTTACGCTCGTAGGTAATCGACTCTTTTTCGGCTTCAGCAGGCTTTGCTTCAGACTCATCTGCTAATTGCTCAAGCTCATTAAATAATTCACCCTGACCCGGGTAGCCTTCGGTACTTTTACCAAATTGTTTATGCTGAGCTAAGCGAAACTTTTCTTCGAGATAAGCAATCGTTGCGCTTTGTTGTGCAATAATTTTCTTGAGTGCATCAAGGTCATTTGGAAGTGAATTTAGGTCTGTTTTCATGCATGTATTTTAACAAAATACATGCTAACTTGCTGTTTTTATTTACACTATTTTCCTGATTTTATTACATAATATTTTGATAACTAACCGCTTGGTGACCAATGACATCATAGCCTTCCAGCAACCAAGACAACTGCTGTTCATTCAATTCTAAACACGCTTCATCAATACGGCTTGGCCATTTGAATTTATCTTTTTCTAGCCGCTTATACCATAAGGCAAAGCCGGTTTTATCCCAATAGAGTATCTTCAGTTTATCCTTGGCTTTGTTGCAGAAAATGAACAAGGCACCGCTCATGACGGGCAAGTTTATTTCTGACTCAATGATCACAGAAAGACCGTTAATCGATTTTCTGAAATCGACAAACTGCCGGTGAAGATAAATGCGGGAAGGCTGAACAAACATCTTCATGATAAGCCCTTTATCACACTGACTAAAAAATCAGGTGATATCGAATCGGGAAAAGACAGTTCACCGGCTTGGGTGATTAGCGTGATTGTTTTCTTAGAACGTGTAACTTGAGTGACTTGTTCAGATACTTGCCGAACAACTTTGGCTTCGACAAAATTATTGCCTGTCGATCGTTGCTGCTTATTGAGATAGAAGGCAGAGCTGCTGATTTTATGTATAGAGCAGAATTCTGCAACCGTTAAGCCGCTCTCTTTTTGATAAGCGAATATGCTTGGCCAGTCGTGTTTGGCTTTCTTGGTGTTCTTTTTAGTCATGTGCTAGTTCCTTTTGAATTTTGGAGCTAGCGTAGTTAACTGTTAAGTCAGATATTAGGTGTGCTTGGCTAGACGTTTACGTTAAATTTAAACCTTTTTCCCAGAATCAGGCGCGATTTAATGCATATGATAGCTTTGGCAAAAATATATGAGCTGGAGTAACTATGGATTTATGTTCAATTTCTGCGGAAGACGGTGATAAAGCTGTTTTCTTCAATGGGGTTTTGATTGCATACTATAATGCAGCAACTGATGAGCCAAACGTGTTATCTTTTGTTGAAAGTGTTGCTGATAATTTGAGTAGCGCTTCTGGTGCCAATATTAAAAAGGCGAAAATAGACAAAGCTCCTGACTTTGTTCATTGGGAGCAGAGCAAACAAGTAGAGAATATACTTTGGCCCAATGAAACAGCTAAACCTCCTATTTCTGATTTTTTCTCTCCAATTGAGCTGAATTCTCAACCATAAACATTCATAATAGTTTATCGCTTGACCGCTAAATTTTGCCTTCGCAGGTGCGGTCAAGCGCTCCTCTTAAAAAATCATGTAGTAAATTTTTATTACTGTATTTGAGAGAGATTTCACGTCTACTCGCTAACGACTAGGAAGCAAGATCAGACTAATCATATTTTGCACTTTTAACGATTCGCCTGTAGTTGAACCCAACTATAAAAGTGCTTTTACTCCAGTGTTAATTCCGAAACCGCCTAACGTTAAAAATATAAACAAACAACTTCCCAAAAGTAGGGGTCTTATTCCAGCTTGACGAATTGCCCCAATGTGAGTTCGTAGTCCCAATGCCACCATGGCGATAGTGAGTAATATATTATCAAACCACACAATATTGTTTGTTGTACTCTGAGATAGGTTAATTAGTGAATTACATCCACTTACTAAAATGAAGTAAACCGCAAACCAAGGAATTGATAGGTCTGAAGATTTTTCTAAGTTATAGTTTTTCTTTGTATCCTTTCGTTTTTGCCAATATGATAAACCAAACAAAAATGGGGCAAGCATCATTACCCTTAACATTTTTTCAATTACTGCCGTGTCGGCTGCATTTGCACTAATAGCGGTACCCGCAGCAACTACCTGAGCTACTTCATGAATGGTTGAACCAACAAAAATACCGTATTCGTATTCACTCAACCCTATATATTCAAACATTAAGGGGTAAGTAAACATACTTAGGGTTCCAAATACAACGACTGTTGCGACCGCAATAGATACTTTATGTGCTTGTGCTTTAATAACTGGTTCTGTTGCCATTATTGCTGCAGCACCACAAATAGAGCTCCCAGCACCAATAAGAATAGTTGTTTGCTCATCAAGTTTAAATAAACGTTTACCTAACTGAATTGCTAGGATAAATGTACCTAGTAATATGGCTAAATCAATAACTAGCCCTAACCAACCAATTTCTGTTATTTGTGAGAATGTAATTCTAAAGCCAAATAAAATGATGCCAGCTTTAAGTAAGAAGCTTTTTGCGTAGTCTACTCCAATATCAGTATGAGTTGCGATACGGGAAAACAAACTGTTTCCTACTATGATGCCGAGGATAATTCCAATAGTGAGTGAACTAACTTGTGCATTTTGCAAAACGGAAAGTTTACTTAGGGCTATTGATATACTTGCTAATGTAATTACCAACATTAGGCCCAACCACCATCGACTATCTGTGAGTTTTTTTGTTTGGGATTTAAATAGACACCGCGTATAGAACAACATAAACGTCCTTCAATAAATTGCTTTATTTACTTGACTGCATTTTAGAAAGACCCAAAATATAACTCCAATACATTAATTTTATGATTTAATAACTTAAGGTTATCTTATGAACTTGAACGCATTGAGAGTCTTTTATACTGTAGCGAAATTGCAAAGCTTCTCGGGTGCGGCAGAAACTCTTTTCATTAGTCAGCCAGCGGTATCTAAAGCGTTAAAAGAGCTAGAGCATCAATTAAGTCTTAAACTTATCGAACGTGCCACAAAAGGGAGAAAACTCGCATTAACTGAGGGCGGAGTTGCTTTATATGAACATGCTCGTAATATTTTTGCTATTGAAAAGACGGCAATAGACGATATAAAGTCACGTACCGGACTAAAGCGTGGCACAATTGTCATTGGTACTAGCACTACAATTGCAAGTTATTGGTTACCACCTTACTTAGCCAGGTTCTGTAGTGCTTACCCAAATATAAAAGTTGAAGTGAAGGTCGAAAATACGGAAAAGATTGAACATGCGTTGCTTGAGTGCTCAATTGACTTGGCTCTTGTTGAAGGGACACCAACAGAAAAAAAGATAGTACCTACACACTGGCAAGATGATTTGATGAGTGTCGTTACCCCACCTCATTTTAAGCCTAGCCCTAATATAAATGAATGGCTTAACCAACAGTTTTGGTTACTCCGTGAGCCAGGCTCTGGAACACGTGAAATGTCAGTTAAAATGTTAGAAAAACAAGGTATAAAAGTTAGCAATAGTATGCAACTAGGGAGTAATGAAGCTATAGCTCGCTCAGTCGCACAAGGAATGGGAATAGCCATATTGCCAAATGTGGTCACAGAAGATTTAGTGCAACTAAAAAAGTTAAAGCGCTTGAGTCAAGTTAAAGGTGAAATGCTATCTAGGCCTCTATATCAGTTACAATGCCGAGGTAGATCTTCTTCACATTCTGCCGAGGCATTAAAAAGAATTTTATTTTCAGAAGTTTAGCTTCAAGTGCATCCGCAAGTTTAGTTTCTTCACTACTTTTAGTTCACTCAAACCATTTTCGTAGGTTAGGTATCTTCTAGAAAAATGATATCTTTTCCCTGACTTTTAGCTACATTACTAGTTTGTGCCGTTTTAACAAGGTGCGGTATCGCATTGTGCCTGCAAAATTAATATTGAGAGTTAAAGCTTCGTTTATTTGAATATTTAAAGTCAGATCAAGTGCGTCGTTTTCAAATATTGAGTAAGTCAGCTTGCTCATTCCTATAGCGAGATTATTACTATCTTGATACAAATAGCTCCAATTTCATTCAAGAATGACAATATCTTTTATCAACGAAGTTACTTTCTAAAACCGAATACCAAATAGTATGGTTTAGGGTTGCAATTTTTTCGTTATAGTCAGAGGTAATATTCTAATTAAGACCTGTGCTTCTCATAATTCGTTTTAACGAGGTTTTGAGACCTTCAACTAGCTAAATAAGATCAAGCCCTTATTATATAAGGGCTGGCAAGTTCACAAAATACCATTATGAGAACCTAAAAAAATAAACGGTGCTATTACGCTATAAAAGAGTGCTCAATATGAGCACTCGTATTTAACTAATCAAACAAACTAGCAATGCCAGCAACTACTCCACCAGCTACCGCCAGAGGGATTGTAACAGGCGCAGACGCAACACCTGCACCAATTACTATTGCGCCAGATGTAAGTGCTCCAACGGCTGCACCGGAGCCTATAGCCACTGCTGTTCTGCTTACGCTAGAGTCACTACTGCCAGTTATCTGTTTTGATAACTCATTACCAACTAAGCCGCACGAAACGGCTTTATTTAAAGACATAATGTTTTCCTTTTAGTTAAGTAACACGAGCACCAGAATGGTGCTGTTAGGGTTTATAGCTCTAGTTCTTCAAAGTCTTTGTCTATTTCCTCCTGTGTTATGCCTATGTAACGAAGTGTGGTTGCTTCGGAGCTATGGCGGAGCATTTTCATTACTCGGGCGATGTCATGGGTTTTCTGATACAAGTGATAACCGCGTGTTTTACGCATTGAGTGAGTCCCCAAATGAATATTTAGTTCTTCACCTACTAACGCAAATGCTTTTGTGACAGCTCTGCGTGATAGCGGTCTAGGCTTTGAATTAATCGCTTGTTGATTGCGGTATGATTGAAATAAGTAGATGTGGTGTGGATGAGTTAGTTTAATTTCGTTGATCAAGGTAAGCGCCTTATCATTTAGCTTTATTTCAGCTAATTTCGAGGTCTTTGACTCATAAATAATCAACCTATTGTTACTTATGTCAGTAAACTTCACTGCAAGTAAGTCAGATATTCTAAGCGCGAGATTTAAGCCAATATTCCATATCTGGCTCATTTGTCTTGAGCAACGCTTTTCTAGTAAATAGCTAACGAGCCTTACTGTATCAAGATCTTTAACTGCTTGTACTTCAGCCATAAAAACCTCCCTTTACTCAGTAGTAACAGTTACCTGATAACAACCTGTGTTGTAGTACTCAACAAAGTTTGAAATGAATAGGTCTAATAGCTCTTTACCTTCCTTAGCGTTCAACCAACCAGCTAAAAAGTGATAAACCTGCTTAATGCTGAAGCACACATCAATTTCTTTTATCAGTTCAGGGGTATGACGGCCCTGATACGAGAAGTCAGTAATATAAATAAGCTGCCAGCTGGTGGCCTTCTTTTCTAACCTAACCTCTACAGGGTGAAAGCCTCCAGCTTCAGGGCTGTAACCTGGATCTCTAAAGTTAAGTGTAACCGCCTTAGCTGTTCCTACAGAATCACCTCTATTAGCAACTGCGCTTACAATCACACCAATAAAAGAGTCAGGCACTTTTAAGCCTGCTACTTGCTCTATTTTTAACGCCATATTTAACTCCTTTTAAATTAAATCATGTTCAGCAAATGAATACGTGCTCTCGCCAATGATGATGTGATCAAGCACTGATACATCAATTAGGTTAAGTGCCTGTTGAAGCTTGGTAGTAATAAGCTTGTCTGCTTGAGATGGGGTAGTAACGCCGGAAGGGTGGTTATGCGCTAGGATAACGGATGCAGCATTAAGCTCCAGCACCTCTTTAACGACTTCTCTAGGGTAAACACTAGCTGCGTTAATAGTGCCTCTAAATAGCTCTTTAAACTCCAGTATGCGGTTCTGGCTATCTAAAAAAAGTACGGCAAAAACTTCATGCTCATGTATTGCTAGTTTATGTTTCAAGTACTCTTCGCAATCATTAGGGCTATTTAGTACACCATCTCTAAACTGCTTCTGAGCGATGATGTAGGCAGCAGCTTCTAGTATCTGTTTATCATTTACCGGATGCTTAAATTCATATAACGACTGTTGACCTTGCATTATTAATTCCTCTTAAGTGGTTTATGCAAGTTAGTGATGTATATGTGTAAGTTTTTCATTTGAGAGACATAAAAAAATACTGGTCCCGGAAAGGTTATGTACTAATAACCAACCGGAGAAATTCCATGCGTTTAATTAAACTGAAAGAAGTGATGGCAAAAACATCACTGGGTCACTCGAGTATCTATAAATTTATTTCTGAAGGTACTTTCCCTAAGCAAGTCTCGTTAGGTGCTAAGTCAGTAGCTTGGGTTGAATCAGAAGTTGATGATTGGATAATGGAGAGGATAGGTGAACGATAAGAGAGTTAAGTCGTTTATATCTCTAAGTAGCAGATTGATTATAGAAAATTTATGGTAGTATAACTTTCATTGAAGGTAAGTGAATTAGAGTCAATGCTGACTCTAATTCACTTACTAAAATGTGCAGATAAAAGATAATATGCCTTAAGGGAATTTATTGATGACAAGTTTACAACAACGTGCCGAACTTCAACGCCAAATATGGGCGATTGCCAACGATGTCCGAGGCTCAGTGGATGGGTGGGATTTTAAGCAATATGTACTAGGTACGCTGTTCTACCGCTTTATCAGTGAAAACTTTGTCAACTACATCACGGGCGGTGACGAGAGCGTTAATTATGCGGCCATGCCTGACGATGATGAAAACATCAAGTTTGCTAAAGAAGATGCCATTAAAACCAAGGGCTATTTTCTTTACCCTAGCCAGTTATTTAGTAATGTGGCGGCTAATGCGCACAAGAATGAAAATTTAAATACGGATTTGGCGGCTATTTTTGCTGCAATCGAAAACTCAGCCAATGGCTATGATTCAGAAAAAGACATCAAAGGCTTGTTTGCGGATTTTGATACGACCAGTAATCGTCTGGGTAATACGGTAGAGGCAAAAAACAAACGCCTAGCCGCTGTGTTGAAAGGTGTGGCAGGTTTAACCTTCGGTAATTTTGAAGAAAACCAAATTGATTTATTCGGTGATGCCTACGAGTTCCTGATTTCAAACTATGCCGCCAATGCGGGTAAATCCGGTGGCGAATTTTTTACCCCTCAGCACGTTTCAAAATTGATCGCGCAGCTCGCCATGCACGGCCAAACCAGTGTGAATAAAATTTATGACCCTGCGGCGGGTTCGGGCTCGTTGCTGTTACAAGCTAAAAAGCACTTTGATGCGCATATCATTGAAGATGGTTTTTTTGGCCAAGAGCTTAACCACACCACCTACAACTTGGCGCGTATGAATATGTTTTTGCACAACATTAACTACGACAAGTTTAATATTCAGTTGGGTGATACCTTAACCGAACCACACTTTTTGGAGGAGAGAAACAATAGAGGTTTCGACGCGATTGTCTCTAACCCGCCTTATTCAGTGAAATGGATTGGTAGCGACGACCCAACCCTAATCAACGACGACCGCTTTGCGCCCGCTGGCGTACTAGCGCCTAAATCAAAAGCCGACTTTGCCTTTGTGCTGCATGCGCTAAGTTATCTTTCACCAAGAGGGCGTGCAGCTATTGTTTGCTTCCCCGGTATTTTTTACCGTGGCGGCGCTGAGCAAAAAATTCGTAAGTTTTTGGTTGATAATAACTATGTTGAAACCGTGATTTCACTGGCACCAAACCTGTTCTTTGGCACCACCATTGCCGTGAATATTTTAGTGCTGTCTAAACACAAAACCGACACTACCACCCAGTTTATTGATGCCAGCGGTTTGTTTAAAAAAGAAACCAATAACAACGTGCTAACGGACAACGACGACGAAAAAAACCTGGGTCATATACAGCAAATCATGAAAGTGTTTGCTAGCAAAGAAAACGTGGATCACTTTGCTAAATCGGTTGATTTGGATGTTATCGCAGACAACAGCTACAACCTGTCGGTAAGCAGTTATGTGGAAGCCGAAGATACTCGCGAGGTCATCGACATTGCCGAGCTTAATGCAGAGCTTAAAACCACCGTTGCTAAAATCGACCAACTTCGCAGTGATATTGACGCCATTGTTTTAGAAATAGAAGGGGCGGAAATTGAAGGTGAGGAGCTTGAAGCATGAGTCATTTGAGCTATTTAGAGAAACTCTTGGATGGGGTTGAGGTGGAGTGGAAGGTGCTCGGTGAAGTCTCCAATGTCTTGCGAGGAAAACGATTAACCAAAAGCCAACTTTCTGAAGAAGCCAAATTTCCTGTTTTTCACGGTGGATTAGAACCACTAGGTTACTATACCGAGTCCAATCGTCCTGCCAACTCCGTGATGATCATCAATGTCGGAGCTTCAGCTGGAACAGTTGGCTATAGCTCGGTTGATTTTTGGTCGTCTGATGGTTGCTTTTGTTTAGAACACAACGAGGCACTAAATAATAGATTTTTGTATTTCGCCTTAATTGGCCACCAAAGCTTGTTGCGCTCTAAGGTTCGGGTTGCAGGTATTCCGACTCTTGATGCTATCGTTATTAACAAGCTGGAAATCCCCATCCCATGCCCAGATAACCCAGAAAAATCGCTGGCAATACAAGCCGAAATTGTTCGTATTCTGGACGCATTTACCGCCATGACCACCGAGCTGACCACCGAGCTGACCACCGAGCTTAACCTACGGAAAAAACAATACAACTACTACCGCGACCAGTTGCTAAGTTTTGAAGAGGGTGACGTTGAGTGGAGGGCTTTGAGTGAAATGGCCGAGTATTCAAAGGCTCGTATTAGTTACACAGAACTAAATGACAGCAATTACGTTGGTGTTGAAAGCTTACTTCAGAATCGAGCTGGTAAAATAGACTCCACTCGAACCCCAGATAGTGGAAATCTTACACAATACAATCCTGATGATATCTTAATAGGGAATATACGTCCCTATTTGAAGAAGATATGGCATGCAGATCGAGTTGGCGGCACGAATGGTGATGTTCTTGTGGTTCACCCTACTGATACAGCTATAAATCCACGATATTTGTATCAAGTTTTAGCTGATGACAAGTTTTTTGAATACAACATGCAACATGCAAAAGGCGCAAAAATGCCACGAGGAAATAAGCCAAAAATCATGGAGTATTTGGTTCCTATTCCATTTGCTAGCAATAGAGAGAAATCTCTTTCGGAACAAGAACGCATCGTTACTATTCTCGACAAATTCGACACATTAACAACTTCGCTGCAAGAAGGTCTGCCCCGCGAAATCGAGCTTCGCCAAAAGCAATACGAGTATTATCGCAACCTGTTGTTGAGCTTCCCTGCTTGTCCGGCAGGCGGGCCGAAACCTGAAGAGGCAGCTTAATGGCCTATCAACCACCTTTTACCATCACCACCGATATTCTTAACTTGGTGGCGAAAATCAGCCAGCAGGTGGGTGAATTAAATGCCAGTCAATTGAATGCCTCGCCGCAATTGCGCAAGCAAAACCGCATTAAAACCATTACCGGCACGCTGGCTATTGAAGGCAATACCTTAACCGAAGAACAGATTACTGCCATTGTTGAAGGTAAGCCTGTGCTGGGAAGCGTGCGCGAGCTGGCCGAGGTAAAAGGTGCCATTGCGGCTTATGACGCACTGCCCACCTTTATAGCTAGCGAGATTTCCGATTTACTCACGGCCCACGGTTTAATGCTGTCAGATATTCTTGTAAATGCGGGTGAGTTTCGCAGTAAAGGCGTGGGTATCCATAAAGGGGGTGTGGTGCACCACGTTGCGCCGCCTGCCCATCAAGTATCCGGTTTAATGGCGGATTTAATCCAATGGCTCAAGCAAACAAACGATCACCCATTGATCGCAAGCTGTGTATTTCATTACGAATTCGAGTTTATTCACCCCTTTGCCGATGGTAACGGTCGTATGGGCCGGTTATGGCAAACGCTGATTTTGTCCAAGTGGCATCCGTTATTTTTATCTTTACCGCTTGAAAGTGTGATTAAAGATCATCAACAAGATTATTATCACGCACTGGAACAAGCAGATAACCAAGCGGATAGCACGCCGTTTATTCATTTTATGTTGTCGGTTATTCAGCAAACACTCGCACAAAACGCCTCTGTAAACGCCCCTCTAAGGGAGGGTGAAAACGCCCCTGTAAATACCCCTGTCAATTTAACGGGACTTAAAACACCGGAGGCTATTTTAGCATTGCTCAGTAATACGCCCGAGCTGACCCGGCAACAACTCGCCGATACCTTGAATAAAGACGTGAGAACCATTGGCCGTGCCATTAGCAAGCTGCAAAAAGAAGGTAAATTAACCCGAGTAGGCTCAGATAAAACCGGCCACTGGCAAGTTACTTCATAATGCGATGCTGTGGCTATTTCCATTTTGGAAAACGCCACTGCTAACCAAAAGAAAAGGATGTAAACGAATGACGACGTATAAAACGGTGGCAGAATCGAATAACTTTATTGTGTTAGATAAATACACTAAAGCCTGGCAAGTTAATGAAAGTTTTCAAAGCGAAGCCGATTTAGAACGTGAGCTGATCCAGGACCTAAGCAACCAGGGCTATGAGTATGTGCCTGCGCTAACGACGCCAGACGCCATGATGGCGAATGTGCGTAAGCAGCTACAAGCCCTTAATAAGGTTGAGTTTACCGATGCCGAGTGGGCTCGTTTTTGCGAGCAATACTTAAACACCCCAAGCGATAATATACTTGATAAAACTCGCAAGGTGCACAGTGACTATATCTTCGATTTTGTCTTTGATGATGGCCATATAGAAAACATTTACCTGTTCGACAAGAAGACCATTGCTCGTAACAAAGTGCAGGTGATTAAGCAGTTTGAGCAAACGGGCCAGTCTGCCGGACAGGCAGGCAGCCATACTAACCGTTATGATGTGACGATTTTGGTCAATGGTTTGCCTTTGGTGCAAATTGAACTGAAAAAGCGTGGTGTGGCAATCCGTGAGGCGTTTAATCAAATTCATAGGTACAGCAAAGAAAGCTTTAATAGCGATCACTCGTTGTACAAGTTCTTGCAGTTGTTTGTGATCTCTAATGGTACCGACACGCGCTATTTTGCCAATACCACCAAGCGCGACAAAAACAGCTTCGACTTCACGATGAACTGGGCCAAATCTGACAATACGCTGATCAAGGATTTAAAAGACTTTACCGCCACCTTCTTCCAGAAAGAGACCTTGCTTGAAGTGATCTTGCGTTACTCGGTGTTTGACGTCAGCAATACCTTACTTGTAATGCGCCCCTACCAGATTGCGGCCACTGAGCGCATTTTATGGAAGATAAAGAGCGCGTTTAACGCTAAGAACTGGAGCAACACCGAGAGCGGTGGATACATTTGGCACACCACAGGCTCAGGAAAAACACTCACTAGCTTTAAAGCGGCACGTTTGGCCACCGATTTAGACTGTATAGATAAAGTCTTCTTTGTGGTGGACCGAAAAGACCTCGACTATCAGACCATGAAAGAGTATCAGCGGTTTTCGCCTGATAGTGTGAACGGTTCAGACAGTACCGCAGGCCTTAAGAGTAACCTGGATAAAGACGATAACAAGATTGTCGTTACCACTATCCAAAAGCTCAACAACTTAATCAAAAGCGAAAGCGATTTAGCTATATACAACAAGCAAGTTGTCTTTATTTTTGATGAGTGTCATCGAAGCCAGTTTGGTGAGGCGCAGAAAAATCTGAAGAAGAAATTCAAAAAGTACTACCAGTTTGGTTTTACCGGTACGCCAATTTTCCCTGAAAACGCCTTGGGTGCTGAAACCACGGGCAGCGTGTTTGGCCAGCAGTTGCACACTTATGTGATCACCGATGCCATTCGTGATGAAAAAGTACTCAAGTTCAAAGTGGACTATAACGATGTTCGTCCGCAATTTAAGAGCATTGAGACTGAGCAGGATGATAAGAAGCTTAGTGCGGCGGAGAACAAGAAAGCATTCTTACATCCAATGCGTATTCGTGAAATATCGCAGTATATTCTGAACCATTTTAACCAGAAAACGCATCGAGCCTATTCTGGTGCCAAAGGGTTTAACGCCATGTTTGCGGTAAGTAGTGTTGATGCAGCGAAAGCCTACTATGAAACCTTCAAAACATTGCAGGCCGAGGCCGAAAATGGACCTACAAGTAAACCTCTGCGCATTGCGACCATCTTCTCATTTGCTGCCAATGAAGAGCAGGACGCCATTGGTGATATTTTAGATGAAAGCTTCGAAGTCAGCGCCATGAACAGCAGTGCGAAAGAGTTTTTGAGCGCCGCAATTAACGATTACAACGCCATGTTTAAATCTAACTATGGCGTGGACAGTAATGGTTTTCAGAACTACTACCGTGACCTTGCCCAGCGCGTGAAGAATCAAGAAATAGATCTGCTTATCGTGGTGGGTATGTTTTTAACGGGCTTTGATGCACCTACGCTCAATACTTTGTTTGTTGACAAGAATTTGCGCTATCACGGCTTGATGCAGGCGTTTTCTCGCACTAACCGCATTTATGATGCAACGAAGACCTTTGGCAATATTGTTACCTTCCGGGATTTGGAGCAGGCAACCATTGATGCCATCACCTTGTTTGGTGACAAAAACACCAAAAACGTGGTGTTGGAGAAGAGCTACAAAGAATACATGGAAGGCTTTAACGATATTGCTACTGGCCAAGCTCGTCGAGGTTTTGTTGATATCGTAAAAGAGCTGCAAGAACGCTTTCCAAACCCTGAAAATATTGAAAAAGAACAAGATAAAAAGGAATTTGCCAAGCTGTTTGGTGAATACTTAAAAGCAGAAAATATTTTACAAAACTACGATGAGTTTGCTGGATTAAAAGCGTTGCAAAGCTTAGATACCAGTGATGAACAAGCTGTTGAAGAGTTCAAGTCAAAGTACTATCTGGACGATGCTGACATCGAGGCAATGCAAACCATCGATATGCCAAGTGAGCGTGCTATTCAAGATTATCGCTCTACCTACAACGATACCCGTGACTGGTTGCGACGCGATAAAGAAGGTCAGGACAAAGATAAATCAACGGTAGACTGGGACGACGTGGTCTTTGAAATTGATTTGCTTAAATCTCAGGAAATAAACCTCGATTATATTCTTGAACTTATTTTTGATCACAATAAGAAGAACAAGAGCAAAGAAGGCTTGATTGAAGAAGTTCGTCGTATGATCCGCGGTAGCCTTGGCAATAGAGCGAAAGAAAGCTTGGTGGTTGATTTTATTAACCAGACAAACCTAGATGAGATCAATGACAAAGCCAGCATTATCGACGCTTTCTTCAAATTCGCCCAGGCGGAGCAGAAGCGCGAAGCCGATGCCATTATTGCCTCTGAAAAGCTCAATATCGATGCTGCCAAACGCTATATTGCGTCATCACTCAAACGTGAGTACGCCTCTGAAAATGGCACTGCACTGAATGAGGCGCTGCCCAAACTTAGCCCATTAAACCCACAGTACCGAACCCAGAAGCAAACGGTGTTTCAGAAAATTGCCGCTTTTGTTGAGAAATTTAAAGGGGTTGGGGGGCAGATATAAAAATGACGATCTATTTTAGTGCCGCTCGCTTGCTCGATGATATAGATTTTACAGAATCTATTCTTTTGGTGAGTAGCACTTTAGTGATACTAAGTAAGAAATTACCGCTTTTAAGTTCAACTGAACTGGTTTAATTGAGCCGGACAGGACTGGTTGAACTTAAAAGCACAAACAGCTTAAGAATATTTTAAAGGGAAGCGTATAGCTTCCCTTTTATGCCGTGCTTTGGCTATGCTTTGAATATCAGATTAACTTACTTAGGTTATTCTTCGAAGAACTGATTATTTTGCGGATCTTTGTAAAAATACTTAAATTTTAAGTTTACATGTTTTTTAATTTCATTGAACCATGTTAACTCGTCAGTGAGTGGATAATTACCACCAACAACCCATATTTCACTACAATCTTCCGTGTTTGGATATAAAGCATATCGAAGTAACTGTCCTATCGCGGCTTCAATATCCTCTTTGGCATTTGATTTAAATTTTAGCTCAGCAATTAAAGTTGTGTTTGTTTCTTTACTTTTTAAAACTACATCACGAATGTGAGCTCGCCCTAGATCTTCGCTTTGACTTGAAATCGCATAGTGGCAATATTCAGAGTTATGCAACCACTGGATAAATTACCTCTCTAACTCCGCTTCTCTAAATTGTATCTCTATAGACTCAACTTGCTTCCTAATAGCTGTTTTTAGAGTTATGTCACTTTCTCTCGATGCTAAATCACTTAAGTGTTTTTCTTCGTAAATTACCCAAAGTACTATATTTATTAGTAACTCATCGTAGTCATCGCCTAAGTTAGCATGGATAAATTCTTTTAATTTAATATTAGCGTCGAACCAGTTAGTGTATTTATATTTAAACCCCCATTTTTGGGTGAAATATGAGCATATGTACTCAAATGCATCTTTGGTAACGGTAGTGGAAAAATGTTGGGGAGCAGCGACCGCAAAAACACGATTGAGTAGAGCTTTATGCAAATATTTTACCTTGCCATCGTCTTTCAGCTTTTGTAAGTCTTCTACACATTCTTGGTAAGTGACTAAAGATTGGCTACTAATTATTTTTTTAGTAATATTTTTTAAAGTACTCTTAGATAATTCAAACTCCTCTTTAGATAGTGCACCCTGTTTTAAGCTTGAGATATAATTGTCTCGGCTATACCAAAGATCCCATAATAGCTGTTCGCTTATATCAGTCTCGTTTTTAGCGTTTGCTACAGTGCTAACAATTTTTTGATAGCCTATGTACCAATCATTACGATCAATTTGGCATGACGAAATCATTGCACTGAAAAAGCTATCAAGGTGCGGCGTTTCTGTATTAGTGTAATCAGTAGGGATATGCGGTAAGCGGGAGAGAGTTATTATTTATCCCACTTGGGAGTGCAGTTAAGCGCTCGTTCCCAAACGCGGTCACGTTGGAAAGTTAGATTAACTTTATCATTTATATTATTTTACTTATTTGCTTTATCTTTGCTTCTACCTTGGCTAACCAAATCAGCGGAATAATAATTAAAGAAGATCCTATAGCCAAGCTCAGGTCCGGTATTTCATCGAACCACAGCACCCCTACAACTACAGCACCTAATAAGCCAGTGTATTCGGCACTGGAAATTTTACTGGCTTCGATTGCTCTATATACCAATACACATATACCAGCATAAATTAGGATAAAAGTGTTGGAGCCTGTTGCCGTTAACATTGGAGTCCAGTCCCAAGGTTTGCCTTCCCATAACGCCAACCCAAGTGCGGCTGGGATACCTACTAGGTTGGTGAGCATTAAAGTTTGGAACACATTATGATGCTGAGGTAATTTACGAACCAATAAATTATTTACAGCCATAGTCAATGCGACGACAAGGGCGGCAATCGCTGCCCAATTAATTTGTGTTGGTTTAACCACGATAAGTACGCCGATAAAGCCCAAAACAGCAGCAGCAATTGAGTGGCTAGTCAGCTTTTCCTGAAACAATATCATGGCTAACGGCAGCATAAGCAAAGGCGCTGTATAGAAAATAGCATTTACGGTAGCTAACGGCAGAGCGCCCAGAGCGAATACCATAAATATTGTCCCTAATAACCAAATGTGGCCGCGTATAAAGTGCCATTTGAGGCCAGCGAAGAGGCTTTGTTTATTACTGAGTAGACAAAATGGAAGTAAAATCAGCACTGCGGTCAATTGACGAAATAATACAAATTGGTATATGGCAGTATCTGCTGGCAGAGTTTTTATCAAAGCGTCAGAAAAAACACCAATTATATTTCCGATGATAAGTAATGTCATCGCGAGTCCGACAGTTATTTTGGGCATTTCATTACTCCTGCTACATTCTAGAAAATGTCAATGGAACTGAATTAATAGAGTTACGTTTGTAAAACGGTTATATGATTAGCGTATTCCATACCTTATATGATGTATAATGTTTTAAATTTTTTTAGTATGAGCTAAATTTATAATGAAGTTGCCTCCTTTACGTGCCCTGCAATGCTTTGAAGCTGTTGCGCGACTTAATAGCTTTTCCAAAGCTGCTGAGCACCTCAATGTGACTCAAAGTGCGGTTAGTCACCAAGTTCGATTACTCGAAGACTATTTGGGTGAAACTTTGTTTAACCGACAGGGGCGTTCTTTTTCCTTGACTAAGGTCGGGGAACGTTACTTTGAAGAAGTGACTAACTCATTAGGAAATCTATCAAATGCCAGTCAAATGATACGTCACGGGGAATCAGGCAATCTTCGTTTGGCTTTATATAGCTCTGTGGCGGTGAGCTGGTTGATACCGAAGTTAGAAGATTTTAGAAATCAGTACCCAGAAATAGAAATAACTTTAAATATGGTCGGGGATCAACCGGATTATAATGACCAATTTGCGGATTGTTTTATTACAGTGAATCCACCGGAACGTAACTTTGTCAATCAATTCATGTTTACTGAAAAACTTTATCCAGTGTGTGGAAAAAAGCTTTGGCAGCAGTTAAGAAATAAGCCTCTACCTGAATCATTATGGCAACATCCGTTATTATCAGTACAATACTCAGATACCAATGAAAGTCTTGGTGACGACTGGTTACGTTGGTGTATGAGTGGTAAATTTGAATTACCTAAAGACGTCAAAATTAATCAATTTAGTCATGTCTTACTTGCCGCTGAAGCGGCTCGATATAATTTGGGAATTACCCTCATTAGTAATTACATGATAGATGATCAGGATCGCCAGCATAGTCTTGTACGCATACCTATGCACGAGCTTATTACCGGAGATAACTTCTATTTTGTCTATAAGGAAACACGAGCTAGGCAACCTGATATTATGAAATTAGGTCGTTGGCTTAAACAGCAGTGTTATGAACTGGAATTAGCTTAGCTATTTAAATCAGAGTTGAAGGTGAATACTAGCTACTTAGAGGTAGCTGTCAGCGTCCGTTTAGATCAAAAAAAACCGCCTACAAAATGATGAGGCGGTTTTTAGTTGGGATCTAATTTGTGTAATTCTTGGCGCTTTTAATTGTTTTATTGAATTCACTAAGGAGTGAGCCATAATCTATTTCAGTTTTAATATTGTACTTTTCACTAAGGTTATTTAGCTCGCTCATAGTAAGCGTAGCAGATGATGAGAAATTAGGCTTTGCAACTACATAACTTTCATCAATAAGCATTACACCTTTGAGCTGATGGAGTTTAATATAACGCTCGATATAAGATGCCAGCTCTGCAGGTGTAGCCCCCTCTGATGTAATGCGCTTTGAAATCTCTTCTGGATTAAACGTTTGAACTTTCGCATAACCTGCAAGTAAATCAGTTATCTCAATCATCGATTTTTCGCTTACTGCTTTTGTGTAAGATACACCGGCGGAAAATGCTAAGGCTGACATAACTAGGCTTATTAGAATCATTTTTATATAGTCATTCATTGTTTAATCACCTAATTTGAGTTTAGTGCCAGATAGCACAGCGAATGTAATTGAACGTCCCGGTGATATCTCAATTACAGGGTGAATCTGTTCTGCTAAAGCGATGTAGTATTCAGCTAGTCTATCCATAGCATCAGCTGAGCCTTGGAACGCACCAGCGGAAGCAACGGAGCCTAAGTCTACTGATTCCCATACCGCTCTATCACCACCTGACGTATTGATAGATGTAGTTCGTTGAGGTGCAACAGCTTCAGAAATGCCACTCATAAATCCAGCTGCCATAGAGCCTGCTAAGAGGTTACCATTTTTGCTTACAAGTCTGCCGGCTATACCAAGTTTGCCATCAAAGTCAGAAACTGCATTCGCTTGAATTGCGCTTTCAACACTCTTACCGTCATTACGTACACATGTAATTGATTGTGCGCGGATATGCGCTCTTTCGCTTGATAAATCCCCGATTGCTTGGCCAATAACGTGACACTCGCGAATATCTAAAGTGAAATGGTTAGGCAAGATAGCTTCTTTTTTAACTCGGATAACAACCGGCATAGGAGAAGACTTGGCTGCAAGCTGTGTTGGAGCATCCAAACCAGTAAGTAAAACACCAGAGAAAAATGAGCCTGCAGGCAAGTAAACAACACCCTCGTCAGAATCAATTAGTCCACCTTCATTTGGATCGCTTTTCTTTTGGGCCTCTTTTTCAGGTTTTAGACTTTGTTGTGTGATCAACAAATCTTTTTGCTGCTTTTCTTCAACAACACCCGAACTCTTAATGCTTCGAACGCTGCGTTGGGTGATAGTTCTAATAACACGGCCTTCGATTTGTGGTTTTGCAGTAACAAGCTGAGTAGGGGTTCTGTCAAAGACCCTCTCATCGTACTGTTGTGGTGCATCAGCTATAGCTTGTTGCCCTTGCTCTGCACCAGAGTATGAAGTGTTGTAATTTGAGCGTGAGCCACCATTTGATTGTCTATTATGTTGGGTATTTGCATATGCTCTATCGCGCACTTCCAGTTGGCGCTCGTAATCTTTCAATTTTAGCGTCAGGTCATCGATGCTTTGCTGCTGTTGCTGAACCATCTCAAGTACACGCTCTTTTTCTGTATATACTTCACGCTCTTTTCTGCGAATTGAGTCTACAGACTTGTCATAGATTTCGTCGAATTCGTTTTTATCGATGTTAGCAATGCTTTCTGAATCAAATAGCCCGCGTACTTTACCCTTTCCATCAAGGCGATCTTCAGCTTGTCTAGCTGCAATTCTGTCCTGCAGACTGGTTTTATTATCACTAGAAGACATCGACTTATAACCAAAGAACGCAATAGGAATAATCACCAGTATTGCTGCAAACTTTCTAACTTTGGGATTTTCCCATTGTTTTTTAATGCTCATTTCCACCAGCCTTAGTTGATTACACGAGGACGTTTAGAGTTAGTGTTAACAATGCTTTCGCGCAATTTGGCTCGCAGGATATAAACTTCTGTTGCTTCGCCAGGTTGAAGTAGTGATTTGTTGTAAATGGCAACGGCCATAACATCACGTGACTCGCACATTTGTTCACGAATTGTATAGGGGCGTGTAGTTGTATTTTGGATTCTGACTACATCAACAACTTCTCTTGGACCGACAATTCGCTGTAGTACTTGCTGACTAATGGTTAAGCCGCAAGGTTGGTGCATCGCTTTTGATACATCATGAGAAAGTGAAAACCCTTGTGGTATTTCACCTTTACCAACAGGTTTTAGAATTTGCTTAATACGCGCTACTCGATCTGTTTCAACATTTGCAACGTGGCCTTCAGTTAAAGACGCTTCAGCTAATGTTTCTTGCTCTTTTATTTCCGCTCTGTGATTTGCGCCCTTGTACTGCATCGTTTTTGAAAGATTCACATCGACATTTACAACAACCGGCATCGCTTCCATTGGTACCAATGTAAGATTAATCATTGACTCTGGAACACCTTCTTCAAACAACATTAAAGCAACAGGCTTAAGTGAGTTTAAAGTGATGTATAAACGGCCATCTTCTAATTCAATGACTGATTCTTCGTCGTGGGTTCTAGCGGCAACCATCTTAAAGTTAGTTATGATTGGGTTCGTCAAGCCGACAGCTACAGGTATAGCGATATTAGCACCCGGTTCAAGGTTGCTAAGGTTTTGGGTTGGCTTGTATTTTGATTTAACGATATCTAGGAATGAGTACCCATTTCCTGAGCGAATTGACTGTGCAGTTTGTGGCTGCTGGTACTGGTCAAAATCAGCTTCATTCATCATTCCGTTTGGTTTTACGTTATCGGCAATTTGATTGATTTCATCTTGAGGGGAGACTGTTTTCATTACAGGCTCGCTTCGACTATCTAATTTAATACCGTTTTTTGCCGCTTCGAATATAGCTTGCTTTGTAACCGGAATTGGTTGTTCATTTACTACCTCTGTTGGTAGCTTGAATGTATCGCTTGGATTTTCAGTTGCATCATTAGCGAAGGTGAATGTACTAGACGCACAACCAATGGCTAAAAGTATTGATTTCATTTTCATCTAGTTGCTCTCCTGTTGTTCTTTCACTTTCAGATCTTTTGCAGCTTCTAGCACCCCTATCTCTAGTTCACTGTCATAATAAGGTTGCGACTCTAAAGCTCCCGGTTCAGCATCGCCACGCGCTTCCATCGCTTGTTTTCGCTTTCTTGGGGTGCCCGGATATTGATCTAAGTGGGTGATTTTAGGTCTTCCATTTCTAGCAGTGATCTTAAATTCGTAGCTCCACTTCGTATCTGCTTTAGGTTCTCCACCAATAAAAGTGATCTTTTGGCCCCAAATGGTGATTAAATCAGTTTCAGGCTCATGAATTAGGTCGTCGGCAATAAAAACTTGTCGTATATCACGCATTTTTATCATTTCAGCTTGCTTATCTAGCATTGGCTCGATTTCAACTTGTAGTTGTGGAGATAACATTTTCATCATTATCTTTTTTACAAAATCGATGTTTTGCGAGTTAATGTTGCCTATTAGAGTAGATACGCTGTAGGCCCATGCTTGTTGGTAATTCTGGTTAGCTTTATCGCCTTGAATTGTAAGCTCACCAAAGTAATTCTGTTCTGGGATAACAACGACTTCACTGTCTTTGAAAAACAGTGTTAAAGCGCTTAGAGCAACTGTAATGGATAAAAATAGGTTAGCTACTCGGCTTATGTTGTTAGATGCAACCATCGATTTGAAGCTTCGAACTGAAGCGGATTTATCATCAAGCATTTTCTTGCCTTAGCGGTGGTATGTACGTTTAACTGGATCTGCAATTGATTTGCTTTGATTGGTTAAGATGAACCCATAAGACCAAAGCTTGTGTTTAACATAGGCTTTAGGGAATCGGCCTTTAACCTTTTGAGAGATATAAATGTATGCCATGGCTAGGCATACAAGGATAAAGGTCTGTTTTGTCACCATGCCAATCGCTACTGCGGCCATCAACGGTATTACTTGTTCTTTAGTAAATACAAACAAGATTAATAGCGGTTGGTTGATGTGGGTCTTGCAGCGGTAGCGATTGGGCGTTTCCATGGTTTAAAGCACTCCAACTGAAGCAGTTAGGAAGTACTCAACAGCATCTTGTGCATTTGCAAATAGCAGTGCGATAAGGAATGCACCCACACAAGTAGCATAGTTCTGCTTCATAATGCCTTGGAAAGCAGCAAAGCCAAATGTGAAAATTGAAATGATGATGCCAGGTGCGCCGGTTAACCAGCCAACTACTTCATTGTAAACTCCGTATAGGAAGTCACCAGAAGTTGGGGCCGCAGCCATTACGCCTTGTGAAATTAATAGAGCAAAAGAGATTACCATCAGTGCGATGGTCGCTTTTTTAGCTGTAGACATTTTTTTAGTGATTGTTGGTGCTTCAACAACGTGTGATTGGTTGGTTAGTTCCATTTTTAAACCTCTTAAGAGTTAATGTTCAACGTTAAAGTCGAATTAATCTTAAACTCTTAAAAACAGCATAAAGCCGGATTTTTATTTAAATTTGAATAAAAATTGGGGAATTAGATATTTGGTGATAATTAATTCAATGGCGCTCTGTGTATTCACTTTTGTGCGCTTACCAGTTAAAGCTTTTCAGGCTCATTAACTAGACAATTACAGGTTATTTGAGAGTATTAAATTATAAGAATGATATTAGGGATAAATTAATGGTAGGTGTAGATATCAATTGTGTATTTGCAGAAGTAAGGCAGGATGAGTTGAATAAAGATGATGCTTATATATTACCGCATGGCAGGTACGACGCTAAATATTGGGCAGAGATAGGTGAATGTCTATCCCTGACTCACCTTTTATCAATGGGGACATTTCGAACGGAAATTCCGCAATTAAGGCTTGTTTTACAGAGTTGTTTTCGATGTAGTTGTTTGTAGAGTAAAATTATACGGTATTACCTACCTAGTCTGAGCAGTAGTGATTAACCTAATCATGCCATTGGTAAATATCCCATACCAAACGAAATGGTGTAAATTGGCCTAATCAAGCAAGTTCATCTGGTGCTACAAGCATAAATGCGAAGAGATTAACGTTGTAGTTAAGAGCCAACTAATAATGAGATATGGATGAGTAAGTTAATTTTTTGCGGTGTTTTTTTAAGTGCTGTTTTACTAGGGTGTACCAGCGCGGTAACACCTAATCGAGGTGCGTTGAGCTATGATTATCTAATGGCAAATAATAACTCCACATTCGCGACTGCCGCTTTTTTGCCTGTTAATGGTAAGGCGAGTACTAATATGTTTTCAGGGCGTCTAATTATTACGGGGACACCTGTTTTTAAGCAAATTTATGGGCAGCAAACGAGCTTGCCTAAGGGTTACCGTCACTGGCCATTATTTAACTATAAATTTGTTCAACATAGTGGGCGCTTGATACCTGTTGAACGTGGGCATGGCTTTAATGGTAATGGGGCGTGGTCTATCACTGCGGGTGTTGGCAAAGTGTGGGATGAAAAAACAGATAACGGGTATAGCCGTGCTGCATTTCCTTATACTTTAAAAGAGCGCAATGCTAATTGTGAAGCAAATGGTGTGGCGTCATTTTTATTTAAATCGGATGGGTCAATTTCAAATGTGCAGGTGCAAAACATAACCCAAACGTGTCCTTTTTATGGATTTGAGTTTTACGGTACTTTATCTGCAAAATACCAGCCTTATGAAGTGCGTAATCAAGCCCATGTGATAGCGAGGCGCAACAAAGAAGAGGCCGCATTTATTGCCACTAAACCGTTAGCGCAATTAGCTGTAGATTATCCGAAGGTTGATTTAGCTAATTACGGCTATGCGATTAAAGGTGAGGACTTATTAGGTTTTAGTATATTAGTTAATAATACGAGCTACAGCTCAGGGTGTTACACCCGTTACGGTGAGCATCCGTATTGCCAAGATCGAACCGTTGGCGTGTATTCGTTTACTAAATCCGTGCATGCATTTACCGTGGTTGCGGCGCTTGAAAAGCGCTTTCCGGGGTTTAAAAATTGGGCTATTAAAGATTTAGTACCAGAATGTCATGATAAACGCTGGCAAGGAGTCACGGTTGAGCATGCACTTGATATGGCAACGGGTAATTATCAATCCGCAGAGTTTGAAGTGGATGAGCACAGTAGTGAAATGGAGCAACATTACTTTGCTAAAGCGACGCGAGCTGAGCGAGCTGAGTTTATCTGTAATGGTTGGCCAAGTAAAACCAAACCAGGACAATATAGTGTTTATCACACGACGGATAGTGAGCTGGTAGGCTACGCAGCAGCACGGTTCGTGCAAATGCAGCTAGGTCAAAATAAAGAAGCATTTAACGATATTTTAGTACCTATATACCAAGCTATTGGCTTAAGTGAATACGTAAATGGGGTGCAGCGAAATAGCGATACACGTGATGCATGGGCTGGGTATGGCTTATCAATGACTTTAAATGACGTGGTGCGCTTTAGCCAATACTTGCGTGATGAAGCATTATTAGATGGTTTACTAGATAAAACAATGGTGCAAGAAGTGTTAACGGGTCAGCCAAAAGGATTGTCGGCAAATACTCCTAACTTTAATTATGACAATGGTTTTTGGCGTTATCACAGCGGTAAAACAACGGCAATGAAAGCCTGTGGTGAGAAAACACAAGTGCCCGTGATGTCTGGCTTTGGTGGGCATACCGTGATTATATTACCTGAGGTCATTATTACGCAATTAACCGATGGTGGTGGGCTTGGCTTTTCGCGTACGATTAGCGATGTATTTAATAATATTAGTGATAAGTGTCCAAATTAACCTTACTTAAAAAGCGGCCATTGGCCGCTTAGTCATACTTAACATATTCGTTAATTACACATATTACGAATTTTATGAAGTTCTAAAGCAGTGTTCACTTGTCCGTAATCACCACTATCACTAAAAGCATAATAAATCATATCGTTAGGTAATAAACTAACCACAATCCCACCATATCCAGACATATAGGGAATTGATAGTGCATTAGAACAGCCAAAGGCTTGTTGCGCGTTCCATATCCAAAAACCATTATCGTAACTATCGAATTGACTCCCTGCATTTAAACCATGTGCTTGTGTTTGTACAGTTTGCGCAAGCATTGTAGGGTCAAGAACTTGAACGCCATTAATAATCCCTTGCTCTCTATTTAAAAATTGAGCAATTTTAACCACATCATCGTGATGATAGGTTAAGCCATAGCCTGTAAGTGGTTGACCGTTCCATGGGTTGCTAGTAGATTCTGTGGTGCGTGATGTTGTGCTCATGAGCGGACTTACGCCAAGCGGTTGCCAGACGTCAGTGTAAAGCATATCCCACAGGTCGGTTGTTTCTAACGCATTGAGTTGTACGCCAAGTAGGTAAGTGTCTGAGGTATGATATACCCACTTCGTGCCTGCTGGTGCTTTTTTAGTGTAGCTACATGCATGATTTAGTTTTTCACTGTTAGTGTATTTTAAGAAGAAGTTATTGGCAGTGGTGCTATCGCCCTCATCAACCTCAAAACCATCAGAGTTATAACGGCCTGTTGCCATATCAAGTAGGTTTTCAAAGCTTACCTGCGACCAGCTTGAGTCATAACATTGATTAACTGTTAGCGATTTTGTTCCGGGATATTTTTGTTCCATGCGCATCAAGCCAACTGCACCCACAACGGATTTAGCGGTAGAATAAGAAGGTAGTGCCATCACTTCGCAAAATGGGTAGTCGCCCATACGGGTTTTGCAACTACTCACATAGTTTGTCCCATCAACCACAACCCCAAATACTGTTTGATCACTGCTTTCTTGATCAGAGCCTAATTGCGCTGTATTGATATTGGCGCTTGGGTAGTCATAAGCCAGGTCGCTAATGTTTTTAGTTGGCATACGGCGGTTAAATTCATCAGTATAACTATTGATAACGGTAGCTGAGTTAGCAATAGTGCTAGGTGTATAACTTGCGCCAAGCATGCCCCAGCTATTAAATTTAAAGTAGGCGCAGGTTTCCCCTGTGATTTGATAAGCAACATTAGAGGTGCTGCCGTCATCTTTAAATAAAAAGCTCAGCACACCATTATGAGTACAATTTGCCCCCGCCTCTTGTAATGCAAAAGGCAGCGCTACGCGTGAAAAGCCATTATCATTATTTTCGTTCCACACTCTACCAGGCTCTAAAATATAATGCCAAGCAGGATGTGTGGTGGCAATTAACCCACGCTCCAGCGGAATAATATGGCTACCCGTTTGCACAAATTCAAACTCAAATTCAGGAAGGTGCTCTGGGTTTGTATAACTGCTGGCAATATTAGTTCCTTGCTCTTGCAGTGTACCGCGAGTTGATTCGTCAAGAAGTGTTAAGGTGCCCGAAAAGGTATTGCTTGGGTGGGCGGCATTATTTGGCAAAGCGTAAGCGCTATTGTTCGTTAAGCTGGCGTTATTATTATTCAATTGTGTTGATGTTAATTGTGTCCGATTGACATTACCATCCCCCGTTAATGGCTGAAATCCGCCCCCTGCAGCAGTCGGCTCACCAGTTAGGCTTATATTATCAAAGTAGCAATAATCAGCATTATTATTGCCCTGTGTCGCAAGTGAAATAGTAACTTGTGCTGCTTGAGTAGGCAGTGTGGCACTACCAGTATAAAGTGTCACACCGTCATCTTGACCATTTTCCAAAGTAGAAAATACGGTCCAGCTGCTGCCATTGTCGGTTGAATATTTAGCGACGCAGCGCTCATTATACTCAAGCAAGTAGCCAGCTATATCAACGCTTACAGCGAGATTTTCATAACCTTGGGTTGAAATTGTTTGCATCGCTTGTTTTTGCTTTACCAAACGCAGCGAGTAATTAGTGGCATATTGATTGGCGATTGCTGGTGCGCCACTGCCAGTTATTGTCCAACCATCAAAATTACCATCTTGAAAGTCATCACTAAATAATGCTTGAGCACAAGCGCTTACGCAAAATAAGTTTGCTAGCATGAGTATTGATTTGTTCTTCATTTTTTATCCTCTATCGTATAAGCGCGTTATTTGCGCAGAACTATATTTATAGAAGAGACTTGAAATAGCAGTAGAGCCAAAAGATGAGTTTTAATAGAGCCAGATAAAGTGATATGAAATAAAAGCCCGCCTTTTAGTTGGACAGGCTTTGCTCAGAGTTGTTAGGTTATTTATGCTTATCTAAGGTGCGCGCAGGTAAAAAAGCGACTGCTGCACAGGCAATTAAACCAATTACCGCAAAATCAATAATCTGCTGGTAGTTTTCATCTTGCAGTATTAGCGCTGCAACCATAGGGCCGGATGCTAAGCCCATTTTAGAGGCAAAACCACCCATTGCGGCTGCTTGACCCAGTTTATCGAGCTCAGCACATATACCAAATAAATACGGCAATACAAAAGCCCAAGTAATGCCAATAATAATATTAGTGATTAGATACACCATATCATTGTTACTAAAGTGCAGTAGCCAGCTACATAAAGCGGTGATCAGGGTGGCGATTAATATAGGTATAGTACGACCAAATTTAGTACCAATAACAATAACGAGTAATGCCCCAAGAAGCGCAATCCAGCTAGCCATGCCGAGTGCGTTACTCATAAACTCTATTTTAAGGCCGTCGGTTGTACCAAGCTCAATCATGTAAGCAAATAAGCCCATATTAGCGGCTTGAAATAAAAAAATAGCAAAAAGGTTTAAGCCTAATAATAAGCGAGAAGGTTTAATGGCTGACGCTACTTCAGTTTTATTTAGGTTCTCATTAAGTGGTTTTGATACATGGTAATGTGGTAAAAACGGCAGCATAAATAACGATACAGCGGTGAATGCCATAAGCGCAAAAAATAGCCCTGCAGTACCAAATTCAGGAGTCAGAGCAGGTAGGTACATAATGCCTAAGCCACCTAACCCCCATTGAATCAACAGTAAATAACCAAATGTTTTATCAGCTTCAAAGGTACGAGAAATAATACAAAAGCCAATACCGACCAATAAACCACCAGCAAGCCCATGTAACGCGCGTGTGGCGATCATGGTGGTTGGTTCAGCTATATAAATACAGGCAAAATCAATAACTAATAAAGTAACTAATAAAGCGTATGCAAAGCGTTGCCATTGAATGCGTTTTATTAAAAATACTGCGGCTAATGCACCAATAGCTGCGCCATACAAATTAGCCGAACTAACAAAACCAGCTTGTTGGCTGGTGAAGCCACCACCGCCTTTTAAGCCATTAACGACAGCGGGCATTATATTGATATAAAAAATTCCTGCGGTGGTTAGAAAAGCTAAGATGATCCGCGCCCATGTGCTATCTGGGTGTACCTTTATCGCACTAAATAAGCCACTTGTATATTTAAGGTTTATGTCTTGGTTATTATAAATGTGTTCTGCCATGGTAACCTCCTGCGTGCAGCTATTGCCTAATTGTTAAGTAATGTGCTTTTGATTAGTCACAACATACACCTGCTTGCTCTAGAATCTTTTGTATAGGTGATAGCTCATTAGCAAAGTGTTGCCATTTACCTTTTGAACTTTGATATATTTTTTGTCTTACTTGTGTGGCACTGGCGGTGGTAGACGGTGCGTTATTCTTTTCAAACTCGCAGCATTGTGCTTGCCAGTCGAGGTCGCAATAATCAATTAACTGTTTAGCTTGGTTGGGTAAATCGGTCACTAAATCTTCATAACTAACTTGGTGTATAACCTTAGGCAGCAGGGTCTGCCAATGCTGCATAAGTTGGTGATGTTCAACATAATAATGAGCCAGTTCCTCCAGGTTGTAAGAAAACGGGTAGCCATGAGTAAACAACTGTTTATACATGGAATAGCAGGTATCGAGCGGATGACGGGTAACGTGAATTATTTTGGCGTTCGGTAAAGCTTGGTGAATAAGCCCTATATATAAAGAGTTGAGCGGTAATTTATCAATAAAACGTTGCTGATGTGTAATAGAAGGGCGAGCCTGATTAATATAATTTTCACCAAGAGACTTAAAATCAATGTACTGACTGAGCTCTACCAGTTCGGTTTTAGATTTCGGCTGTGTTTGGCTGTTCTTTTTTACTTCGTTAATCATTTGCAGAGCAAAGTCATTAAGTTCGCCAGCGCTCACTACTTGGTCATGTTGACTAATAATGCGCTCGACTAATGTAGAGCCTGTACGAGGTAAGCCTAAAATAAAAATGGCTTGGTTGTTCTCGCAACGTGGCGCCCCTTTATGCGCTTTGAAAAAGCCGTGGTTATAGGTAGTGGCTATTTGTTTTAAAGTGTCGATATCAGCATTTGGCGCGTAGCGCATATTAGCCCTACGAATTTCAGCTCCTAGGTATAAGCTTTTAAAACTATTAGCGTAATCGGCTATATCTTCTTGTTCTTTTGCGCGAGCGTAATAAAACTGTGTTTTGGCTAGCGGTGATATTTGCTCGTTTTTTAAACGCAATGTCAGTTCGTTAATGTGATGGTTATTCAGTTGTTGTTTCTTTAGGCTGGAACGTAAAAAGTATGCCTCACTATCGTTTGGGTTTAAAGTTATCGCTTTATTTAATAGGCATTCAGCTTGATTAATATTCCCTAAGTAGCGCTCTACGGATGCCAAATTAAAATACAGCTGGCTTGCAGCTTTTGGCTGGTTGTTTTCATTTATTCGTTTGATAGCGCGTTGGTAATAAAACTGTGCTTGGTTGTAATCAGCAAGTTGGGTAAATAAGTGAGCGCAATCAATAATGTTTTTAAAGTGATTATATGCTTGGCTTTTTAGTTTTTCACTTAACGTGATTGCAGCTGTTTTATCTATATTGAGTAAAATATTAATCTTGTGTATTAGCCATTGTGGCTGTTGCGGCTCAAGGGCAAGCGTTTTATCAGCGGTGTTTATTGCACTCGTAAATTCTTGTAATTGCAACGATAAAAAACTACTAGCATACCAACCATCTGCGGACTTTGGGTATTGTTCATTAATTGCTTGGCAGGCTTGTTTTGCTTTGACCACATTTTTTTGATTTATAAAGTGCCAAGCAATATCGAGTAGCTTGTTAATCTCTCCTGCGAATGCATAGTTTTGTGATTGCTTAAATTGCATATTGGCTAACAAAGTTGTGTAATTTTATTAAAAAGTAACGTTTTTTTGTCATTATTAATACCTCTATTTCTTGGTAAGTAAGGTGCATCCGCTTGATGCACCTTATTTTATTTAGAAGCGATACAGCGCATTTATGCCAATAGTTCGTGGGCGGCTGATATAGTCTTTTGATGAATTACCTAAAAAGTTTTGTGACGGCTCAGTCCCCATATATCCCTCTGGTATCGTGCCAGTTACGCCATCTTCGTTAAATAAATTACTCACATATAACGTAACGTCCCAGTCTTCATGGTTTAAACGGCTGCTTAAATTCCAGATTGAGAAGCCATCAATATCAGCTTGTAATTTTTCACTTTCGCCTAAGTAATTTAAAGAATCAGACTGATAGTAAGCACTTAGTAAAGTGATCCAATACATCCCGTTATCTAACGTATGAGTGTAATCAATTGAGGCACTTAAAGTGTTCTCCGGCGTGCTTGGTAATTTATCACCATCTTTGGCTTGCAGGCTCAGCGGGTTTTCAGCGGCAATACTCGAAGGTACATATAAATCAGCGGTGAGCTCAGCTCGCACGTAGGCATAGCCTAAGGTGTAGCGAAGCTCATCAGTTAAATAGCCTTGAAGTTCAAACTCTACACCGGCTGTTTGCGCTGACTCGCCATTAGCAACGGAGAAAAACCCCCATGTTGTAGCCGTGTTTAGTTGTGGATCGTCCCAATCAATTAAAAAGGCCGAAGCGGTATAACTATGTGCACCCTCTCCTAAATATCCTTTCACACCGAATTCATAGTTGGTAGCCATATCTGCTTTATATTGCTGCCATTCAGAGCGTTCAGCCAAATCACCCGAAAGCGGTACAGCATTAGCGCCACCACGACGGTAACCTTCTGAATAGGTAGTGTAAATCATGGTTTCTTCGGTTAAGTTGTACGATATGTTACCTTTGAACAATACGTCATTTTCGCTGGTTTCAAAGTAAGGCTCTTCGGTTAGGTTGGGCCAAATTGGCAGTGCTAATACGGTGTCATTAGTAAATTCGTTATCAAAGTAGCGCATACCCACTGTTGCACGAAGCTTGTCACTAAAGTGGTAAGTTAGTTCACCAAATAAGGCTTTATCTTTAAAGTTTTGATTTCGTACATAATGAAAGTCGTTATCAGTGTAAGCCATGCCAAAACCTTGCATCGTCGGCCACCAATTAAAGGCACTAAATGCCCATTCTTGATAACCAGGCATATAGCTGTCTTGTGTTGATAATGTATCTTGATCCATATAATACGCACCAACGACCCAATCAATATTCGCTCTGCGTTCATTAGAGACTAGGCGCAGTTCTTGTATGAAGGCTTCCTCTTTATAGCTGCGATCTGCTACAGCAAGTGGGCGAGGAGTGCCGTAATATAAATCTGAAAACCAACTATTTTTTGCATAAAAGCCAGTATTATCACTCAGTGAGCTTCCTTCATGCGAATATTCAGAAGAGCTAGATGTCAGTGTGGCAAAGCCTAGATCCCACTCTACTTCTAATGCAGTTAATGACACATCGCGATCTGATGGCTCGAGGATCACTGCACCATTTTCATAATCATTATAATGTTGCTCTGTGCCATCAACCCAATTGGTGCCACGAGTTACTTGACGACGACCACCTATTTCATCGTTTTGAAATTGGTGCGAAAGTAAAAAGCTCAGTTCATCAGTTGCTTGCCAAAATGTAGATATACGCCCATAAGTGATATCAACAGTATCGGCATCCTCAACACTTCTGAAGGTATTAGTGCCTGTTGCTACATCACCATCAATTGCGGGTGGGTTATAGCCTGCTGTGGGTACAAATCCATTGTTAGGATCAAAATTAGCAGGTTCGAATGCACCAACAGGCGCACGGCTATTATCATCTAAATTATAAACATTGGTGTAATCTACAATGCCATCATTATCTATTTTGCCGAGGTTTGCACGTACTGCAAAGTTATCTGTAATGGGCAGGTTAACCATCACATCAGTGTTTAAGTTGAAGCCCTCAGAACCTTCAGTTTGACTTAAATTTGCAGATGCAGAACCATAAAAGAAGTCAGTATCTGGGCGATTCATAAGATACTTTACCGTACCAGCCAGCGAGCCTGAGCCATATAAAGTACCTTGAGGGCCACGCAGTACTTCAACCATTTCAATATCTTTTAAAATAAAGTTGGCGTACATAGGGGTATCGTTAATATATGAAGCGACAGTCGGTACTGCTGAAAGGGCGACATCGCCATTTGCACCGCCGTCTACGTTAACACCGCGGATAATAATACCGTTAACGGCACCTGAGTTTCTGTAACCGCGATCAACAACGGTAATACCTGCCACGTTGCGCATTAATTCTGAAGAATCAACAATGCCTGCATCTTCTAATTCAGCGCCCGATACGGCAGAAATATTGTAGGGGACATCTTGAATGCTTTGTGAGCGGCGATTAGCAGTCACTTCAATGCGTTCTAGTTTGCCTTCTTCAGCCTCTATTTGATGCTGTTGCTCTGCGGCAAGTGTATTTGCGGATATAAATAGGGCCGCGCTTACAGCGCTTGATATTAGTGATTTGTTGAACGTTGTCGTATTCATATTATCCCCAGACCTGTTGTTTTATTTTTGTACTGTTTTAGAGTAGATCATTTTGTTTTTAAGCCTAGTACCAGATTGTTGGTTTGTATGGTGCCAGTTTATTGAGGTTGTTAACCAGATTACTTGGAGCGACTACTATTATGGTGGGCTATTTTTAGCTCGCCTAATTGTTTTAAGTCACTTTGACTGCGCTGTTGTTGGCTTGTAAATGGGTAGTCGATAGGATTATCTCGAAAGCTTTTTAAGGGTTGACCAAGACCATGTAAACCTCGCTCACGGTTGCGTCTAACCAAAGCAAAGTCAATTTCAATTGGAAATACCTCGTCTTGATTACTGGCCTTATAAATAACGCTGCCATCGGGTCCAGCCATAATAGATTGACCATTGCCATATTCACCGGTTCCGTTTACGGCGAGTAAATAGCATTGATTCATCGCGGCTGTAGATTGTGCCATTATCAGTTCAATATTACGGTCTATGGTGCCAGTCAGTGTTGGGTAAATAAGTACCTCTGCGCCCTTACAAACCAGGCTACGAGCAACTTCAGGAAACCAAAGATCATAGCAAATAGCGACGCCAATCCGCCCTTGAGGTACATCAAATACAACAAACTCATTACCAGCAGTAACGCCTTGTTCGTAAGGGCAAAAAGGGTAGATTTTTCTATATCGCTCAATAACCTCGCCTTGGTTATTAATTACAGAGGTGGTGTTGTAAATATGCTCATTAACTTGCTCATAATCAGAGCCTGGAATAAGCCAGATACCGAGCTCTTTAGCAAGTGCGCAGTAAAAAACCTCAGCTTCGCTAGGGAAGGTACTTGCGTATTTTTTTTCTGGTCCGTAGGTGCACAACTCACTGAGCACTATCATGTCTAACCAAGGAAAGCGCTTTTTAGCTTTAGTTATTTCAGCTCCTATAACGGCTAAGTTATTTCCGTTGGGTAATGATAGTTGCATGCCTGCAATAGAAAAATGGCTCATTTAGTTGCTCTTTAAATGTAACGTTAATGTTACTTTAGCTTTATCTGGTAGATGGGGTGTAGTGCCAGTTTGTGTTGGGTGATGGTGCCAGTTAGCTGGTTAACTATTTTTGCCGTGGGATGGCTTTTCTAAGCATTTTAGCTGGCGCACTAAGCAATAATTTAAATCAAACCATTTCATTTGTTGGCCATCCATTATGATATAAAACCCTTTTACCTCGCCATAGCCCCATAAATTCCATTGCCGGTAGTAAATATCATTTTCAATCCACCAACGGCCACTATCAATCTCACTGTCTTTACCGCCAGTTCTACCGCGCATGGTACCATTATTCAATAGTTCTATAATGCACTCTACACCGTATACCATTTGGCACTCAAGTACAGCGCCAGTGAGCATATTAGTAAGTGCATCACCGGTTAATAAACTGCCTTTGGCATTGGAGAGTTTTTCTTCAAACTCGGCTGTTAATTGATGAATTAAGTCTGCGAGTTTTTTCACACCGGCACGAATTTTATCACTGGGTAAGCTGGTAATACCCATTCGAAAGCAATTAGCAGGATGCTCTGAACTGGCAAAGTAGCGTTTAATTGGCTCTATTAAAATACCTTGCTCGGCGGCTTTTTCACGTAAGTATTCACCATCTAAGCGACTTGGACCGGTGATCCAATACGCCGTGCCTCCTTGAATAGGGCCAGTATCAATACAGTTAGGTAGGTATATGTTGAGTGCTTCTCGAAGCTCTAACCAGCGCTCAAAAAATACTTTATGCAGTTGCATCATAAATGAATCGTAATAGCCAAGTGATAAAAAATACGCGACAGCACGTTGATTCATAATAGGGGGGTGGCGCATTATCATTTTGCGAATTTTTTTAAGCGCTTGTATTACTTGTTTATCGGCGACAATAAAAGCTATTTGTACTCCTGCTGCCAATACTTTAGATAAACACGACACATACACTACGCGATTATTTTTATCCAAACTGCGCAGCGCAGGGTGAGGCTGGCCTAAAAAGTTACTTTCAAACTCAAAGTCATCTTCAATTATTAAACTATTATGCTGTTTTGCTTGTTGTAGCAACTGGTCACGTCGAGCCATTGACATGGTAATGCTGGTTGGTGTTTGATGGCTGGGAGTGGTGTAAATAATATCGCAATCATCAAGTTTGTTATTTATTACTAAGCCTTGATCATCTAGCGGCTGATAAACTAAATTTGCCCCTTGTTGTAACAATAGTTCACGCATCTCTGGATAACCTGGCTCTTCTACAGCAACATTAACAGAGCTATCAACAAATAATTGGGTAATTAAATGCAGTGCCTGTTGTGTGCCTACAGTGATTAAAATTTCATCTTGGCTGGCTTGAATACCGCGCCTTGGTAAAATTTTACTGCGAATTTCATCAAGTAACATTGGATCGTCTTGCAAGCCTTGTAGTCCAGACCACTGATAAATTTCGCCGCTAGCATTGGCGCGATTATTGGCTTCACGCCATTCTTTTATAGGGTATAAAGATGCGTCGAACTTGCCATCAATAAACGGATAAGCATAACGCCGCCAGTTATAGGGGCAAGCCACTTCGTAGGTTTTTGCTATTGCCCCTTTAAAACGGTATTGAATATTATTCGTTGTTTTATCAGGTGTAATAAGTGAGTGGTTACTGCTTGAAGGTAAGTTTTTTACTCGGCCGGTATTTATATGCTCACTAACAAAAATACCACTGCGTTGTTTGGTAATTATATAGCCTTCATCCATCAACGCTTGGTATACCAAAACGATAGTATTGCGCGAAACATTAAGTTGTTTGGCAAGCTTTCGCGAAGAGGGAAGTTTAGTATTAGGGGGAAATGAGCCAACTAAAATGCCTTCCACTAATTTATTACGAATTTGACTTTGCAAACTTTCAGTTGAGTCAGGATCGATATGAATTAAATTAGTCGCCATGCGTTTCCCCCACTACTTTTATTATCGACTATTAAGCAGTAATCAGTGACTTAAATAAAGCACTAAATTTATCAAGTCCTTCATTTGCAATTTCGTCACTCATGGTCAGTGCTGGTAAAAAGCGAATAACATTACCGTAAAAACCACAGGCTAATAAAATTAAACCATGTTCAGCGGCGCCAGCAATAATAGCCCCAGTGAGATCGGTATTGGGTTGTTCGCTATCACCGTTATTTACGAGTTCCATGGCAATCATTGCACCTTGGTTACGTACATCTAAAATATGCGTTGGGTACTGGCTTTTAAGTGCTGATAAACGCTCATTAAACAACTGCCCGAGTATATTTGCGCGCTCTATAAGTTTATCTTCTTCAATTACTTCAAGTACGGCAAGAGCCGCAGCACACGCAACCGGAGAGCCACCATAAGTGCCACCGAGGCCACCTGGTAATGGTGCATCCATAATCTCACCTTTGCCAACCACAGCAGCTATCGGAAAGCCACCCGCAATGCCTTTGGCCATGGTCATTAAGTCGGCTTCAACACCTGCATGTTCAAAGCTGAACATTTTACCTGTACGACCAAAGCCCGTTTGTATTTCATCGGCAATCAATACAATACCATGCTCATCACACAGCTTGCGCAGTGCAACCAATAACGCTTTGGGCGCTTGATAAAATCCGCCTTCACCTTGAACTGGCTCAATAATAATTGCCGCAGTCTCGCTAGGCGCAATATCAACTTTAAATAAGTTTTCAAGAGCTTTTAATGAAGCTTTAACCGAAACTTCATGGCAGTCATTAGGAAATGGCACATGAAAAATATCGCTTGGAAATGGCCCAAATAAGTTTTTATACGGGGTAATTTTCCCCGTCAGTGCCATGGTTAAGTTAGTACGGCCATGAAAGCCACCATTAAAGGCAATTACACCACGACGACCCGTGTGTGCGCGGGCTATTTTTACACAGTTTTCAACCGCTTCTGCACCGGTTGAAACAAATATGGCTTTTTTTTCTGAATCCCCAGGTGCAAGTTTGGTAAGCTTTTCAGCGAGTGTTACGGCAACTTCATAAGGGTTTACCATCACGCAAGTATGGCTAAACTTATCCACTTGTTGTTTTACTGCTGCCACTACCTTTGGGTGGCTGTGACCGGTATTACAGACGGCGATCCCTGTACCAAAGTCAATATAGCGTTTGCCCTCAACATCCCATACTTCGGCGTTTTTAGCGTGCTCTACATAGACAGGGTAAACATTGCCTTGGCCGCGAGCAATTACTTGGCTTTTTCTTGCTTGTAAGTCTTTATTATTCATTAGATTATCTCTTATATAAATTGGTTTAAAAGAGCAGTTAAATGCCACCCATACATAAATATTTGATTTCTAGGTAATCATCGAGGCCGTATTTTGATCCTTCGCGGCCATTGCCTGACTGTTTAACACCACCGAAAGGGGCGGCAGCATTTGAAATAAGTCCTTCGTTTACACCTATCATGCCGTATTCAAGTCCTTCGCTTACGCGCCAAATACGGCCAATATCACGGCTATAAAAATAAGCGGCTAAGCCATATTCGGTGTCATTAGCAAGCTGGATAGCTTGGTGCTCATCTGCAAAGCTAATAATTGGCGATACAGGACCAAAAATTTCATTGCTGGCAATGGGCATATCATTATTTACGTGTGTTAGGATTGTTGGTTGATAAAAGTTATCTCCGGCGCTATCAAATTTACCGCCATATACCAGTTTTGCACCGGCTTTGATTGATTCATCAACCAATTTATCGACTTGTTTTGCTGCTTTTTTCGAGATCATTGGGCCAATACTTATCCCTTCTATAGTGCCATCACCTACGTTGAGTTTGGTGACTGCTTGGGTATATTTTTCAGTAAATTCAGTCACCACATTTTGCTGTACTAATATACGATTGGTGCATACACAAGTTTGCCCCGCATTACGGTATTTTGATGCAATAGCGCCTGTAACCGCCGCATCAATATCAGCATCATCAAAAACAATAAAGGGGGCGTTGCCACCTAGCTCCATCGAAACTTTTTTCACTGTAGAGGCGCATTGACCGATTAAAATTTTGCCTACAGCAGTGGAGCCCGTAAAAGTAAATTTAGCTACATCGGGGTGCTCGCTTAGAACTTTGCCCATGCCTTTGGCATCATCACCGACAACCACATTAAATACCCCAGCAGGAATACCAGCCCGCTCAGCCAGTTCTGCCATGGCAAGCGCCGAAAGTGGTGTTTCTGATGCAGGACGAGCAACAAAAGTGCAACCAGCAGCGAGAGCAGCGCCAGCCTTTCGGGCAATCATTGCGTTAGGAAAGTTCCAAGGGGTAATTGAAGCAACAACACCAACGGGTTGTTTAATAACTACGATGCGTTTGTCGTTCGCGGGTGCGGGTATGGTATCACCGTACACACGTTTAGCTTCTTCGCTAAACCATTCAATGAATGCTGCGCCGTAGGCAATTTCGCCTTTTGCTTCGTTTAGCGGTTTACCCTGCTCTAACGTTAAAATACGGGCTAAATCGTCTTGATGCTGCATCAGTAAATCAAACCAATTACGCATTAACTTAGCGCGTTCATTGGCAGATTTTTCAGACCACATTTTAAACGCATTTTTTGCTGCTTTAATGGCCATGTTTGTTTCGGTGATGCCGCTATTACTAACTCGAGCGATACATTCTCCCGTCGCTGGATTAGTTACTTCTAGCTGTGTTTCACTGCTATGCCAACTACCGTTAATATACGAAAACTGCTTAAATAATTGCTGATCGCTTAGCTTGTCCATCATGTTGCCTCAGGGTTAGTATGTCTTTTTAATTATTGAAACGTATTTATTAGCTAGATTAAATACTAAACATTCAACGTTATGTTTGGTATGTTTCAAACATTATGATGTTGTTTTGATGCGATACGATGGTAAAAAACTCGATTATTCCAAAACCAATCACTGAATATGATTTGCGGTTATTACGTATTTTTAGAGTGGTGGTTGAAAACGGCGGTTTTGCCGCGGCTGAAAATGAGTTAGGTGTTACGCGCTCAACGATTAGCTTACATATGAGTAACCTTGAAGCGCGAATGAAGCTAAAGCTTTGTTTGCGTGGCCGAGGTGGGTTCTCGCTCACTCAAGAAGGGCAAGCTGTTTATCATGCCGCACTTGGGTTGTTTGAGTCACTTGATGATTTTTCTTTATTGGTGGGTTCTCTTGGACATGAGCTTAGCGGCGAGCTTGTCATTTTATGTGCCGACCAAAGCAGCCCAGCCCAGCAAAATAAGCTAGCTGAAGTAATACGTTACATTCATAAAAAAGCGCCTAACCTACACTTGGTACTAGATGCTGTTAGTATTCATGAAATTGAAAAAGCACTGCTAAGAGATAAGGCACACCTTGGTATATACCCAAGTTACCAGCAAGTTGAAGGGTTGAGATATGAAGCGCTCAGCAGCGAAGCTATTTATTTGTGCTGTAGTGACCGCCATCCTTTTTTTAATCTGTTAGATAGTGAAATTAACAGTGAATTACTTTCCCAAAGTCCTGCGGTTCATCCTGGGATTGATATCGACACCAATGGTCGAGAGCAATTAAAAAAACTTAACTTAGCTGCTAAGTCATATCAATTTGACTCTCGTAAGACCATGATTATGTCTGGATGTTATTTAGGGTATATGCCACAAAGCTATATTCAGCAAGAGCTCAATGAAGCCAAGATGCGCATTATTAAGCCTAGCTCACTCATATATCAATTTGACTTGTCTTTGGTGTATAAAAAAAATCCGAAAGAGCAGAAAAAGGTAGAACTTGTGCAAGCCGCAATTAAAAGTGCTTTTCAATATTAGTCGATTAAATAGATGAAGCTAGAAGATGTATGGACTCCTCCCCCAAATAGGGTGAGTACGGTATAAAGAGATTGGACAATTACTTTTACCAATAAGGAATCCATACATGTCAAAATTTCACCTAATTAGCATCGACTTGGTAAGAAATGTTTTTCAAATTGGTAAGCTTTTTCATCAAAAACTACAAAGTAATGAAGCAGTGAGTAGAAAAGAGCTGCTGTCGATACTCACCACCTCTCCTTGTTGTAAAGTTGTTATGGAATGATGTGGCGGTGCTCATACGCTGAGTACTGTCGGCTGATAATGATGGGAGAGACCTATAATTGGAAACACCCTGATACTGGTAATATGATGACATTAACCCAAACGGTTGAGTGGCTACAAAGTGAAGCTGACGCAATCATGCAGGATAGAACTGAACTTCGTGTAGTTGTGAAAGGTATAGATTACTCAAGTGCAGCAAATGAGCCGCGTTCTTGAGTTGGCAATATAATTTCAGGGATTAGTTGGTCAATTATGGCCAGCTTATTGAAATCTAATTAAATAGTACTTTAATCACTTAGTAAGCATTCTAGATCTTTTCTTGGAATTAAGCCTGCCCATTGCTGTTTATTGGAATTTATTTTGTATTTTTGGATGGCGTCAAGTTTAATGTCCTTACCAAGAATTTGCACAGAGTCACCAATATAACAGACTTCAACATAAGCAAGAGGCTCTTGTTTAGGGTTCTTTGTCCCCCAAATGACAGATGATATTGAATCGCACTGTACTTTGTACGGTAAAATACACGTATTCAAAAGTGGCCAGTATCTTCGGCTACTTGATAATTAATTTATTTATCAGCAATTACTTCAGAATTACTATTTTATCTGGGAATACTCTATATATGCTTTTGCAGTGTTGCTATGTATCTAGATGTTAGGAATGATGCAAATAATAAAGCAATAAAAGGTATGTATGCCCCAGCTGTAGGGTAAAAGTTGGGTAGGGCGAAATAGACAATGACACCTACTAAAATACCTTTGATTAGCTTCTTAATAACTAACATACGAGTCTTTGTTTTGTTACCGAATGTATAAGCCCTAATTCTCCAGCTATAAACACCAATAACTAGTTGTGCAAGTGCGAATGGCACTAAAATATAAAGCCAAATCATTAAAAGGTTTGCTCTGTGTAAGATTTGGTATGTAAGCGTTTGTATGTTGTTTGTTACTCTTTTCACTAAAGGCAAAAGCTTTGCTGTTAGCCTGGCTAAAGGGTTTTTATCGTCTGTATCTCGATTTACCTTGTCCAAGAAATACTGCTTAAATCCTGACCTCACAATGATTGTGTTGTAGTGCCTATACGATGCATCTGTAAGGTTTAGCCAATTTTTTTCACCGATGGCCTTGTAGCTCGCTTTAACTTCATTTTCTAGCATTCTGTTAAAGCTGGTGGGGTTTAAAGCAAGAACCTGTGCTGCCAACGCAAATAGAATAAAGATGAATAACTTTGAGTATTCTTTTTTTCTATTTTGCTCTCCAGACTTATCCTTATACAGGTCTTCGCTGTCATTCTCATAAATCATGACGAAAACGCCTCCTTAAATGTAAGGGTTTTACTTTCATCGAAATTAGGAATGCCGAAATAGAACAGGTGTGAACGCTTCACAATCTTGCTCATTAGAAAGTGCTGTACCATCAATAATGATTCTTGATTTAACTCTTTTTCAATCAAGTTTGGTTTAGCGCGTATTGCTGAGTTCTTGTGCGTGATGAGAAACTGGCTGATTGTCTCTAAGAGTGGGTCCCATACTGCAATACACGAGCCTGAGCCCCCTGTGTAAACCATAACATCGAGTACGGCTGTAAGTTCACTTGTAACCGTGAAGAGAAAGGCTTTAAAAAACTCTGCTCGGCTCAGATGTGAATTATGTACAAGAGAGTGCTGACCAGCTTTGTTAATGATGTGATTAAATAGATCTACATCTTGTTGTGGATGCTTCAATTCATCCCCAATAAAATCTAACAAATATCGAAGTGTTTCTTCCACAGCAGGTGCTTTCTTGTAGATGACCGAGTATATGTGCTTGTTATCTTCTGAAAGTGAATTATTCACATTGCTTTTTTTGTAGCATCTACTTTGAATTTTATATACTTTTTCTCTGCTCATCGTTGTATTACCGGTACTTTAGCTTTGATTGTTCTGCCGTCAGCAAGTCGTGCTACATATTGTAAAATAGGCAGCGAACCAAGTAGGCTTTCGTTAAATGCTTTGTCGTTTTGTTGTGTAAGCCTCTCAGCGTATGAAGAACCAAAGTCAGTCATGTCATTTGTGTTCCCTGAACTTTGACCTAAAGTGATTTGTTGGCTGGTTATTGGTACTTCACCAAATTGGCTGGAAGCATATTCTTGAGTTGATGTGTCGTTTGCTCTCATAGAGAAGAAGTTGTTGCACAGACCTAATACACGGTTTGCAGTAGCTGGGTCTGTTTTAGCTTCAATATCAGCTTTAGTTTGGGTTGCAATAAACATTTGCATAAATGCTGCACGACCTTGGGCTAATAAATTCAAAAGAGCATCATTCCCAGCAATCGCTGCATGTACTTCATCCACAAACACCGCTACTCGACGGCCTCTCCCTTCTGAGAAGTTGTATCGTGAACCTGCTACAGCAGCAATGTCAGCTAAAACAAGTTTACTTAAATAACCAGCTGTCTTTGTGTCGCTGAGAGAATCAAGTGCCATGTAAAGTAGTCCTCCATTTTCAACGATGTCTGAAGTGTCTACATAACGACTGTCTTTCTCTCTTATTTTCCCTGATTTCTTTGATACACCTTCAATGTGATTTGATGTGTAATCTATACTTTCACTTTCAGCTGTATCGTATCTAGTATCCTCATCACGCGCATCTAAGCTTTCTGCTATCGCCTCTTCTGGTGATATAAGCTCATCCATAGGTGTAGATGTAAGGACGCTAAAAATAGGAAGTAAATTAGCTGTCATCTTTTGCATATGCTCGGCGTTGTGCGTAAGCAACTGAATTATGCCATCCACTTCTGGTGATTGATGTTGTTGAGATACAACTTGTTGATAGTAATTTAGCATTTGCTCTAAACGAGTTTTCCCGAAAGAGCTCATTTTGGCGCTAAGTTGAGTCTCCCAATCTTCCCCTAAGCATTTAGCGTAGTGTCTTTCAAGGCACTTTTGAGTTAAGGCGGTTTTGCCTGTTGTCACATAACGAGCAATCGATTTGATTTGTGGTTGTATGCCCGCATAAAGCATCGCGTTAACTGTTGAGTTTATGACGTTCCAGTTGAATCGAATGAAGCTATCTTCTTTACCCGACTCAACCATAATGGATGCGATACGTTCAGCTATCTCAGTCGGTCTATTCCAGTTTTTAATCGGATCTATTGTGCAAGATGTAGATGGTTTAGAAGGGTGAAAGTAGTGGAAGTGCTCGCCCTTACCAAAATGTTCCATTTCCGCTTGTAATGCTTTGCGCCACGATGAATCGTTTTTTGGGTCTAATACAATGACGGTATAGCCTTTGTGGATCATCGCGAGGCTAAGCAAAATGAACATTGTTGTTTTACCGGTACCAACATTGCCCATAATCATAGAGTGGCCAAAGAACGTTTCAGCATCTACGTATTGCCTTTCGGCATCCCCGACACCATCAATCCATGGCTTACCGCCAAGCTTTAACGTTTCTTTACGCCATTTATTAACGAATGGTTTAAGAAATAGTGGAAGCTTCACTTCTTGTTTGTCAGAGTATAATCCTTGTATTTGATATGAACGATTTGCATGCTCCACGCCCCATTCAAATCCATTTCCAATGAATATCTTGTTATTTCCCTTTTTTTTGTTGTTTGGATTTAGGATATTCTCTTTAGCCATGTGCTCTTGACGTATTGCTTTTATATCCTCGAATTCAATCTTGTTGAAGAAGATTTTGCACTGGCGTTTGACTAGTGGAATTGCCTTTAGAGTGTAGTGTCCACATTGAGCGGTGAGTATTGTAGTGATTCCAAAACCCACCATACCGATATGGCCTTCACTCTCAATAACGCTTGAAGTAAAGGTTACAACACCAGCGGCTAAAGAGGCGTAAGCCTTATTTAACTCATATACAGGGCGGTATAAATTTTCGTGGAATAATGGGTTACTACGTTCCTGCGTCATGTTTCACCTTAATATGTATGTCATTCTTATCTTGTACGATTGAACTCGACAAGATATTTGTTTCGCTGGCTTTGCTGTTTGTGACGGCATTAACAAGAGTTTTCTTATCTCTTATAGGTGCAATTAAAAAGCCGTCTATTAACTCAACTTTTTCGTGAATTATGTTTCCAAATAATAATTCAGCAGTCTTAGGGGTTAAGCCAATAGCAAGCAGAGATTCAATATCTAACTTTGCTTTCTGAGATGTATTATCAGCCGCGGTTACATCTGAACTATCCTGATTTTCATTTGATTTCGGCTTTTTTTCAGCTTTTTGGTTTTGACTTGGTTCAAGCGACTTCGCTTTAACGTATTTACGCTTATTGATGATGAAGTAACGAATTAATGCTGGTGGCTTTCTTTCGATAAGCCCTGTTTTTTCAAGTTCGTTTTCTAGATTGTCGTCAAGGTTGTCTTTCCATTTATCATCAACAAGGTAGTAGTTTTGACCATCGATTAAAATCGGTTCTAAGGTCTTTATGAACTCAATGGCTTTGGTCGTTGAAGTCACCTTAATACCACTCTTAGGTTTTGGGGCTGCTTTTTTAAGTGTTGTTTCGTTATTTTGCTTTTCCGGTACCTTTTCGCTTTGTTGGTTAGTTGGAGCAAATAGTTCACCATTAGTGTTCTTTGGTTTTTCCTTTTTAGGTTTATCTTTGTTTGGGCTATCCTTTTGAGCTGCTTTTGCTTTTTCAGATGGATTGTTAGGCTTAATGGGCTCTTCCGAAGTAGCTTCTCCTTTGGCTTTACTGGTATTAGGCTTGCCGTTTTTTTGCGGGCTTTTTGTTGCCGAATACTCAACTTTCATTTCTAGAGAATCACTATTAGCTTTTAAGTGAGCCGCAGCCTCATGAGCAATAACATTTTCTTCGCTTATGTATCGGTAACCCTCACTTGAGTAGATGACTGCGTTTAGCCCCATGTCGAGTTTTAATAGGCCGTAACGGTTTGGTGGAATAACTTCACCTTTAAGTAAAAATAAAGGCCACTCCAGACGAATAACGCCAATACCGCCCTTAAGATTTTTACTGATGAGTAAATCAATACCCTCAGACAGGTTGGTAACAGTTTCAAAAAAGAGCGCGTAATCAGTTTTTTCTTGTTTACGAAGAATGCCCCTATCCATCATTTTTTCACGCAAAAGACTTGGGTTGTTAGGAACGGTTGGATCTGATTGATGCATTTCCTTAGCTAACTCATTGAAGCATTCAGGCCACCGAAGGTATATCTCGTTATCAATAGCAATAGCTTTACCTTCTGTTAGCCATACTTTGGCCTTATCTTGCATTAGCTTGAGGATTTTCTCGTGTAATGCTGACTTCCTTGCGCCAAGGTCATTGTCCCAAGTTGTTTGAATGTCTTTGGCAGTTGAAACATAGTCAGCTGAGCGAACCGCTCTTTGTAAGTAGCCATCTATACCTTGATAGTTTGCAAGGGTGGTGCTTATGTCTTCAAGTAAGTTGCCAGGGCATGTGCCTATGTACCTCTTTGCATCAGGAGTGAGGATTTGTTGAAATATGGGTTGTGGAGAAACTTCATGCCCCTTATGGATTCTGTCTTTTCTCCATCTAATGCCAACTTTTGTTATTTTGTATTTTTCTTTCCAACTAACAAGGTCTTCTATAATTGGAATCCAGATATTATTTGGATTGCTTTTATCGTAAATATCCATATCAGTTTGCATCTTCCCGGCATCGTGCACTAAGCCGCAAAGCCATGCGGCGTACTGATATCTTTTTGTTCTTTGTCTCTCGATGTCTAGGGGGAATTCTTGAGGGAGGAATTGAGACTTTGCTTGCCTTAATGCCAAATCAGCTACTTGTAAACTATGTTCAATTAAGCCGAACTCTTTAGCATGGTGATAACCTTCAGAAGCAGGAAGGTTGCCACAATATCTAGCGTAGTTTTTAATCGTATCTATAAATAGACCCTGAAAGGTTAGGTTCTCTTTTTCCCAATCATGGCAATTTCCAAAACAGTAGCGAGTTTGAGCAATTAAATATTTATTATCATCAATGATCTGATTAACTAACTCTGGGCTATTCGAACTATCAAGATCTACATTGCACTTCTTTGCGTCATCTCTCATCAAGCGAGCGGCATTTTCACTTTGAACGATTAGATACTTTTTCTGAACTTTAAAAAAAAGCTTAATTAAAATAGTAAAAGGAATAAGTAAAAGCTTCATATTTCTCTCTGGAAAAATTAGGCGGTTTCCCGCCTAGTCATTTTAAGCTGCGTTAACTTTTGAGTTGCTTGGCTGTTCGGTTTCGTTCTTAGAGTCTGCAGAAGGGCTATCCAATGAAGTGGATTTCGAGTCAGTCTTTTTTTCTGTGTTTTTAATTGAAGCTTTGGCTTTAATTTCTTCATTTTGTTTTAAAATAAGGCTGTCATCTACATATAATTCTAGGCCACCTCGAATTAACGAAATTAGTTGGGTGGATTTAAATCGACCACCACTTCTGTCTTTACCAGGTGAAGTAGCGTTGCTAATTTTTGCTACTAATTTTCGTAATAGACCAATCGCTCTATTGCTGTTTTCATGACGACCTAAATCTGTAACAAAACCGGTTAACCAAAGATTTTCTAATTCTGCGATTTCATTATCTAAAGTTTGAATTAAATTTAGTAACTTCCAAGTGACTGGATAGCAAACTGGTACGCTTGATTCATAAGAGCTTGGTGTCATAACTTCTGGTGATTCTTCTAAGCCGGCATTTTCCATAAATGCTTCTTTTTGTTTTTGTATACTTTCGATTTCTTGGTTAAACCAATCAGCAAGCTCTGACTCCCAAGCGCTTACTTTCGAATAGAGCTCATTTTCTGTAGTGGTTAACATTAATAATGAACCAATGCGTTCATAAATATTTAATGTCCGGTCACCTTCGTTTTTCCAAAAGTTATGGATGGTGTGTGATTTGAACTGGATATTAGTAACAAATGTTTTATGGATTAGTTGGTCATTATTGATCATGATTTTCTTCCTCAGCTGGAGCGGTAAATAGTGTTTTAGAAAGTTTGCAGATCTGCTTTTTCAAACTAACTCTGGATGAATGCAAAACTTCAAGTGACTCCCTTAATGGAGCAAGTTGCATTTCAGTTTCCCAATTAATTTTTGCGTGGCCATCCTCGCAATTTTTACTCAGTTGTTTTTCGGTATATCCTTTTTTTGTTGGTGGAATTTCTTTCCCCCAATGCCTATTAATTTTCTTGATAGGTGAGTACTCATGAGAAACCCAAGTGATGTAAAATTTTTCAGAGTTTTTTCGCTGCCTAACTTTTACTTGTAATGTCGATTTTTTAAAATCGCCCGACTCACCATGAATTTGATCTAAAAGAACTCTCCTTTTTTTGTGTTGATCACAAATATCTTGTGCACTTTCTACAATTGGTTTTTCAGCATCCTCGATAGCCTCTAAAACTAATTTCAGCACTTCTATTTCTGTAGACAGCATCTTTAACCCCGAACTTTAATTGAGACTTAATTATGCTTTGCAAAAAGATAGCTAAAGCCGAATTTTCAAACGTATATTCAAAAAAATTAGCCAAAGCACGTTTTTAAGTGTGGCGAACAGAAAGTTGAAGTGAATTAAACCTCAAGGGTGTAACTGGGAAATAAATCTAGAGCAATAAAAAGGCTTGCTCTATTTAGACGCAAATAAAAGTTTTCTGCGTTGCGAAACTGCCAAGGAACACTGTAAAGGGAGATTGTTTTTTGCATCATAGATACGCAAAAACTTGTCATTGAATGACATTGGTTAAATTAACTATTTTCTGCATCATAACTACGCAGAAAACCCGTTTTTATGAATTGGAGAGCTATTGTGGCAGGTTTAACATGTAGTCAAACCGACTGTAAATGTTGAATGGTTGCATCATAATTTATGCAACAGAATAACTGTGAACGTTAAGTCACCTTGTTTTAAACGGTTCTAAAGAAGATAGTTCAGGAAAGAAATATCATTTACGGTTACTGCAATAAATTGAAATTTTGCATCATATATGTAGCAAACTAACTTATATTACTTGAAATCTAAAAGTTGAGAGCTTTGATGCTTACATCATCAATCTACTCTACGTCTCTTTTGTGTGTTGATTTATTTACTTAGAAAAACCCAGCCTTAGCTAACTGAGGGGTTACTCAAAATTTTATGAGCATGTGGCTATAGGCAGCTTTGGTGTCATGATGAGCAATTTTAGATTTTATAGAATGTGAAGGGTCATACCTAAAAACTAGAACTTGAATAACCCTCTTTTAAAGTTAAGTGCTCACAATCCGTATAGTGGATAGTGTTAGCCATTAAAAGATAACAATCACTTTCCGCAAAGCGGTTAAATTGTTCGCTATATGTTTAACTCATCCTTCATATGCATTTTATGAGTTGTAAGTTCTCTGAAGCTTCAGATAAGCTCATTTAAAGTCCGCCATATGAACCATAGTAAACTTAAGCTTATTCCTCTTAAAGGATGTTGTTGCTGTTTGGTAATTCCGCATTATGGAAAAACAGTTTCCAGTATTCTTCCGTATAATGAACTGAGGCTTTGTCTGGTGGTATTTTCAGAACAATAGCTCAATAAGTAATATTGTTAGTTTTGACCAAAATATATCACTAGATGACAAATCCGCATCATGGAGTCTGTAAGGTATGGGCGTCTTCCATAATGCGGAAAACAATGTTGATACATTTCCATCCACTTGGATTAGTAATTTAGTAGGGGAGGTGAGCAAGTGGTCTATGAATTGAACGGAGCTTACTCCGCAAAGCGGACGTGCATTCTAACCAGAGTACTGCTTTTGCTTTCAAGCTCAAAAAGAAATTAAGGCAACACATCTAACAAGTCTAAAGAATAAAACAAATGTGATTGCACTCCACACTACGGACAGTTGATTAGCATTAGCATTCCGTTTGGCGGATTAAATTTGATGTATTCAGCTTCCGTATTTTGGAAGGATTCAACTGATTACAAATTATGATATTCCATCGACAACAATGAATTTGGAAATATATCATCTTTAATCACCAGCTTAATGAAGTCCATTAAATGGATTTCGTCACACGAATTTACACTTCGTATAACGGACACACGATGCAACCGTATGCGTCCGAAGAATGAACAACATATAGTCCGTATAAAGGAGCTTCTTAGCTTTGAAGTGAATGTCTTGTTTGCTTTTCGGTGAAGTTTCTTTGCCCGACTTCTGAATTAAGCTTATAGCTAAAAGTTCAAATGTATTTACCAGCAGGTGGATTAGATGACTTGTTAAAGCATTCCGGTATTAGGATTCAATTGATTTGGTTACAGGCCAAATACCGGAATGAGTGATTGAATATGTAAAATGAAATGGGGCATCTAATTTAAACGTCTTAGTTGGTGGTTTTTAGGTGTTTTTGAAAATTTGAAACAGAATATCTGAATTATCATAAGTTACTTGGTATCCGTAATATGGTATCTGCTCCCTCCTAGCCAACTCCGTTTTGTGAACTTGACCTATTTAGGCACCTATCCGCAACCCGAACCATTCTAGGTGGGGGCGGCTTACTTGAATTGTGAGGCATTTGTTTTTAAATTACATATTAAGTCCTCTGGAGTGATTACATTTACTGGGTAATTGCTTTCTAACTTCTTAAGGTTTTCATGATAAAAGATAGATGTTTGACCAGCACTACTGGCTCTGTCATTAGTACAGAAGTAATCAATACCATAACCATAACTTGCTGCCAGAGCATCACCATCAACCCACTCACCAACACTTTTTGCATATTTCTTATCAGATAAATTGTTATCGGCCTTAGTTCTCTGTATGAGGCCACCTTCAACCTTCGGTAATTGATTCATTAGATGGCTTCTTCCAGCTCCCAGGCTTTCAATAAACCTAAGGCACTCGAATGATCGTTCTAATCTATCGCCTAAATCATGTCTTACATCTGGTGCAAGATACTTTTTGTCAAACTCAAGCGCAGGTGCGCCAACTCTTGGTAGCTTAGTAAATCTAAATCCAAGTTCTAATGCTTTAGGTATCATACTTGCTAAATACTCAGTTAACTCTGGAGCTTTTGAGCCTTTAGAAGATGAAATTTCCTCCCCGTCTAATGTTATGGAATATGCACCTTTAAAATTTGCTATATAAGGTTTTCTTTCTGACTTTTTCATTGTCTCGATCGTTGCTATGCCCTCAAAGAAAAATGGAGTAATAATTTTCGACTGTATCAAATGGAACAACTGAGAATATACCTCGGCAGAGTTGGCCCTTTTATTTTCATCAACTATTGATTCCCATACATTTGAATCAAATGTAACCCAAACTTCCATAACCACTCCTTCATTATTAGTTCGCTGTCTTCGGATATTTCCGCCCTTACCTTGGGGTTTTTCAACATAAATACAATTTAAGAAAGTAAAATGAAATTATAACCTAATCAAAGTCAAAGCATGGGCCTTTGATTTGATAATACTCGATCGGCAAATTAAACTTGTTTTGCAGTTCATTCAGATAGGAATGTTCAACGCTTGTGCATTTTACAGGACCAGCAACAATTAACTTTTCAACGAAACCTGCTTTATAAAAGTACGCATACTCTAGAAGTTGCCCAATTGCTTGCCGTATGCATGATTTAGCACTAAATGCAGTTTTGATTTCATACAACCTGTACTTTTCACCCAATTGGAGAGTCAGATCAACTCTTCCGCATCCTATAACGTTTTCAGTGCCTACGTTATCCCTGCCATAGACTTGCACTAATTCATCATACAAAGCCTGTTGAAGATCATTGTGTAATAGTCGTACATCTATTTGCTGATCCTTCTTATAGGAGGCTTTGGTAAATGACAGTTTTGCTCTGCAACCTGGTTTGAAAACAAAAGAGGGAGTAGAAGGGTTGTCAGTATTTGATGCTATCTCTATGTGAAGATACAAAGGTAGTAAGCGATCTAACACATCACAAACTCGCTGATAATCAATTCTTTCACGATTTTGTTTTTCACCTAGGAAAATAAAAGCATTAGTTTTGCACCATTCTGACTTGATTATGGTTGGCTGAAAGTCTTCACTTCTAGAGCCGTCATGCTCAACATCATAGTGCCACATGCTTAAATCGTAAAACTCAGTTCCGAATTCATTGATGTATTCATTGAATAAATTAATTTTCTCTATTAGAGCATTAAGGTTTGGATGATCTCTACTAGGGCGAAGGGAGAATGCTACTCCGTATCGAAATGAATTATTTTCAAAGCCGATGTTAAATTGAAGCTCGGCTCGACCTCCGAAATGAGCTCCCCAATCTTTTTTTACTCCCCTTTGGTCAAATACGTACTTTGAGGGAACTCGTGATAAAGAATGAATATTTTTCCTCAATTCTTGAAGGTTACCCAGCTCATATGCTGTGAGCATTTCATTAATTTTATTTGCAATGTGAAACAGAGATGTCATTTAAAAACCTAAAAGTTAAACCTGAATTGAGTATTACATTTGGATTGTGAATGGCCAACTTTGATTTTTGATAACAGTACTCGACTTAATTATCTAGTTATAAAGTGCTAGTGATGGAGGTTGTGTTTATTTTTTTTGCATCATAATGTGTCGGTTTATAAATAAATAAATAATAATAAAATCAACTGTTTAAATTTTCTATAAATTTTAATTGTGAAATATACACTTTGTATAGTTGCCAATTTAGTGACCTTCTGTTTAAAATATAGCTTCATTGTTAATAATTTTTTATTGGTTGTGTTATGGAAAATCGAAGTCAATTTTTGGATGAAGCAATATCTATTCAAGTTAGTGCGTTGCTTCTAGTGAAACAAGCTGCAGTTGTAGATATTCAATTGGCTGCGCACCTTTTCTGTATTCAATCTGAAGCTGATGTGGTTGCTATACGTGATGCTAGTACAATGACATTGCAACGACTAGCTAGAGAAAAAACAGTTATTAACGCGGCATCGCTTGGTTTGAATGGAATTAAACAAATGCTAGATGCTATTAAAAGTGCTGAGAATAATGATTCAAAACTTGGCAAGCTTAAAAACTTAGCTGCAAGTACCTCAATCGCTGTGGTGGGGAATTAATTATGAATGCAATTAGTTCAGAACTCATAGGTTTAGTGGATGGAAGAAGTGTTTCATATAATATAACAAGAGACATTTCACTGATTGTTACGCTGATGTCTCTTAATGCAAGACCAGCTCTTGTTGCAGAGCTCTTTCCTTATATCAAAATTGGACGCTATAAAGAAATAAAAAGGGAAGTAGACACTATTTCTTCTAAGCCTTTTGAGTTCAAGAAAATTGCAAATTCAGTTGGTTATGGATGGGTTGATTCAAACCGCGAAGGCTTTTTGATAGCGAATCTGCTATTTAATGAAGCTAAAGCTCTGTACCCTAATTTTGATTTTGATAATGATAATGTTTTTGCAGATATGCTTGTTAATGTTTGTATAAGCTTTAATAAGCGCTTCCAAGATTTGGTCGACCCAATTGACATTAATCAAGTAAATTCATTGTTTTGTGGAATTTCTAAGCAGGACTTATACCCCAATAGATGCTCATGTGGCCGCTTTTATTTAAGAACAACCCAAAGCTTCACTTCTTCTTGTCCTTGGTGCCGTTGTGGTGTTAATCCAAAGTCAGTGAAAACAATCAAACTTAAAAAAGTAAATATCCATCATTTCGTTCAAGAGCAATCAGTTCGAGTACAACACACGCAAGTAGCTAATATTTCGTAGGTTGAAAGGAATGAGATTCTATTTAAGTTTAACAATTGTAGCATTGGGACTTACGAATGCTGGCTTTGTGTCTGCTAAAAGCTCACCGGTTTCTGGAACAGAAAAGCCTAGTAGAGGATGGCACTTTTACGAAGATCCTGAGCTTGTAGATGAGGAAAAGCAAGAAGTTCCAAAGGCGCAACCTCCTTCTGCACAGCCAAATGATAAGAAACAACCAGAAATGGTTGAAATTAATTCAGCGTGGTTGAAAGAAAACCTTCCTAAATTACTCAATACAGCTATTGATGACCCTAGTACAGAGAACATCTCAAACTATTATTACGCACAACGTTTAGCTATCGACAAAGCGAATGCATTTAGCGATCAAACAAAAGAATTTTTTATGTTTGAAGAACAACTTTCTGAAAGTAACCGCCGACCAAATTCAAGTAATGCGTTATTTGCTCATAAAGTAAAAACAAATAAAGATAAAGCCAAAGTGTTCAATTCTTTATTTGATAAAGCAGGGCTGTGGATGTTCTATCGTTCTGACTGCCCGTATTGTCACCAACAATTTCCTGCGATGGAGTCCTTAGCTAAGATAATGGGGGTTGATGTGTTAGCAATCTCAATGGATGGCATTCTTTTAGATAAAGAGTTCCCGGGAGTTAAGCATGTGATCGACCCTAATATGACTTTGTCTCGAAAGTTTCAAGTGAACATTACCCCTACAACAATGCTTGTCTCAAATGATGGTCAGCACTTTCAAACAATTAAATATGGCATGGCATCAGGTAGTGAACTTGTTCAAAGAGCACTATATGCAGCAAAACGGATGAACCTCATTAGTGAGGAGCAATTCGTTAAAACACAAGAAGTAAAAGACATTCTTGTGTCAAAGGAGCCTTTAGTAGTTGAAAAGCAAAAGTTAGAAGACAACCCTTCAATTCTATCTGACCTACTCAGAAAACGGCTTAATGAGATTAACCTTTCAACGACATCAAAGGCTCAGTAATGTTTAAAATTAATAAATTAACAGTGCTAATTGCACTTAGCGCTTTGTCTCCATCAATTCATGCTTCAACTGTGATGGAAGATGTCTTTACTGAAGCTGTAACATTTCAAACGACAACTGCTACTTCATTCAGTACACCAACAAGAAACGGTATTAGTTTTGGTGGGGCTTCTTACAGAGTAAAAGGGGTAAGAGCTAATGTCGTTAATTTTCAACCTCCGAAAATATCTGGAGGCTGTGGTGGCATCGATTTTTTTGCTGGAAGCTTTAGCTTAATAAACTCCGACCAATTAGTGCAAATGGGAAGGGCGATTGCACAAGGTGTACCATCATACGCCTTTAATTTGGCTTTAACTTCAGTTTGTCCCTCATGTAGTAAGTTAATGTCAGACCTTCAAACAAAACTTGATGAATTTAATCAAATGACGGCTAATGGCTGCGAAAAGGCTGTTGGATATTTGGGAGATCTGAAATTAGATGACGGCACAAATGCAGTCGATACTTTCAAGAGCTCAGTGCAGTTTGGTGCTTTAGAAGGGCTCGCAAATGATGCTTCAGGTTGGTTAACAGATAGAGGTGAGGCAAACGCTACGAAAGGCGATACAGATAATACAGCTGTTAAAGCAGAAAAAAATGGTGTCGAAGTAGAAGTTAATACAGCTCATCATATTCTAGTGAATGCAAATGTCAGTGCATATACCCATTCCTCAATCTCAGGTTTGGGTGGCGCAAACTTAAAAGACCTGATCATGTCGTTAACCGGTACAACAATTTCTAGAAAGTCTGGAAGCACAAGCTCGACCGATACTGGGATTGATGTAATAACTAAACCTGCAACTGTCTCATTAAGAGATATTTTCGAAGAGTCTGATACAGGTTCAATTAGAGTAATGAAGTGTGAAAGCACAGATCCAAATTGCTTAAACCCTATTGAACAAACTATCTCAAGCAGAGGCTTGAAGTACATTTTTGATGATATAGCAGAAAAGCTCGTTGCCAAAATTGATAAAAGACTGAATGTAGCTCAGACGGCAGATGAAATTGCACTACAAGCTATTGCAGATTTAAATGCTACTGAGTTAGTAAGCGCTTTAAAAAGCCCTCGGTTGGCCGCAAAGACATTATCATTAACAGCGCAGGAAGCTGTAGCTCAGCAAATAATAACGGTACTTCAGGAAGTACTTCATAACATCAAGTCAAATTCATCTGTAGGTGTATCACTAAAAGGGGCTGTTGCTAAACCATATATCGAATCACTGGATAAGCTCAATGATGATCTTGATAAAATGCGATACAAAATAGGTGAAGATTTGAAGTTGGTTGCTACGCCATATGCGGTTACTCAGGCAATGAAGTAATTTAAAATTAGCTGGTGGGTTTAATACTCATGTATGATTAAGTTGTTGTGTCAAAGCGCCTTAACAAATATATGATTTGTTAAGGCCTTTTTATTGAAGATTGCAAAGAGAGTACTCATTTAAAGTACGCTTAGAAAAATAGGCGAGTTAAATTAATACAATGTAGGCGAAATATGGCGGAATCTAGGGAACTTAGAAGCTTTTGGTATATGGTGATAGCTGTTATAGGTATAATTTATCTTTTGCATACCTACGTCACAAATAGGGTTGTTGCTCTTCTCAGTGATGGTACCCCAAATACAACATTAGTTTTACGAGGCTGTACATCAGTTGAATGTCATATCAAAGGTACATTAAGAACAGACCCAATATCTTTGGAAAGCTACATTTTGAAAAGTGATGGAACAAAGCTTTATTTTAATCACGATGAAATTTCAAGTTTGTCATGGCCAGTTATAGATGCCAATTCTGAATAAGCTTTAGTAATCTTACTATTCTGGTTAGAGACAGGATATAAGCGCTCTAACAAGGTAATACTAGCCGAGTTTGAATATTTTAATGATACTGAATTTTGATTGGTGCTAAATGAACCAGTAATTCCCAGCTGGCTTTTTATTTCATTATGAGCCCATTCGATGAACTGCTTTGAACCACTACATAAGCCAATACAAAAGCATTTATTATTTCTTTGGTAATATTTTCTAACCCATCCATCACCTTCAATATAGCCTGCAATAAATGCCAGTACATTAGTTGTTTGAGAGAATTTAGGTGGGCTTAGAGTTAAACTTTTCCTTCGTACAATGCCAAATTGTTTTAGTGATTTAGCAATTACCTTAGAGGGGTTCTGGGGATTTCCCCCTCTAAAAAGACATAATCCTCTGTAGACTACACCAATAAATGGCTGCGGAGGTGGTTTACTTTCAGTTTGGAGCCTAATCATCCACTATCGGCCTCGTTATTTCGCCAATATCGGGCAATTTCCCAGTATTAGTGAAGTTATACGTTCCGCTTAAGTTGATATTTTGCCACGCAACGGGCGAAACAGCACGAGTGATACCCGCTTTCTCTTCATCTCCTCTCGCTTCAAAGTGTCCCAGCAGATGACTCAGTATCGCGGAGTTGAAGTAGATGATCGCGTTGGCAAGCAATCTTGCACATTCATTCCAGATAGCGATTTCACTCTCGTTTTTGCCTCGGAACTGATCGCCATTCACCGACGCAATAGCCCGTCTCAGGAAGTGCCAC